>NZ_JBHVYE010000001.1:552944-817180 GCF_042881135.1 Streptomyces sp. NPDC058284
CGCAGAGCTCGACGACCAGTTCGGCGCTCTCGCCGCGGGTCATGGCGTCGAACGCGCGCAGGATCAGCAGGGCGCGCTCGGCGTTGTCGCGGCCGGTGAGGGGGCCCGCGAGCTCGGCGAGCCGCCGCGAGCGGCCGGGCGAGTCCTCCTCGCCCGCGTGGATGCCTTCCCACATGTAGCGCACGGCTTGCAGGCGCAGCCGTGCGGGTCCCTCCTCCAGCCGGGCCGCCTCCTCGGCGATGGCCCGCAGGCCTTCCTCCAGCTGGTCGTTGTGGACGAGGGCCTGGGAGAGGCGGCAGACAGCGTCGACGCGCAGCTCCTGGGCGAGGCCGGGGGTGGAGAGCGCCTCGCGCAGGTGGCGGATGGTGGTGACGGGCGAGGTGAGGAGGGTGGCGCAGCCCAGTTCGTAGAGCACGCGGGCGTGGATCTCGGGCAGCGGCGGCTCTTTCAGGGCGCGCTCCAGGCACCGGCGGGCCGCGTCGGGCGCGCCGACGGCGAGGTGTTCGGCGGCGGCCTCGCGCAACTGCTCCACCAGGTCGGGGTCGTCGTCCGGGTGGACCTCCAAGAGGTGCCGGGAGGCGGCCGCGGCGCCGAGGCCGGAGTGGGTGATGACGGAGGCGGCCTGGCCGTGCATGGCGGTCTGGGTGGCCGCGGGGATCGAGTCGTAGACCGTGGTGGCGATCAGCGGATGGACGAATTCCAGGCCCTCGTCGCCGTCGACCAGGATGCGCGCCGTGCACAGCCGCTCCGCGCACCGCTCGGCGGATTCGAGTGTCATTCCGGCGAGCGAGGCGGCGAGTTCGGTGGAGATGGAGCTGCCGAGGATGGCGGCGGCCCAGGCGAAGCGGGTGGCGTCGGTGCCGAGGCCTTCGAGGCGGGCGACGAGGCCGCGGCCGCGGGCCGTGCGGTTGAGGGCGCGCAGTTCGTCGGCGGAGCTCTCGACCGGTTCGAGCTCGCTGTCCTGCACCTTGGCGAGGAGCTCGACGGATTCGTACGGATTGCCGCCGGTGACCGCCCAGACCTCGCGGCAGAACGGGGCGTCGGCGTGCTCGCCGAGCGTGGCGCGGGTCAGGCCCGCGGCGGCGTCCGGGGTGAGGGCGCGCAGGGTGGTGAACGAGCGGGCCTTGGCGGCGACGGCTGCCAGGTGGCGGGCGCTGTCGCCCTTGGCCTCGCCGGGCCTGCGGGCGACCACGACGAGTACGGGCAGTTCGTCCAGGCGCTGGGCGAAGGTGGCGAGCCAGTGCAGCGTTTCCTGGTCGGCCCAGTGCACGTCGTCGATGAGGAGGACGAGCGGCCAGTACAGCCTGGTGAGCCGGGAGACCGCTTCGACGAGGCCGTCGCAGACGCCTTGCGGATCGGGCTGGCGCCCGCCGGGCTCGGCTATCCCGAGGGCGGGCCCCGCGATGTCGTAGCAGTCGCCGAAGTACTCGCGGGCCTGGTCGGGGGCGAGGTGGACGAGTGCGGGCTGCAGGAGTTGACGTACGACGTTGAAGGGGACGGAGGTGACCGCCTCTCCGCCGCGGGCGCTCCAGACCGTGGCACGGCCGTCGGCGATGCGGCGCACCTCGGCCAGCAGAGCCGTCTTGCCGATGCCCGCCTCACCGCTGAAGACGATGAGGCCGCCCATGGTGGTCGCGTCGGCGCACAGCTCCTCGACGGCCCGGGTCGCCGCGGCGAGTTCGACATCGCGCTCCCACAGCGGGGCCCAGGCTGCGGCCCCTCCGGGCCGTCCCTGCGTCATCGCGCTACCTCCCGGGGTCGCTCAATCGACGTACAGAAGTCGAGACTAGCCGGGTCGGAGCCGCGATGGAGCGCGGTCGGCGCAGGTACTCCCGCAAGGGGTGAGGAAGAGTCCGCTTCCGCATTCCGCATTCCGCTTCCGGGGCGGCCGGGCATATGACACAGGCTCTCAGAGACGTTCGATGATCGTCACGTTGGCCTGGCCGCCGCCCTCGCACATCGTCTGGAGCCCGAACCGGCCGCCGGTGCGCTCCAGTTCGTGCAGGAGGGTTGTCATCAGCCGCACACCGGTGGCGCCGAGAGGGTGACCGAGGGCGATCGCGCCGCCGTTGACGTTGACCTTCGCGGGGTCGGCGCCGGTCTCCTTCAGCCAGGCGAGGACGACCGGCGCGAACGCTTCGTTGATCTCGACGAGGTCGATGTCCCCGATGCTCATGCCGGTCTTCTTGAGGGCGTACGCGGTGGCGGGGATCGGTGCGGAGAGCATCCGGATGGGGTCCTCGCCGCGCACGGAGAGGTGGTGGATGCGGGCGCGGGGCGTCAACCCGTGCTCCCGCACGGCCCGTTCGCTCGCGATGAGCATCGCCGCCGCGCCGTCGGAGACCTGCGAGGAGCAGGCGGCGGTGATCGTGCCGTCGTCGAGGACGGGCCGCAGGCCCGCCATCTTCTCCAGGGTGGTGTCGCGCCGCGGCCCCTCGTCGGTGGTGACTTCCCCATGGGCGACGAGTTCGCGGTCGAAGCGGCCCTCGTCGATGGCGCGGACCGCCCGCCGGTGCGAGCGCAGGGCGTACTCCTCCATGTCGCGGCGGGATATCCCCCACTTCCCGGCGATCAGCTGGGCGCCGTGGAACTGGTTGACGGGCCGGTCGCCGTAGCGCGAGCGCCAGCCCTCGCTGCCCGCGTAGGGGCCCTCGGTCAGACCGAGGGGCTCGGCGGCCTGCCGGGAGGCGAAGGCGATGGGGATCATCGACATGTTCTGGGTGCCGCCCGCGACGACGAGGTCCTGGGTGCCGGACAGCACGCCCTGCGCCGCGAAGTGCACGGCCTGCTGCGACGATCCGCACTGCCGGTCGATGGTGACGCCGGGGACCTCTTCGGGGAACCCGGCCGCCAGCCAGCTGGTGCGGGCGATGTCGCCGGCCTGCGGCCCGACGGTGTCCAGGCAGCCGAGGACGACGTCCTCGACGGCGGCGGGGTCGACGCCGGCGCGCTCGACGAGCGCCTTGAGGACATGGGCGCCCAGGTCGGCGGGGTGGACCTCGCTGAGGCCCCCCTTGCGCCTGCCGACGGGGGTGCGGACCGCTTCGACGATGTAGGCCTCGGCCATGACGGTGTACTCCTCGGTCTCCTCGGTCGGGCGGCGCCGCGGGAGGAGGCGCCGCTCACTTGCGTAGCGAGATGCCGTCCAGGACCATCGACAGGTACTGACGGGCGATCTCCTCGGGGCTGTGGCCTCCGCCGGGGCGGTACCAGGACGCGGCGACCCAGACGGTGTCGCGCACGAAGCGGTAGGCGAGCCGGATGTCCAGGTCGTCGCGGAAGACGCCTTCCGCGACGCCGCGCTCCAGCGTCGTCAGCCAGGCCTTCTCGAAGCGCTGCTGCGAGTCCGACAGGTACTGGAAGCGCTGCTGTGCGACCAGGTGCCTGGACTCCTTCTGGTAGATCGCGACGGCGGCGCGGTGCCGGTCGATCTCCCGGAAGGACTCGGTGACGAGCGCTTCGAGCGTTTCGCGGGGGCCGAGCCGGGCCTGGAGCACGGTGTCGTACCCGTCCCACAGCTCGGTGAGGAAGGTGCGGAGGATCTCTTCGAGCATCGACTCCTTGGAATCGAAGTGGTAGTAGAGGCTGCCGGCGAGCATGCCCGCGGCGTCGGCGATCTTGCGGACGGTGGTCGCGTTGTACCCCTGCTCGGCGAAGACGTCGGCGGCGATGGCGAGGAGTTCACGGCGCCGCTCGGGCGAGGGGCTCACCGGGGCCTTCTTCTTGCTGGTCTGCTGTTTCGGATTCGGCACACGGTCATTCTCCGCCCAAGCGCTTCGCCGGATTCACCGTCGGGTCCCGCGAGCCGGCACGGGCCGGGCCCTAGGCGTGCTGGCTGCTGACCGAGACCGTCTCCCCCGTCATGTACGAGGAGTAGCCGCTGGCCAGGAAGACGATGACGTTGGCTATCTCCCACGGCTCGGCATGCCGCCCGAACGCCTCGCGTGCGGTGAGCTCTTCGAGGAGCTCCGGCGAGGTGACCCTGGCGAGGTGGGGGTGCATGGCGAGGCTGGGCGAGACCGCGTTGACCCGGATGGCGTGCGGGGCGGCCTCGACGGCGGCACAGCGGGTGAGGGCCATGACCCCGGCCTTGGCCGCCGCGTAGTGCGCCTGGCCCGCCTGGGCGCGCCAGCCGAGCACCGACGCGTTGTTCACGAGTACGCCGCCCCGCCCGGCGGCCCGCATGCGGCGCAGGGCGGCGCGGGTGGAACGGAAGGTGCCGTTCAGCGTGACGTCGATGACCTTGTCCCACTGCTCGTCGGTCATCTCGGCGAGTTCGGCGGTCCCCCCGAGCCCGGCGTTGTTCACCACGATGTCGAGGGGGCCGTGGTGCCGCTCCGCGAGGTCGAACAGCGCCTCGATCTGCGCCGCGTCGGTGACGTCGCACGGCATGCCGTCGACCCGGTCGGCGCCGAACTCCGCCGCGAGCGCCGCCACCGACTCCTTGGTGCGCCGCGCGTGTGCGTCGCCGATGACGATCCGCGCGCCCTCTTCGAGGAAGCGGCGCGCGGTGGCGCCGCCGATGCCCGCCCCGGCGGCCGCCGTGATCACGGCCGTGCGGCCCACGAGCAGGTGGTGCGCGGGCACGTAGGCGGGTGCGTCCATGGTCTTTCCCCAGTTCCGGATTCGGGCTCTCGACTCGCTGACCGCCTTCAGGGTAATCTACCAAACACTTGTTAGGGAAGAGTGCGAAGCGTTCCCGGCCGCGATCGCGGAACCGCATCCCGGATTCGAAGAGGTGGGCCACTGATGGACCTCGACTTCACCGCCGAGGAAGGCGAGTTCAGGCGGCGGGCGCGCGCCTGGCTGGCCGCGCACGTACCGGCCGCGCCGCTCCCCTCCCTGGAGACCGGGGAGGGCTTCGCCGCCCACCGCGAGTGGGAGCGCACACTCGCGGCCGACCGCTGGTCGGTGGTGTCCTGGCCGCACGAGTACGGCGGACAGGGCGTCGACATCGTCAAGTGGCTGGTGTTCGAGGAGGAGTACTACGCGGCGGGCGCGCCGGGCCGGGTCTCGCAGAACGGCATCAGTCTCCTCGCGCCGACCCTGTTCGACTTCGGCACCGAGGAGCAGCGCGCGCGGGTGCTGCCGCCCATGGCGAGGGGCGAGGTGATCTGGGCGCAGGCCTGGTCGGAGCCGGAGTCGGGCTCCGACCTCGCGTCGCTGCGCTCCACCGCCCGGCGCACGGACGGCGGTTGGCTGGTCAGCGGGCAGAAGACGTGGTCGTCGCGGGCCGCGTTCGCCGACCGCGCGTTCGGCCTGTTCCGCAGCGAGCCGCACGGGAACGGCGCGGACCGTGCGGCCAAGCCGCACCGGGGCCTGACGTATCTGATGTTCCCGCTCGACGCGGACGGGGTGACGGTCCGTCCCGTCGGGCGCCTGGACGGCAAGCCCGCCTTCGCCGAGCTCTTCCTCGACGACGTGTTCGTGCCGGACGAGGACGTGATCGGCGAGCCGGGCCAGGGCTGGCGGATCGCCATGTCCACCACGGGCAACGAACGCGGCCTGACGCTCCGCTCCCCCGGCCGCTTCCTCGCCGCGGCGGACCGGCTGGCCGGACTGTGGCAGGCGCACGCGGACCCGGCCGACACGGCGCTGCGCGACCGGGTCGCCGACGCCGTCATCGGGGCCCGCGCCTATGAGTTGTTCACCTGGGCCAACGCGTCGCGATTCCTGGCCGGGCAGACGATCGGCGCCGAGTCGAGTCTCAACAAGGTGTTCTGGTCGGAGTACGACATCGCCGTGCACGAGACGGCGCTCGACCTGCTCGGCCCGGACGGCGAACTGACCGACGCGCCGCCGGTGGACGGCCCCGGCTGGGCCGAGGGGTATCTCTTCTCGCTGGCCGGCCCCATCTACGCCGGTACCAACGAGATCCAGCGCGACATCATCGCCGAGCGGCTGCTCGGCCTGCCGAAGGGACGCCGCTGATGAGGTTCCTCCTCGACGACGAGCAGCGGGAGTTCGCGCACTCCCTGGACGCGATGCTGACGGCGGCGGACACCGTGACGGCCACGCGCGCGTGGGGGGCGGGCGATCACGCGCCGGGGCGGGCGGTGTGGGCACGGCTCGCGGACGCGGGGGTCTTCGCGCTGCCGGTTCCCGAGGAGTACGAGGGTGTGGGGCCGCGGCCGGTGGCGACGGCCGTGGCGTTCGTCGAGTTGGGGCGGCACGCCGTGCCGGGGCCGGCCGTCGAGACGGTGGCGGCGGCCGCGCTCCTCGCACACCTCGCCGACGAGGGTGAGCCGGAACCGGCCAAACGCCTGCTGCCCTTCCTTGCCTCCGGCGCGGTGAGCGCGACGCTGACGCTGCCCGACGGGGGCCCGCACGCCCTGGACGCGGACGCGGCGGACCTGATCCTGGCCGTGACCGACGACGCCCTGCGGATCGCCCCCGGGCACGCGCGCGTGCGCCGGTCCCTGGACCCGGCGCGGCGCCTCGCCGCGCCGCTGCCCGGCGGGGAGTTGCTCGCCTCGGGGCCCGCCCTGAAGACGGCCGCGCGGCACGCGGCACGCTGGGCGGCGCTCGCCACGGCAGCGCAGTCGCTCGGCGTGGGCCTGGCGCTGCTCGACAGGACCGTGGCGTACGTGAAGCAGCGCACGCAGTTCGGGGCGCCGATCGGGTCGTTCCAGGCGGTCAAGCACCGGCTCGCGGATGTTCTGGTGGGCCTGGAGTTCGCCCGGCCGCTGCTGTTCGGCGCCGCGACGACCATGGCCCCCCGCGATGTCGCGGCCGCCAAGGTGACGACGGGCGAGGCCGCGTACGCGGCGGCCCGCGCGGCGCTCCAGCTGCACGGGGCGATCGGGTACACGGCGGAGTTCGATCTGTCGCTGTGGCTCACCAAGGCGCGGGCGCTGCGGAGCGCCTGGGGGGACCCGGGGGTGTGGCGCGGGCGGGCCCTCGCGGCGTACGGGCAGCGGTCCGTCTTCCCGGAACACGAGCCGTCCGCGGCCCGCGAGGTGCGATGATCAAACGCATTCGGTGAGCCGACCGGGAAGGAGGCCCCACGTGCGCGTGATCGGGCTCATGTCAGGGACCTCGTACGACGCCATCGACGCGGCAGCCGCCGATCTGTCCCTGGACGGCGACCGTCTGACGCTCACTCCTCTCGGCCTGATCAGCCGCGGCTACGACGAGGGGTTGCGCGCCGACCTGGCCGCGGCGCTGCCGCCCGCGGCCACCACCCTCGCCGAGGTCTGCCGTCTGGACACCCGGATCGGCCAGGCCTTCGCCGCCGCCGCGGTCGAGGCCGACCGCGAGCTGTGCGACGGACGGGCCGAGCTGGTCGCCTCGCACGGGCAGACCGTCTACCACTGGGTGGCGGACGGGCAGGTGCACGGCACGCTGCAGATCGGGCAGCCCGCCTGGATCGCCGAGGCGACCGGCCTGCCGGTGGTCGCCGACTTCCGGCCCCGTGACATCGCGGCGGGTGGCCAGGGCGCGCCCCTGGTCAGCCTGGTGGACCGGATGTGGCTGCGCGGCAGGCCCGGCTCCCCGGCCGCCCTCAACCTCGGCGGCATCGCCAACATCACCGCCGCCGACGGCACCGCCTTCGACACCGGCCCCGCCAACGCCCTGATCGACGCCGCGGTGCACGAGGCGACGGGCGGGCGCCTCGCCTACGACCTGGACGGCGAGCTCGCCGCACGCGGCACGGTCGACGAGGAACTCCTCTCCCGGCTCCTCGCCGAGCCGTACTACGCACGTCCCGCGCCCAAGACGACGGGCAAGGAGCTCTTCCATCTGCCCTACCTGCGCGAGGCGTTGAAGGGGTACGAGGCCCTGCCGCCGGAGGACGTCGTCGCCACGCTCACCCGCCTCACCGCCCGCACGGTCGCCGACGCCGTCCGCACCGTCGGGTCCTGCGAGGTCGTCGCCTCGGGGGGCGGGACGCGCAACCCGGCCCTGATGGCCGCCCTGCGCGCGGAGTTGGGCAGGGGGATTCCTGTGCGCACCTCCGACGAGCTCGGTCTGCCCTCCGCGGCGAAGGAGGCGTACGCCTTCGCCGTCCTCGGCTTCCTGACCCTGCACGGGCTGCCGGGCACGGTCTCGGCCAGTACCGGAGCGCGGCACGCGAGCGTGCTGGGCTCGATCACACCGGGGCGCCCGGGAACGCCGTGGCCGAAGACAGTGGCAAGGAGCGAGGGACCGGTGCAGCTCGTCGTCAACGGGCGGGGGGACAAGGGCCGGTAGGGCAAGAACACGAGCCGATGGAGCAGGGGGCAGGGCCGACACGGCGGCTCCACACAAGAAGTGGCCCCTCTCATCCACCTTTCACGCGGTGCTCCTACGCTGGCGGTCATGACCCAGATGACTCCCCCAGGCTGGTACCCCGACCCCGGCCAGATCGCCGGCGGTCCTCCCACCGAGCGCTGGTGGGACGGGAACGTGTGGACGGACCAGGTGCGGGCCGCCGCGGGCACCACGGCGTACCCGACGCAGCCGGCCTTCCCGGCGTACCCCGGGCAGCCGCCCGCCCCACGGCGGCGGCTGCGCATGGCGATAGCCACCGGCGTGGTGATCGTCGTCCTCGCGGGGATAGTCGGGGGCGTGTACGCCCTGACCTCCGACGACGACGGGGACGGCGGCGGCACCGCGGTCAAGGAGCCGTCGGCCGGCGCGCCGCGGGGGCCGGGGGCGTCCGAGTCGCCCCGCGCGCCGAAATCGCCGGGTGCGCCCGACGAGCGGGCGCCGCAGGAGGACCCGGGTTTCGTGAGCGACCTGGTGAACGGCATCAGGATCCCCGTGCCGGACGGCTGGCGGGGTGGGAGCACCAAGGACGGCGCAGGGGTGCAGACCAACCCGATCCCGTGCCCCGGGAACACCGCGGAGCAGTGCACGCGCGGCAGCGCGTTCTCGCAGTCGGCCGAGCAGCTGAAGATCGACGCCACGACGCCCGAGGCGGCGGCCAAGGCGGACATCGGGAAGAACGCCGAGACCGGGTACGGCGGCAAGACCTACGGCAGGATCACCTCGCACAAGGTGCTGGCGTCCGAGGCGGTCACCGTGGCGGGCCGGAAGGGCTACCGCGTCCGGTGGAAGGCCGTCACGCAGAAGAGCGACGACGGGTACGTCGAGTCGCTCGCCTTCCCGTCGCCCGCCGACAAGTCGAAGATCGTCATCGTCCGCATGGGCATCGACGTCAACGACAAGGCACCGTCGCAGTCCGCCATGGACAAGATCGCCGCGGGGATCAAGGCCGGTCCGGTCGGCGGTGGCGGGGCAGGCAAGAACGTATAGCCGCGCGGCTACCCGCCCAGCGGGCCGGGCGGGGTTCCTCGCCGCTCAGGAGGAACCCCGTCCGGCCCGGGGGGTGCGCGCCGCCCCCGTCCCCACGGTGCGGCGCGGGCGGGCCCGGGTCGTCATCCAGCAGACCCGGGCCCACGATCAGGTGAGGCCCAGTGCGGGGAGCACACAGGCCTCGACGAAGCGGGTCAGATACTCCCCGTCGGCGTACACGCCCTCCAGGATGGGCCGGGCCCGCAGCACGCCGAACATCTGCACCGAGAGGAACTCCACCGCCGGGTGGCCCTCAGGGATCTCGCCGCGCTCGACGCCGCGCCGGATGATCTCGGCGACGGCCTGGAGTTCCGGCTCGACCAGCGTCTCGCGCAGCGCCCGCTGCAGTTCCTCGTCCTGGAGGACCGCGTGGCTGAGCGCCTGGACCAGCATCATGTCCCGGCCCGACTGCTCGCCCGCGGCGCGGGCCGCCTCCCGCAGGTCCCCGGCGAGGCTCCCGGTGTCGATGCCGGCGAAACGCACACAGCGGTTGGCGCGCAGCGCGGCGGCCACGAACTGGGGCTTGGTCTTCCACTGGCGGTAGAGCGTGGACTTGCTGCAACGGGTGCGGGCGGCCACGCCCTCCATGGTCAGCGAGTCGTAGCCGCACTCGCGGAGCTGGTCGAGGACGGCCTCGTAGAACTCCTGCTCACGCTCCGGCGTGATCTTCGAGCGGCTCGACGTCGACGTCATGGCTCTTCTCCTCGGTACGGCGGCCGATCGGCTCGATCGGCACCTTTCGAAACGCGAGTGTACCGGTACGCCTCCGTATCGGTACACTGGCGTATCGATGAGTGGGGCGATCCTCCGCTCAAGCACCGCACCACCCAGTCGTCACGTAAAGGGGCCGGGGGATGGAATCCCGAACCGAGCCTGCCGAACGGGAGCCGGACATAGAGGTCCGGGAGCCGGGCGCAACCGCCGTCCGGAAGCCGGACACATCTGCCCGACCGCCCCTCGTCCGCGAGCTCCTCCTCGTCGTAGGACTTTTCCTCGTCTACAAATTCGGCAGGCAGCTCGCCAACGGTCACACCGGCGAGGCCTTCCACAACGCGCACCGCGTGTGGGACGCCGAGCGCACCCTGCGCCTGCCGGGCGAAGGCGTCGTACAGCACGCCCTGCTCAGCAGCGAGTCGCTGATCCACGTCGCGAACACCTACTACGCGACCGTGCACTTCCCGGCGACGCTGCTCTTCCTTGTCTGGCTGTACCTGCGCCGCCCGCGGCACTACGTCTGGACGAGGCGGGTGCTCGCCGCGCTGACCGCCGCCGCGCTCGTCCTGCACCTCGGCTTTCCGCTCGCGCCGCCCCGGATGCTCGACGTGGCGCACCTCATGGACACCGCGCAGGTCTACGGGCCTTCGGTGTACGCCGCCAAACCCGCGACCGACACCATGGCGAACCAGTTCGCGGCCATGCCGTCCCTGCACTTCGGCTGGGCGCTGATGCTCGCCGTCGGCATGATCGTCGCCACCTCGACGCGGTGGCGCTGGCTGTGGCTGCTGCATCCGCTGCTGACCCTGCTCGTGGTGGTCGGCACCGCCAACCACTACTGGCTCGACGCCCTCGCGGCGACCGCTCTGCTCGGCATCGCGCTCGCGGTGATCCGGCTGCCGAAGGCGGGCCGCTCGCGGGTCGTGCGCCGCTCGGCACCGCCCCGGACGCGGACACCGGCACCAGCACCAGCACCAGCACCAGCACCCGAGCCCACGCCCGCACTCACAGCCCCAGCCACAGCCACAGCCACAGCCACAGCCCCATTGACACCCACACCGGCACCGGCGCCCGCACCGGAACTGATCACCTCGGGAGCCCGCCGATGAGCGCCACGCTTCTCGCCGTCGTACTCTCCCTCGTCTCGGCGGCCGCGTACGCCGCCGCGGCGGTCGCCCAGGAGCGGCTGGCCTCCCGTGTCGCCGAGGGCGAGAGCGGCGCCCTGCGGATGCTCGGCAGCGGCACCTGGTGGTCCTCGGTCGGGCTGAACGCGTCCGCGGCGCTGCTGCACGTGGCGGCCCTGAAGTACGGGCCGCTCACGCTGGTCCAGCCGCTCGGCGCGCTCACCCTGGTCGCGGCCGTGCCACTCGGCGCCCGGCTCGCGGGCCGCCGGGTCACGCGCCTGGAGTGGCGCGGCACGGGCCTCACCCTCATCGGCCTCGGCGCACTGCTCCTGACCGCGTCGGGGCCCGCGCCCGAGGACAGCCTGACGGTGCCCGAGGCGCTGACCGTCGCGGCGGCGACCATGGCGGTCATCGGCTTCCTCTCCCGGCCGGGCACCCGCCCCGGGCTGCGGCACGCGACCGCGTCCGGCTTCGCGTCGGGTGTCGCGTCGGCGCTCACCCAGACCCTGACGGTCGCCGTCACCGACCGCTCGGGACCGCTGCTCAGCCCGCAGGTGATCGTCGTGGCGCTCCTGGTGGCGGCGCTCGCCGCGGGCGGCCTGCTGCTCTCGCAGACCGCCTACCGCGGCGGCCTCGGCGCACCGCTCGCCGTGGTGACCCTGTCCAACCCGCTGGCGGCCTCGGTCATCGGCGTGGCGCTGCTCGGCGAGCGGCTCCAGGGCGGGGCCGGCGGCGTCGCCCTCGCGGTGGCGGGCGCCGGAGTGGCGGCGTACGGAGTGGTCGTGCTCACCCGTTCGCCCCGGTCCGTCACCGGCGGTGCCGCGGTGGAGTCCCTGCTGTCCATCCCCGACCAGCCCGGGTCGCCCGAGGGGGCGCGACCGGCCCCGTCCGGCCTGCAGAGCGTGTGAGACGGACGGACAGACGGACGGAAACGGACAGACGGACAGACGGACAGACGGACAGACGGAAACGGCGCCGGTCGCCCCTGACGAAGGGGGCGGCCGGCGCCGTCGTCATACGAGAAGGCGGGCGAGAAGCCGGACGGCAGGGGGCACGGTCACCCGAAGCCGCGGGAATCCTGCTTCAGCGCCGTGTCGACGGTGAGCGCGGTCGCCACGACCAGGCTCAGTAGCGGCTCGGGCAGCTGGTAGTGGATCTGCAGGACGTAGTTGTCCGCGGTGGTGAACATGGTCTTGGCGAGGCCTTCCCAGGTCTTCGTGATCCGGGCGACCTCGTTGTCGGCGTGGTCGACGATCGAGAAGTTCCAGGCGCGCCAGTTCTCCGCCTTGATCGCGCCGACCTGCCGGCCGTCCACCATCATCCCGAAGTTGATCTTGCCGATCATGTTCTGCTGGACGATCTCGCCGACCGGCTGCCCGTCCGGGCGCTCGACGATCACCCGGGACTTCATGAACTTCTTGGGGCGCGTCAGCGTGAGCTGCGGCTGGCCGTACGCGTCGCGGATCTCCAGCTTGTGCGTCATGAACTGGTCGATGCTGGAGACGAAGCGCGCGACCTTCTTCAGCGTGCTCTGGCCCACCTGGACGACCGAGCCGAGCGTGTTGCCCGCCTGGTCCATGACGCTGTACTCGTTCGTCAGCTCGATGAGCTTGGCCTTCTGGTTCACGACGAGGACCGGCTCGGTGAACAGCGAGCCGCCGCCCTGCGCGGACGGCGCGACGCCGGCCTGCTGCTGCACCTGGCGCTGCACCTTGGCCGGGTCGGCCGCCGGGGCCGCCTGCGGGTGCGGGTGCGGGTTCGCCTGCGGCTGGCCGAACTGCCCCTGCTGGGCCGGGGCCTGGGCCTGGCCGAACTGGGCCTGCGGCTGCGCGAACTGGCCCTGCTGCTGCGCGGGCTGGGCCTGCGGCTGCCCGAACTGGCCCTGCTGCTGGGCGGCGGCCGGGGCCTGCGCGTGCTGCTGCTGTTGCGCGGGCTGCTGCTGCGCCTGCTGCGGGACCTGCTGGGCCTGCTGCTGGGCCGAGGTGGTGTGCTCCGTCCATTGGGAGCCGTCCCACCAGCGCAGGAGCTGGGCTGCGCCGTGCGGGTCCGGGTACCAGCCTGCAGGAGTGTTCGAATGCGTGGTCACCCGGGTGACCCTACCCCCCGGGCACGGGCCGCCCGCCAGCCCCATGCTGAGTTGTGATGTCCGCCTCAGCCGGGGCGGTCGGCGCCCTCAAGGGGCGCACCCGAGCCGCTCAGAACACCACCTCGACCCGCAACGGCTCCGCCCCTTCCGCCTCCCGCAGCTCCACCGCCCCGATCCTGCCCGCCGCCCGCACGTCGTCCGCAACCGACGCGAAGCGGGTCAGGGCGGCGCGCGGGGCCGTGGCCGTCGCCCTCGCGACCTCCGTGCGCATCGAGAGGCAGGCCTGTGACTTCGCCTTGCGGACCGCGGCGACGGCCTCCGAGGCGACGGCGAGGACCTCCGCGTCGCCCGCACCGGCCCGTAGCCCGGCGGCGTCCGGCCACGCCGCGCGATGGACCGATCCCTCGCGCCACCACGACCAGACCTCCTCCGTGACGAACGGCAGGACCGGCGCGAGAAGGCGCAGCAGGACGTCGAGAGCCGTGCGCAGCGCCGCTCGCGCCGACCCCGCCGCGGCCGTGTCGCCGTGGTCGCCGTACGCGCGGGCCTTGACCAGTTCGACGTAGTCGTCGCAGAACCGCCAGAAGAGCTGCTCCGTACGTTCCAGGGCGCGCGCGTAGTCGAAGGCCTCGAAGGCCCGTGTCGCCTCCTCGACGGTCGACGCCAGCCCGGCCAGCAGGGCGCGGTCGAGCGGTTCCGTGACGGCGGCTTGGGGCTCCGGCGCGCCCTTGGACCCCGGCGTGCCCTTGGGCCCCGGTGTGCCCTCGGTTTCCGGCGCGCCGAGGCCGAGGACGAACCTTCCGACGTTCAGGACCTTCGTGGCCAGGCGGCGGCCGACCTTCATCTGGCCGACGTCGAACGCCGTGTCCGTGCCGGGACGCCCGCTCGCCGCCCAGTAGCGGACGGCGTCCGCGCCGTGCTGTTCGAGGAGGTGATCCGGAGTGACCGCGTTGCCCTTGGTCTTCGCCATCTTCTTGCGGTCGGGGTCGAGGATCCAGCCCGAGATCGCCGCGTGCCGCCAGGGCAGCGCGTCGTGCTCGGCGTGGGCCCGCACGACCGTGGAGAACAGCCAGGTGCGGATGATCTCGTGGGCCTGGGGGCGCAGGTCCATCGGGAAGACCCGCGCGAACAGGTCCGGGTCCGCGAGCCACCCGCCCGCGATCTGCGGGGTGAGCGAGGACGTCGCCCAGGTGTCCATGACGTCCGGGTCGCCGATGAAGCCGTGCGGCTCGCCGCGCCGGTCCGCCTCGTAACCGGGCGGGGTCTCCGCGCTCGGGTCGACGGGCAGCGCGGAGCGGTCGGGGACGATCGGGTGCTCGTGGTCGGGTCTCCCCGCGCCGTCCAGCGGGTACCAGACGGGGATCGGGACGCCGAAGAACCGCTGCCGGCTGATCAGCCAGTCGCCGTTGAGGCCGCCGACCCAGTTCTCGTAGCGGGTTCGCATGTGCGGCGGATGCCACGCCAGCTCGGCGCCACGGGCGAGGAGCCGCTCGCGCAGCGCGGCGTCCCTGCCGCCGTTGCGGACGTACCACTGGCGGGTCGTGACGATCTCCAGGGGCTTGTCGCCCTTCTCGAAGTACTTGACCGCGTGCGTGACGGCGCGCGGCTCGCCCACCAGGGCGCCGCTCCCGCGCAGCATGCCGACGACGCGTTCGCGCGCGGTGTGCGCGGTGGCGCCGGCGAGTTCGGCGTACGCGGCGACGGCGGCCGGCGCCTCGACGCCGGGCGGCGGCTCGGCGAGGAAGCGGCCGTCCCAGCCGATCACCGACCGGGTGGCGAGGCGCAGTTCGCGCCACCATGTGACATCGGTCGTGTCGCCGAACGTGCAGACCATGACGGCGCCCGTGCCCTTGCCGGGCGCCGCCAGACGGTGGGCGAGGACGGGGACCTCGACGTCGAAGAGCGGTGTGCGGACCGTCGTGCCGAACAGGTGCCTGTAGCGCTCGTCGTCGGGGTGGGCGACGAGGGCGACGCAGGCGGGGAGCAGTTCGGGCCGGGTCGTCTCGATCAGGACGGCGTGGCCGTCCGCTCCGTGGAACGCGAGCCGGTGGCGGGCGGCGGGCCGCTCCCGGTCCTCCAGCTCGGCCTGGGCGACCGCCGTGCGGAACGTGACGTCCCACAGGGTGGGCGCCTCGGCGACGTACGCCTCACCGCGCGCGAGGTTGTTCAGGAAGGCGAGCTGCGCGGTGGCGCGGGCCTCGGCGCCGATGGTCCGGTAGGTCCTCGACCAGTCGACGGAGAGTCCGAGCCGCCGCCACAGCGCTTCGAAGGCCTTCTCGTCCTCGACAGTGAGGCGCTCGCACAGTTCGATGAAGTTCCGCCGCGAGACGGCTAGTTGGTGCTTGCCGGGCTTCTCGGGCGGGACGAGGTCCGGGTCGTACGGCAGGGCGGGGTCGCAGCGGACGCCGAAGTGGTGCTGGACGCGGCGCTCGGTCGGCAGGCCGTTGTCGTCCCATCTCATGGGATAGAAGACTTCCTTGCCCCGCATGCGCTGATAGCGGGCGACCGCGTCGGTGTGGGTGTACGAGAAGACGTGGCCGACGTGGAGCGAGCCGCTGACCGTGGGCGGCGGAGTGTCGATGGAGAAGACCTCGTCCCGCGTCCTCGACCTGTCGAAGACGAATACGCCCGCCTGCTCCCATCGCCGGGACCACTTCTCTTCGAGCCCGTCGAGGACGGGCTTGCCGGGGGCGCCTGCACGGCGATGGGTGGCTGCCATGCCCCTGGATGCTATCCAGCGGTACGGGCCGGGGCCTCTTCTTTTCCGGCGCCGCTCCCGCCCCCCAACACCGGGGGGCGGGAGCGTGCGGAGGGCCGGTCAGCCGGTGATGATCGCCGGGTCGCTGACGCCCGCCTCGCCGGTCTCCACGTGGCCCGCGAGGCGCCGCAGGAATCCGGCGTCCGCGTCGGACTTCACGGTCAGGTCGTACCAGCGCTTGGTCGACCGCAGGTCGACGGTGTGCTGCACGGAGGCGCCGGCCTTGACCTTGAAGGTCTGGCGCGCGCCGCCGTAGGCGTTGGTCACCGTGAGGTTCACGTCGGCGCTGCCCGTGTTCTTCAAGGTCAGCTTGATGTTGCCCGTCGTGCCGTCGTGCCGGGCGACGACCTCGGGACCCGCCTTCTTGCCGGGGCCCCTGAAAGTGCGCAGGAAGCCGTTGGGGCCGAACACCGAGAGGTCGTAGCTGTCGTGGGAGTACTTCGAGTTCCACGTGTCGGAGACCGTCTTGCCCGCCTCCGCGGTGTACGTCCAGGGGCCGTCGGTGCGGTTGGCCGAGCGGACGTGGAAGCAGACGCCGGCCTTGGAACCGCCGCTGAAGGTGAGCGTGAACTTGCCCGCGGTCGCGTCCGCCGCGCCGTCGACCAGCGGGGCGTACGGCAGCGGGCGGGCGGGCCGGGAGCCGCGCTCCTGCTTGGGCAGCGCCGGATTCGCGGGCGCCTTGGGCACGTAGTCGGGGTGCCGCTTGTCGTCCGGCGGCTGGTAGGCGGCGGTGTCGGGCAGCCGCGCCGGGCCGGTGTCCTTGCCCGCGAAGTCGAAGGCGGAGGTGAGGTCACCGCAGATCGCCCGGCGCCACGGCGAGATGTTGGGCTCCCTGACGCCGAAGCGCCGCTCCATGAACCGGATGATCGACGTGTGGTCGAAGACCTCGGAGTTGACGTAGCCGCCGGTGCTCCACGGCGAGACGACGAGCATGGGGACACGCTGGCCGAGGCCGTAGTGCCCTGCCGCGTAGGAGGCGTTGCCGGGGAAGTAGTCCAGGGTGGTGTCCACGGTGGACTTGCCCTGGTTGGCGTCCTTCGGGACGTACGGCGGCACGATGTGGTCGAAGTAGCCGTCGTTCTCGTCGTACGTGATGAACAGCGCCGTCTTCGCCCACACCGCGGGGTTGGAGGTGAGGGCGTCCAGGACCTGCGCGATGTACCAGGCCCCGTAGTTCACGGGCCAGTTGGGGTGCTCGGTGAAGGCCTCCGGACACGCGATGTAGGAGACCTGCGGCAGCCGGTCCGCCTTCACGTCGGCCGTGAGGATGTCGAAGTAGCCGTCGCCCGCCTTGGCGTTGGTGCCGGTTCGGGCCTTCTCGTACAGCGGGTCGCCCGCCTTGGCGTTGCGGTACTTGTTGAAGTACAGCAGCGAGTTGTCGCCGTAGTTGCCGCGGTACGCGTCGTCTATCCAGCCCCAGTGCCCGGCCTTGTCCAGGCCGTCACCGATGTCCTGGTACACCTTCCAGGAAACGCCCGCCTGCTCCAGGCGCTCCGCGTACGTCGTCCAGTCGTAGCCCGCCTCCTGGTTGCCGAGGACCGGGCCGCCGCCCTTGCCGTCGTTGCCGACGTGGCCGGTCAGCATGTAGTAGCGGTTGGGGTCGGTGGCCCCCATGAACGAGCAGTGGTAGTCGTCGCAGACGGTGAAGGCGTCGGCGAGGGCGTAGTGGAAGGGGATGTCGTCCCGTTCGAGGTACGCCATCGTCCGCTCGGACTTGGCGGGGATCCACTGGTCGTAGTTGCCGTTGTTGAACGCCTTGTGGCCGCCCGCCCAGTCGTGGTCGAGGCCCGCGATGAACTGCATGCCGAGGTTCTCGGCGTCCGGGTGGAAGGGCAGGACCTCCTTGGCGCCGCTCGGCTGGTGCCAGACCGGCTTGCCGTTCGGCAGCGTCACCGGGCGCGGGTCGCCGAAGCCGCGTACGCCCTTCATGGTGCCGAAGTAGTGGTCGAAGGAACGGTTCTCCTGCATCAGCACGACGACGTGCTCGACGTCCTTGATGGTGCCGGTGGCGCGCCGGGCAGGCAGGGACGCGGCCTTCGCGATGCTCTGGTTGAGCATCGCGAACGCGGCGGTGCCGCCGGTCAGCTGCATGAAGCGGCGCCGATTGAGTTCAGGCATGGGTAATCCGACCTCGTGTGATGTGGGGGACGCGAGCGGGGTGAAGTGTGCCAAGGGGAGCAAGCGATACGGAAGAGCCGGTGACGGGCGTGTGAAGAGAAGTCCAACCTCTGGTCGACAGGACACAAGGCCTCACCATTTCGGGACCGCCACCCCATAGCGGACATAAGACAAGGCCCGCACTTGACCAGTGCTTTCACAGCACATTCACATCACGTCTACGCCCTCGCGCCGGGTCCGCTTCGCCACACCCACGGCGTCGCGGGGGTAGGTGCCATGGGCAACCATGCGGAAGGATGGCGGCCACGGCCCTTCCCGCCGTCCCGCTCCGGCCACCGAGGAGAGTCATGACTGTGCGCGTCCACGGCATCTGCGCCCCCGGGTTCGAGGGCGTACGGAAGGAGTTCGAGCGGAGTTTCGCCGAGCGGGACGAACTCGGGGCGTCCGTCGCCGCCACCGTCGGCGGACAGGTCGTCGTCGATCTGTGGGGCGGCGACGCGGACCGCACGGGCACCCGCCCCTGGGAGCGGGACACGCTGGTGAACGTCTACTCCACGACCAAGGGCATGACGGCGCTCTGCGCCCATCTGCTCGCCGACCGGGGCGAGTTGGACTTCGACGCGCCTGTCGCGCGGTACTGGCCGGAGTTCGCGCGGGCGGGCAAGGCCGACATCCCGGTGCGCTGGCTGCTCAGCCACCGCGCCGGGCTGATCGCGCCGA
Source organism: Streptomyces sp. NPDC058284 (assembly GCF_042881135.1). Taxonomy (NCBI): domain Bacteria; kingdom Bacillati; phylum Actinomycetota; class Actinomycetes; order Kitasatosporales; family Streptomycetaceae; genus Streptomyces; species Streptomyces sp. NPDC058284. The sequence continues at coordinate 571,744 of NZ_JBHVYE010000001.1, forward strand.
GCGAGCCCATGGCACCGGGCGCGGCGTACGACTGGGAGAAGGTGACCGAGGCGCTGGCGGCGACGCGGCCGTGGTGGCGTCCAGGGACGGCGCAGGGCTATCACGCGGTGACGTTCGGCTTCCTGGTCGGCGAGGTGGTGCGGCGTGTCAGCGGTCTCTCGCTCGGCGCGTTCCTGCGCGCGGAGGTGACCGGGCCGCTGGGCGCGGACGTCCATGTCGGCACGCCGGAGAGCGAGCACGGGCGGTGCGCGGACCTGGCGCCGCCCGTCCCGGCCGCCGGCGCGTCGTCGTCGGCCGCGCGCGGCACCTTCGGCGACGCCCCCAAGCCGCCGGTCGGCGGGCTGACGGACCATCCGATGGCGCCGGTCACGCTGGCCCTGCACTATCTGCCGCTCGGCGACGTGAACAGCGCGGCCTACCGCAGTGCGGAGATACCCGCCGCCAACGGCCATGCCACCGCCCGCGGACTCGCCGCCGTCTACGCGGAGTTGGCGTGCGGGCGGCTTCTCTCCCCCGGCGCGCTGGAGCGGTTGCGCACGCTGCAGAGCGAAGGGGACGAGCCGGACCTGGTACTGCGGGCGGGCACCCCGCTCGCCGAGTCCTGGCCGTGGGGCCTCGGCTACATGCTCAACCAGTACGGGCAGGCGGGCCCCAATCCCCGGGCGTTCGGCCACGGCGGCATGGGCGGCTCGTACGCCTTCGCCGACCCGGAGAACGGCGTCTCCTACGCGTACGCCATGAACCGCATGGGCGCCGGGACGTCGGGCGAGGACCTGCGCAGCATCCACCTGGTGGGGGCGCTGTACCGGTGCCTGAGCGATCGGGGCCGGGGCGGGGGACGATGATGAGGACATGACTTCACGCACTACAGGCACTACAGGCACTACAGGCACTACAGGCACTTCACGCCCTGCGCTCAGAAGGGCCGTCTTCGCCACGGGAGAGCCGACCGATCCCCGGTACGGCGCGGTCACCACGGGCGACGAACGGGCCATGATCGTCAGCTTGTTGCGGGCCCAGCGGGCGACTCTGGAGCTCAAGTGCGCGGGCCTGACGGGCGAGTTGGGCCGACGGTCCGCGGCGCCCTCGGCCCTGTCGCTGCTCGGCCTGGTCCGTCACCTCACCGACGTGGAGCGCCGCTGGTTCCGGCGTGTCCTCGCAGGTCAGGACCCGGCGCCCCGCTACGCCACGCCCGACAACGCCGACGAGGACTTCGACGGAGTGGCGGCGGAGCCCGACCGCGAGGCCGTCGCCGCGGCCTGGGAGGCGTGGCGTGCCGAGGTGGCGTTCGCCGAGAAGTTCGTCGAGGAGGCCGAAGGCCTCGACTTCGAGGCGCAGGACCCCCGGCTCGGCACGGTGTCGCTGCGCTGGATCCTCCTGCACATGATCCAGGAGTACGCACGCCACAACGGCCACGCCGATCTGCTCAGGGAGCGGATCGACGGGGCGGTGGGGTACTGAGCCGTAGACGTCGACGGGGCGTGGCGGCGGGGGTGCGAAGGCAGGCCCTCACAGGCGCGGATGCCTGCCCGGTCCCCGGTCGTTGGGGGCGAGCTTGCTGGGTGAGAGGTCCGTGGGGTCCTCCCCCGGTTCGAGGAGGGTGTTGGCGGGGCCGATGATCAGCGGATCGGCCTTGCCCACCGCCTCGGTGTCCTTCGCCTCGTAGTCGACCTGCAACAGCAGATGGCGCATGGCCTCCAGCCGGCCGCGCCGCTTGTCGTTGGTCTTCACCACCGTCCACGGGGCGTGGGGCGTGTCCGTGGCCCGGAACATCTCCACCTTCGCATAGGTGTAGGCATCCCACAGGTCCAGGGAGGCGAGGTCGGTGGAGGACAGCTTCCACTGGCGGACCGGGTCGACCTGCCGGATCGCGAAGCGCGTCCGCTGTTCGGCGCGGGAGACGGAGAACCAGAACTTGATGAGGAGGATGCCGTCGTCGGTGATCATCTTCTCGAACAGCGGGGCCTGCTCCAGGAAGTGCAGATGCTCCTGCGGCGTGCAGAACCCCATGACCGGCTCGACACCGGCGCGGTTGTACCAGGACCGGTCGAAGAAGACGATCTCGCCGGCCGACGGCAGCTGGGCGACGTACCGCTGGAAGTACCACTGGCCCGCCTCGTGCTCGTTCGGCTTGTCCAGCGCCACCGTGCGCGCGCCGCGCGGATTGAGGCGCTCGGTGAACCGTTTGATCGTGCCGCCCTTGCCTGCCGCGTCCCGCCCCTCGCACACCACCACGATGCGGCGGCCCTCCTCGCGCACCGACTTCTGCAGCTTCAGCAGCTCGATCTGCAGGATCCGCTTGCTCCGCTCGTACGCCGTCCGGCTCAGCTTCTTCTCGTACGGGTAGTTCTCCCGCCACGTCTGCAGGGGCTTCCCCTGCTCGTCGAGGAGCACCGGGCGCTCGGGCCGGGTGTCGTCCACGGACAGCCCCTCGAGCAGATCCTCGTCATTCCCGTCGGTCGGCACCACCGCGTTGACCTCTCCCTCGTCGGCTCAGAGCCTGCTCACCCGAAAGCTTGCCCCCGTTGTCGCACCTCAGCACCCCAAGTCCGGCCCGACCTGTCCCGGCCGGGAATAGCCGGGCGATCTTCATGGTCGTCCCCTGCACGGAAGCCGCCGGCCGACGATGAGCGGGCGGGCGATCGGAATGAGGGAGCCAGATGCCCAAGGTCTACGCGTACACCGCACACGGCGGCCCCGAGGTGGAGGCCTTCCTCGACCTCGCGAAACCGGAGCCAGGCCCCGGGCAGCTACTCGTCGCCGTGCGCGCGGCCGGCGTCAACCCGGTCGACTGGAAGCTGCGCGCGGGCAAGCGCCGTCCCGGCCAGCCGCCCCTGACCGGGACCGAGGTTCTGGGCAGTGAGGTGTCCGGGATCGTTCAGGCGGTGGGTCCCGGCGTCACGGGGTTCGCGGCCGGTGACCCGGTGTTCGGCAATCCGGTCACCGGCGGGTACGCGGAGTTCACGCTGATCCCCGCCGACATCGCCGCGCACAAGCCGGACGCCCTCTCCTTCACGGACGCGGCCGTGCTGCCGGTCGCGGCGGCGACGGCGTACGACGGGCTGCGGCAGCTCGGTCTGCCCGCAGGTTCGACGCTGCTGATCACCGGGGCCGGGGGTGGTGTCGGGGTGGCCGCCACGCAGATCGCCCTGCACTTCGGGCTGCGTGTGGTGGGCACGGCGAGCGCGGGCAAGAAGGAGTTCGTCGAGTCGCTGGGCGCGCTCCACGTGCCGCCGGGCCCCGCTCTCGCCGAGCGCGTGCGGGAGGCGGCGCCGGGCCACCGTGTCGACGCGGTCTTCGACCTGGTCGGCGGCGCGGACCTGGTGGAGGTCGCCCAGCTCCTGACCGACCGGAAGAAGCTGATCACTGCGGCGGCCAAGGAGACCGTGGCCGAACTGGGCGGCGCCCCCGTCGCGCGGGCCCGCACCTCGGCCGTACTCGACGAGGTCGCGCTCCTCGCCGTGGCGGGCGTGCTGCGCCCGCACGTGACGGCGACGTACCCCCTGGACCGCGCGGACGAGGCGCTGCGCGCGGTGGAGGGCGGCCACGCACGGGGCAAGGTCGTGATCGAGGTCCCGGCCTGACAGGAAGCTCCGGGCCCGGCCCGTCGGGCGGAAAATGACACGACGGCCCGCCGGGGCCGTTGATACCTTCCGGATCATGAAGTCCGTCAGTGAGAACGAGATCCGCGCGTCCTTCGTGAACTGCTCCAAGGGCGAGGCCCGCAGACTCGCCCTGCCTGCCGGTTTCGCCGACACTCCCTGGTCCGACCTGGACTTCCTCGGCTGGCGCGACCCCAAGGCGCCCGACCGCGGCTACGTCGTGACCTGGCGGGACGGCGAGCTCGTGGGCATCGCCCTGCGCGCCTCGACCGGGGCGCGCAGGAGCCTGTTCAAGTCCAGCATCTGCTCGGTCTGCGTGACGCCCCAGGCCGGTTCCGGCATCACGCTGCTCGTGGCCCCGAAGGCGGGCGCGGCGGGCCGCCAGGGCAACTCGGTCGGGCTGTACGTCTGCGCGGACCTGGCCTGCTCCCTCTACGTACGCGGGAAGAAGAAGACGGCGCTGGCCCGCCGCTTCGAGGAGAGCCTCACCCTGGAGGAGCAGAACGCCAGGACCGTGCAGAACCTCAACGGCTTCCTGGACCAGGTCCTGGCCGACTGAGCCGGACGCCGAGAGCCGCGCACCGGCCAGGTCGTGCACCGGCTACAGCGCGCGGGGGTCCACCAGCTGGAGTGCGAGCGTGGCCGACGGCTCGGCCAGGCCCGGGCCGCCCGCGGCGGCCCAGTCGAGTATCCCGTCGAGCGACGCGTCGTCCGTGACGAAGCCGACCCAGGCCGCCCGGCCGCCCCGCCTGCGCCCTTCGTACGAGGGTTGAACCACGACGATGTTGGCCTGGCCGCACGGCCCGAGGCAGTCGCTCGTACGCACCGTGAACCGGCCGCGCGAGGCAGCCGCGGCGGAGCGCAGCCGCGCCAGCTGCCAGGTGTGGTCGATACCGGGATTCTTGCGCGCGTCACCGCAGCAGCAGCCCCGGCACACGACGAGTGTGCAGGGGCGGCGGGCGGCGGCACCGATGGAGACGACGGGACTCATGTCGTGATCATCTCAGGTACGCGAGTCCGGGGTGCACGCCCCGGTAGCCCTCCACCAGACGCCGCGCGACCGTCACCGAGTCCACCAGCGGGTGCAGCGCGAACGCCTTGACCGCCGTGGCGGCCGACCCGCTCCCGGCGGCTTCGAGCACCTCCCGTTCGACCGCCTTGACCGCGCACACCAGGCCGGTGGCGTGGCCGGGCAGCGGGGCCACCGACATGGGGTGGGGGCCGTTGGCGTCGACGGAGCAGGGCACCTCGATCACGGCGTCCGCGTCGAGGGCGGCGAGGGTCGTGCCGTTGCGGACGTTGAGGATCAGCGTCGCCCGCTCGTCCCGCGCGATGGCCCGCATCAGGGCGAGGGCGACCTTCTCGTACCCGCCGGACTCCAGGTCCTCCTCGGCCCGCTCCCCCACGCCCGCCGCTTCCCTGTTCTCCGCCATGTACGCCGCCTCGCGCTCGGCGAGGGTGGCGTGCCAGGTCTTGAGGGCGGGGGTGCCGGAGCGCCGCATGTCGGCGTAGAAGCGGCTCTGCTGGTGGTGGAGGAAGGCGCCGCGGGTCCGCTCGGCCCGCTGATAGGCGCGGACGGTCTCGCGGTTGAAGTAGTAGTAGTGCAGGTATTCGTTGGGGATCGCGCCGAGCGACTGGAGCCAGTCGGCGCCAAAGAGCCTGCCCTGCTCGAAGGAGACGAGGAGCGAGGGGTCGGCGAGCAGGCGCGGCAGCTCGTCGCGGCCCCCGATGTGCAGCCCGCGCAGCCAGCCGAGGTGGTTGAGGCCCACGTAGTCGATGAAGGCTTCGTCGGGGTCGCCGCCGAGCACCTGCGCGACCCGGCGGCCGAGGCCCACGGGCGAGTCGCAGATGCCGATGACGCGGTCGCCGAGGTGGTGGGACATGGCCTCGGTGACCAGGCCCGCGGGGTTGGTGAAGTTGATGACCCAGGCGTCGGGGGCGAGCCGGGCGACGCGGCGCGCGATGTCGACGGCGACGGGCACGGTGCGCAGCCCGTACGCGATGCCGCCCGCGCCGACCGTCTCCTGCCCGAGGACGCCCTCGGCGAGAGCCACGCGCTCGTCGGCGGCCCGCCCCTCGAGGCCGCCGACGCGGATGGCGGAGAAGACGAAGTCGGCGCCGCGCAGCGCATCGTCGAGGTCGGTGGTGGCGGTGACGGAGGGCGCGTCCGCGATCCCGTCGGCCTGCTCGGCCAGGACGCGGGCGACGGCGTCGAGGCGGGCCGCGTCCAGGTCGTGCAGGACGACGTCGGTGACGCGGCCCTCCGCGCGGTCGCCGAGGAGGGCCCGGTACACGAGCGGCACACGGAATCCGCCCCCGCCGAGAATTACCAGCTTCACTTCTTCAACCGCCTTCTGTCGGACCGTTATCACCGGTGCTCACGTTACGTACGATGGCGCGGCAGCGTTCGGACCCCCCACGGAGGTAGCGCCCCGATGACCGTTTGGAAGGCATCAACCGCCCTGTTCGGCGCCGTCACGCTGGCGGTGACGACGGGCGGCGGCGCCTCGGCCGCGCCCGCGGGACCCGGCGGCTGGCAGGAGACCGGCACCTCGTACGTCAACTCCCTCACCGGCAGCCAGGGGCTGGCGAGCCGCGCGGACGGCAGCCTGCTGCACCGCGGGCTCGGCTCGATCCCCCTCGACCTGCGGATCAAGGGCTGGGGGCACATAGGCGACCCGGACGTCGCGGACGGCCACACCTTCGACGCGTACCAGGGCGGCGACACGGCCCGGTCGAAGATGTATGCCGTCACGACGCCGGCCGGGCAGCGCTACCTCTACGAGCACCAGCTCGACGCGGGCGAGAAGCTCAACAACTCCTTCGCGGCCGTCTCGCCGGACAAGCAGTGGCTGGTGTCCGGCGAGTGGGGCGACCAGAACCGCCTCCAGGTCTTCCCCACGCCGCTCCTCAACCCCTCGACCCCGCCGACCGGCGGCGCGCTCCCGCAGGCCGGGCAGATCTCGCTCGACAAGCCGGTCCGTGACATCCAGGGCTGCGACTTCGTCTCCGACACCCGCCTGCTCTGCGCCTCCAACGACGCGTCCAGAAAGCTGTGGCCCGAGGACCGCCCCGTCCTCCAGGTCGACCTGCCGGGCCCGCTGGCCGGAAAGCCGGTGACCGGACACGTCACGAGCCTCTTCGCCGCGCCGCGGCGCAGTGTCTGCTCGGGCACGTTCGAGACGGAGGGCATCGACTACGACACCGCGCGTCGCACCCTGCGCGTCGAGGTGGTGCCGCCCGCGCCGTGTCTGGTGACGACGGCGGTGCACGCGTACAGGCCGACGACCGGCTGACGCACACCTGTCCCGGCCCGCCCTGTCCGCCTGACGGACAGTACGTGTGGGGCGCCGCGACGTGGGGGAAAGTCGTGATCATGACACAGCACGACCAGCAGGTGATCGCCACCCTCCCCGCCCCCGAGCGGCGCCCGATACGGCAGTTGCTCGCCGCGTCGGTCGGCAACGCCGTGGAGTGGTACGACTGGTACGCGTACACCTTCCTCGCCACCTACATCGCCGACCAGGTCTTCCCCAAGGGGTCCGGCAACTCCCTCGTCCCGCTGCTCGCCACCTTCGCCGTCTTCGCGGTGGGCTTCTTCATGCGGCCCGTCGGCGGTCTGCTCATGGGCGCGGTCGCCGACCGGCGCGGCAGGCGCGCCGCGCTGACGGTCACGATCCTGCTCATGGGCGGCAGCAGCCTGCTGGTCGGCCTGACGCCGACGTACGCGGCCGCGGGCGTGCTCGCCCCGGTCTTCCTGGTATGCGCCCGGCTGCTCCAGGGCCTGTCGGTGGGCGGCGAGTTCGCCGCGTCGACGACGTTCCTCGTCGAGTCGGCAGGACCCGGACGGCGAGGCCTGTTCTCCAGTTTCCAGTACGTCTCCACCAGCGCGGGCCAGCTCGCGGCGTCCGGCGTCGCGGCCCTCCTCGTCGCCACGCTCTCCGACGGGCAGATGGACGGCTGGGGCTGGCGGCTGCCCTTCCTGGCCGGCGCGGCGCTGAGCCTCGTCGGCTTCTGGATCAGGCAGGGCGCGCACGAGACGCACCGGGCGCCCGCCGAACCGGGCGACCGGCCCGGCCTCTTCGACGCGCTGCGCCACCATCCGCGCCAGTCCCTGCTGATCTGCGGCATCACGGCGGGCGGCACGCTCGCCTACTACACCTGGACGTCGTACCTGCCGACGTACGCCGAGCTGAACACCGATATCAGCAAGGGGCAGGCGCTCCTCGCGGGCACGGTCGCGCTCGCCTTCTTCGCCCTGCTCCAGCCGGTCGGCGGCCTGCTCTCGGACCGCTTCGGACGCAGGCCGCCGCTGCTCTTCTTCGGCATCGGGTTCGCCGCCCTGAGCGTGCCGCTGCTCAAGTCCCTCACGGGATCGTTCACTTCGCTGCTGCTCGTGCAGTGCGCGGGCATGGTGCTCCTGACCGGCTTCACGTCGATCTCGGCCGCCGTGAACGCGGAGGTGTTCCCCGCGAGGGTCCGGGCGGCCGGGATCGGCTTCCCGTACTCGCTCACCGTGGCCCTGTTCGGCGGCACGGCCCCGTACATGGGAACGCTCTTCAAGGAGATCGGGTCCCCCGGGCTCTTTCCCGTGTACGTGGCCGTGCTCTGCGTCGTCTCGTCCGCCGTCTACCTGCGGCTTCCCGAGACGGCGCACCAGCCCCTGAATTGAGACCTTCCGCCCTCGCACCGCATGCCGATATGCTCGGATCATGGCGCCTTTGGCCCCCGTATTCGTCAATGTCCGTGATTTCCACGCCATCCCCGGCCCCGAGGGCCGCTCGACCTGTTCGGACGCGTTCCAGAACGCCGTGGACGCCCTGGACAAGGACACCGGCGGGGTCGTGTTCGTCCCCGCCGACCCCCAGCCCTATGAATTCCTGCGCTCGGTGCTTGTGGACCGCAACCGGGTCCGCATCGTCGGCGAGGGCAGGCGCACCAGCGCGCTGCGGGCCATCGGGGCCACGCCCCCGCTGACCTTCGGGCTGCGCCGCGTCACCCATGGGCAGCCGCTCAGCGACGGCCACTGGGCGGATCTGCGCGGCATGCTCGACACCTCGGTGACCGACCAGCGGTGGGGATGCCGCACCCGCGTCCCCTCCCCGGTCGCCGGCGGGCCGACGAGCGAGGCCACGGTGACCCTGCCCTGCTCGCCCTTCCAGTTCGGCCCGACGGACGGCGCCTACTGGTCGGCGGTGCGTCAGCTCACCGTCGACTTCGTCATCCGCAACGACGTCATGCCCTGGTCGGTGCAGCCGCTGTTCGGCATGAAGGACGCCTTCAACCAGCCGTCCCCGTTCTACGCGTACGTCAACGCGCACGAGAACCCACCGGCGGTCGTCTTCGTCTTCCGCACCGCCGACGGCCTGCACCGCGAGATCCGCATCCCCTTCGACCCGGCGCAGCCCGTGCTGCGCTGCTCCTTCCAACTCGACCTGGACGCCCGCACGGTGACGGCGTGGACCAACAGGCGCCAGGCCACCCAGCGCGTCCAGGTCCAGCCCGACCTCTCGTTGATCAACGACGGCTGGGCCCCGCGGGAGCCCGGCCGGGAATTGGCGTTCACCCCCAACTGGTACGCCCCGTTCCGGCTGGCCGCGATCGGGCAGAACTCGTCGGGCCGGGCGGGCCTGCCCGGCAACGAGGACGACCCCGTCGACCTCACCTTCGGCGCGCTGCGCTTCTCCGACGTCCTGCGCTACAAGGTCCTGGAGGAGGGGCAGGAGCAGCAGGACGCGCGCGGCAAGGTCGACGACCTGCGCTGCCTCACGGTCGAGAGCCGGGTCTTCGGCGCCCTGACGATGAGGGACCCGGTGCACAAGAGCGCCTCGGGCGTGCCCGATCTCCAGGTGCTGTGGGAGGGCGACGTGGGGGTGTTCGGACGTGGCTTCTTCGTACCGCACGACCTGCGCGAGTACGTCGAGGGCAACGGCTGCGAGAAGCTCGACGTCCGGGGCTTCTCCTTCGCGCCCAAGGCGACCCACTACGGGCAGGCCATCGGCCTCGGGCTCGTCTACAACTTCGCCATGGACGACGTGGTCGTGGAGTTCGGCGCCCAGGGCCTGAGCTCGCACCACTTCGGGGTGAGCTACCCGGTGTCGCTGCGCTCCTGCACCTTCGAGCACCAGACCGACTGCGCGATCTACAGCTTCGGGCAGTACACCACGGCCACCGATCTGACCCTCGCCTACTACGGCCGCTCCGCGCTCAAGGCGCTGAGGTCCCGGGTGGCCTACCGCGATGTCCCCTGCACCGACTCCGCCGTGTGCGAATCGGCGGTGAAGCTGTTCCAGAGCGAAGCGGTGCTCGACAACTGGATGATCGATTTCGAGGACTTCGACGGGGACCTGCCGCGCGACAGCTACATCTGGGTGAGCCTCGCGGACGACCTCGGCGGCCCGACGCAGCTGGTCGTACGCGACTGCGTCGGAAGCGCCGGAGGCGAACGCACGGTCGCGATCCGGCTCGTCGGCAACGAGCGCGGAGCGCTCGGGGACACGCGCAAGGGCGTCGGCTGGTGCAAGGTCGAGCGGTCGTTCAACCACCACGCCGATCTGCGGATGCCGGCCCTGATCGCGGTGGACGGCCCCCTCTGGCAGGGCCTGTACGAAGGCCTTCCGCCGACCGGCATGGCCCTGGCCGTCAACACGGCCACCCCCGGCGCCTCCGCCAGGATCGGCATCGGCGCGGTGCCGCCCCCGGTGTCGGTGCCGCCGCTCGCGCCCTCGCCGTACGACCCGCTGCCGAGCCTGCCCGGTCTGATCGGCTACTACCGCGCCGACGCCCTGCGCGACAGCAAAGGCCTCCCGCTGCGCGACGGCAGCGCCGTCACCGAGCTCACCGACCTGAGCCCCGCGCACCACCACGGCGCCCCGGTGGGCAGCCCCGCCGTGTTCCAGACCGACGCCGTGAACGGCCTCGCGGCCCTGCGCTTCACCGGCGGCCACTACGCCTTCCCTGCCCTCCAGGGCTCCAGTGGCGCCGCGACCTGGTTCTTCGTGGCCAAGCGCCTGCCCACCTTCGACTCCGCTCCCGGCCGCTCGGGCTCGCTGCGCAGCAACGGACAGGGGTGGCAGCTGGACCACCTGCTGATCTCACGCACCGCCGAGTCGGACAACCAGTGGGCGGTGTACGCCGTCCGCTGCGCGGCGGGCGCGGCCCGCAGGCTCCAGACGTACACCAACGGATACCCCTACGAGCTGCGCAGGGACGACCGGGTCCGCACGGTGGGCTGGTCCGGGCCGGTCTTCGGCTACCGCCCGGACCACGGCCATGCGTTCCAGGGCCTGGTGGCCACCGCAGTCCTCTGCGATGCGGCACTGACCGACGAGCAGATCGCCGACACCTGCCGCTATCTGCTCAACCGCTACCAGATCCCGCTGTGAGCGGTCCGGTCAGCCGCTGTCGGCCGGGGCCGCCGTAAGCAGGCCGATCGAGCGGCCCGCCCAATCGGGTGCCGGTTCCGCAAGGGCATCGAGACGCTCGCGGATCCCGTCCGGGAACGGCGTCGTGCGGCCCGCGTTCTGGTCGACGTGGAGCGCGAGCAGTTCGGTGGTCGCCACGGGGGCGGCGTCCGGGGCGGGTGCGTCGCCCTCGGCCCCGACCACGTACATCTCGTGCGTGAAGCGCGCCTTCTTGGCGTCCGCGCCCAGCATGCGGGTGCGGACGGCGAGGTGGGCGCCCTCGGAGACGTCGTTCAGGTACCGCACGTGCGCCTCGACGGTGTAGAGGGAGCAGCCGGTGGACTCGCGGTAGCCCGCGTGCAGGCCGGTCCCGATCATCATGGCGTCGGTGGCGTAGCCGAAGACGAGGACGTAGAACGCCTCGCTCATATGGCCGTTGTAGTCGATCCACTCGGGCCGCACGGTGCGGTGCAGCAGGGGCAGGGGCTCGCTCACTTCTTGCCTCCGTTCAGGCGGCCCGTGGCGCGCAGGACGTCGATGACGCCCTGGTCGCGCTCGGCGACGAGGTCCGCGATGGTGCGGCCGTCCGCCTCCTCGTCGCATCCGGCGACCACGGCGTCGTACAGCTTCTTGTCGAGTTCGGGTGCTTCGAGGCGCGTCCACGGCGACTTCAGGGACGGGCCGAAGTGGTCGAGCATGTGGGCCATGCCGCCCTCCCCGCCGGCCAGCGCGAAGGTGAGCATGGGTCCCATGAACGCCCAGCGCAGGCCGGGGCCCTCGGTGATGGAGTCGTCGATCTCCCGCACGGTGGCCTCGCCGTTGGCGACCATGTGCAGGGCCTCGCGCCACAGGGCTTCCTGGAGGCGGTTGGCTATGAAGCCGGGCACCTCGCTCTTCATCGTGATCACGGACTTGCCCGCGACCTCGTAGAAGCGGGACGCCCAGGCGACGGCCTCGGCGTCGGTCAGCTCGCCGCCGACGACCTCGACGAGGGGGATGAGGTACGGCGGGTTGAAGGGATGCCCGACGACCAGGCGGCCCGGGGTGGCGGCCTCGGTCTGCATGTCGGTCATCGGGTAGCCGGAGGTGGAGGAGGCGATGACGACGCCGGCGGGCGCGGTGGCGTCCAGTTGGGCGAGCAGGTCGCGCTTGAGCTCCAGCTTCTCGGGGGCGCTCTCCTGCACGAATTGCGCGTCGCGGACGGCCTCTTCGAGGGTCGCGGTCACGGTGAGCCGCTCCTGCGAGGCGCCTTCGGCGAGGCCGAGCTGGGTGAGAGCGGGCCAGGCGGCCCCGACGAGCCGGCGCAGCCGCGTTCCGGCGTCGGGGGCGGGGTCCCATGCGGTGACGTCATAGCCGCGAGCCAGGAAGTGGGCGACCCAGCCGCCACCGATGACACCGGCACCGACACAGGCGACACGGCGCACTTCTTCGGGGGCGGCCGTTGTCGTGCTCGTGCTCGTGGTCGTTGTCATGAGGGTGGGGATCCTTTCGTGGGGGAGGGTGTGTCGGTGGGCGGGCGCTTCGGAGGGGCGCTCTTCAGGGGCGCGGGGTACTGCGCGACCAGCCACAATGGGCCCGCAGCGCACACACCCCCGCAAGCCGGCGGACCGGCGAGACGGCAGGACGGCGCCCCGACACCCCGCTATCCCCGAGGCCGAAGGCCAAGCTTCTGCCGGGCCTCGTCCGGCGAAGCCACCCGCGAGCCAAGGCTCTCGGTGATCCGGACCGCCCGCTCGACCAGCTGCGCGTTCGTCGCCTTGTTGCCCTTGCCCAGGTACAGATTGTCCTCAAGCCCGACGCGGACCTGTCCGCCGAGCAGGATGGACTGGGCCACCCACGGCATCTGCATGCGACCGAGCGCGAAGCTGGCCCACTGCGCGCCCTCGGGAAGCATGTTGACCATGGACTGCAGGACCCCCGGGTCGGCGGGGGCACCCCACGGAACGCCCATGCAGAGCTGGAAGACGGTCGGCTCGTCGAGCAGCCCCTCGGCGAGTAGCTGCTTGGCGAACCAGAGCTGACCCGTGTCGAAGATCTCCAGCTCGGGGCGGACGCCCAGCTCCTGGATCCGCTTGGCACCCTGCCGGAGCATGTCGGGCGTGGAGACGTACAGGTTGCTGCCGTCGCCGAAGTTGAGCGATCCGCAGTCGAGGGTGCAGATGTCGGGGAGCAGCTCCTCGACGTGCGGGAGCCGGTCGAGCCCGCTGACGAGGTCCGTGCCCGGCAGGTGCTTGAGCGGCTCGTCCGGGTCGATGACGAGGTCGCCGCCCATGCCCGCCGTCAGGTTGATGACGACGTCGGTGCCGGTCTCCTTGATGCGCTCGACGACCTCGCGGTAGAGGCGCGGGTCGCGGGACGGGTCGCCGCTCTCGGGGTCGCGGACGTGGATGTGCACGACGGCGGCGCCCGCCTCGGCTGCCTCGACGGCCGAGGCGGCTATCTGCTCGGGCGTCACGGGCACGTGCGGGCTCTTGCGGACGGTGTCGCCCGCACCGGTCAGGGCGCAGGTGATGATGACGTTGTCGTTCACGGGCATGCGGAACTCTCCCTCGGGGGTGGGGTAGAAGTGCAGGCGGCCTGGGAGTCAGTGCGCGGTCAGCGTCGCGTCGACGTAAGCGATGAGCGCCTCATGCATGGCGTCGGCACCGGTACCAGAACCGGGGCCGGTACCAGAACCTGGGCCGGTACCAGAACCAGGAGTGGTACCAGAACCACCACCGTCCGGCGCCGAGGCGAGCACCTGCGTGGCGAGCCCGTCGATCAGCGCCGTCAGCCGCAGCGCGGCAGCCTCGGGATCGGTGGAACGGAAGACGCCTTCGGCGGTACCGCGGCGGATGACGTCGGCGACGGTGGCGCGCCACTGCCGGTAGTAGTCGGCATGCAGGCGGCCCACGGCGGTGGAGCGCGCGGCCTCCGCCCACAGGTCGAGCCAGACGCTCCACTGCCAGCGCTGCTGCGGGGTGCGGGGGATCTGCAACTCGATGAGCTGGCGCAGTTCGTCGGCGGTGTCGGCGGCGTCCGCGATCCGGGCCGCCCGGCGCACGGTGTCCTCGTCCATGCACCAGCGCACGGCCGCTTCGAGGAGGTCGTCGCGGCCTGGGAAGTGGTAATGGATGGCGGCGGTACTGGTGTCGCAGGCCGCCGCGATGTCCTGGACGCGGACGGCGTGGAAGCCGCGCTCCGCGATGAGGCGGACGGTCTCACGGACGATCTGCAACGGGCGGCCACCCTCCGGTGAGGGGGACGACCCCCCGGCACGCTGCCGCCGGGCCGGGGACGCGGGCGCCTCCGTGCCGAGGAGCCAGCCCGCGTCGACGTGCCCGATGGCGGCGATCCGGGCCAGCTCGGCCGCGGTGAACCGGCGGGTGCCGCCCAGCGAGCGGGACAGCTTCGAGGGGTCCATCACGATCCGGCGGGCGAACTCCCGCTGGGTCACCCCGGCGTCCGCGATGACCTTCCGCACGCGCTCGGACACGTCGTCCCGCTGCTCTGACTGCATGGTGGGCCACCGTACCCATGCGTTGCGATATCCACAACACCAGGCCACATCAGCTCAAGCATCAGAAGCTCATTGCGATACTGACTGACACATCAGTCACCAATTGCCCGTGCCGTTCGAGCAGCTCCCCGAGCCGGAGATCGCAGGTGCGCCTTGAGGGTTGGTGGTGCGTGCCGCCCGGCTACGGGAACCACCCGGCCACTTGAGGCACTCTTCTCCCTGTGTCGCACGCATCTTCGCTCCCCCCGCAGCGCCCGCCACTGCCCGCCCCCGGCCACATGGTCGTGTGCGGCAGCGACAACGCACTGGCCCACCGGCTCGCCGCCGAACTCCGCGGTGTCTACGGTGAGCAGGTCGTCCTCGTCGTCCCGCCCGCGGGCCGCGGCGCGGTCGACCGGCTGACGGGCCGGGCCAGGACGACGGCGCTGCTTGGGCGCATCACGGCGGCCGTCGCGCGCGGAACCGGCAACGGGGGCGGGAACGGCGAGGGCGGCAATCCGCCGGACCCGCCAAGGACGCTGGAGGCCGCCGAGCTCACCGACGCGGTCCTGGAAGGCGCGGGCATCCCGCAGGCCGCCGCGCTCGCGCTCGTGCTCGACGACGACGAGACCAACATCCGCACCGCGCTCGCCGCACGCCGGCTCAACCCCCGGCTGCGCCTGGTCATCCGGCTGTACAACCGCAAGCTGGGCCAGCACCTGGAGGAGCTGCTCGATCAGGCGGCCGCCGTGGCCGGCCTGGCCACCACCGACGCCAGCGTCACCGTGCTGTCCGACGCGGACACCGCGGCGCCCGCCCTCGCGGCCACCGCGGTCGCCGGGACCAGCAAGGTCGTACACGCCTACGGACTGCTGCTGCGCGCGGTGGAGCGCACTCCCCCGGCACCCGGCGAGGTGGCACCGCAGGGCCTTGCGACCCTGGCGCTGCTCTCCGCCACCGCCAACGACCCTGCCGGGGCGGAGGGTTCGGAGGGCGCGGACAGCGGCGCGGGGCCCCGGCTGCTGCCGGACGACGCCGCCGTGGCGGCCGCTCCCGGGCGGGGTGCGCTCGTCCTGGAGGCCGTCTCGTACTCGGGCTCCACGCCACCGCCCGGCTTCCTCGCGGGGCGCGGCGTACCGCTGCGGCAGCTGTTCTCGCGGCGGTTGCGCTGGTCGGTGGCCGGATTCGCGGCGGCGGTGCTCGGCATGGCCATCGCGTCGATCGTCACCACCGACGACACCCCGCTGCACGCCACGTACCTGACGCTCCTCGACCTCTTCTCGATCAACGACCCGGCGACCGATGGGCCGATGAGCCGGCAGATCCTGCAGCTCCTCTCCGGCCTGGTCGGGCTGCTGCTCCTGCCGATCGTCTTCGCCGCCGTCCTCGAGGCGCTCGGCACCTTCCGCACCGCGTCCTCGCTGCGCCGCCCGCCGCGCGGCCTCTCGGGCCACGTCGTCCTGCTGGGTCTCGGCAAGATCGGCACCCGGGTCCTCGCCCGGCTGCGCGAGCTGGACATCCCCGTCGTGTGCGTGGAGGCGGACCCCGAAGCGCGCGGCATCTCGCTGGCGCGGCGTCTGCGGGTGCCCACCGTGATCGGCGACGTGACCGAGGAGGGCGTCCTGGAGGCGGCCAAGGTGCACCGCGCGCACGCGCTGCTCGCCCTGACCAGCGCGGACACCATAAACCTCGAAGCCGCCCTGTACGCACGGTCGGTGAAGCCCGATCTGCGGGTGGCGCTGCGCCTGTACGACGACGAATTCGCGACCGCCGTGTACCGCACCCTGCGCGCCGCGCACCCGAACGCCCTCACCCGCAGCCGCAGTGTGTCCGCGCTGGCCGCGCCCGCGTTCGCCGGGGCGATGATGGGCCGGCAGATCCTGGGGGCGCTGCCCGTCGAGCGCTCGGTGCTGCTCTTCGCGGCGCTCGACGTCTCGCTCCAGCCGCAGCTGACGGGCCGCAGGATCGCTCAGGTGTTCCGGCCGGGGGCGTGGCGCGTGGTCGCTCTGGAGCGCTCGTCGGACCACGGGCCCGGCCAGGCATCCGGTCAGGTGTCCGGCCGGACGTCGTCTCTGGAGTGGGAGCTCGACCCGGCGTACGAACTGCGTCCCGGGGACCGCGTCGTCATCGCCGCGACCCGCCAGGGCCTGGCCGAACTCCTCGCCCGCAGGCCACTTCCCGCGCAGCCACAGCCCTGACGAGCCCCCTTCTCACTCCGGTTCGGGCACGGGCAGGATCTGGCGCAGATGCGGGTCGGGGTGGAAGTCCCTGCGCCACTCGCGGGGATAGCCGACGGACGCCTCGATGTGCGGCACCCCGTCGTGCACGGTGGTGCGCGGGATGTGCAGGTGGCCGTAGACGACGGCCGCCGCTTCGTACTTCACGTGCCAGTCGGCGGTCCGCTCGGTGCCGCACCAGAGCGCGAATTCGGGGTAGCGCAGGACCCGGGTGGGTTCGCGCAGCAGCGGCCAGTGGTTGATCAGGACGGTCGGCATGCCCGCGGGCCGCTCGGCGAGCCGCTCCTCGGTCTGCTTGACGCGGGCGCGGGACCAGTCGTCGCGGGTCGCGTACGGGTCGGGGTGCAGGAAGTACTCGTCGGTGCAGACGACGCCCGCCTCGTGGGCGACCTCAAGCGCCTGCTCCTTCGTGTGCGTCCCCGCGGGGCGGAAGGAGTAGTCGTAGAGCACGAACAGCGGGGCGACCACGACGGGGCCGCCCGCGCCGCGCCACACCGGGTAGGGGTCCTCGGGCGTGGCGATGCCCGACTCGCGGCAGAGTTCGACCAGGTGGCGGTAGCGCGCCTCGCCGCGCAGCTGGACCGGATCGTCCTTCGGCGTCCACAGCTCGTGGTTGCCCGGCGACCACACCACCTTGGCGAAGCGCCCGGCGAGCGTGCGCAGCGCCCACTCGATGTCGGCCATGCGCTCGGCGACGTCCCCGGCGACTATCAGCCAGTCCTCGTCCGTGCCGGGCCTGATGGTCTCGACGTACTTCCTGTTCTCCGCGTAGGCCACGTGCAGGTCGCTGATCGCCAGCAGCTTCGGAGTCTTCTCGGATGCCATCACGGTGCGAGGCTAACCGAGCCGCACCGTCAGTGGTGGTCGCCCTCACCTCGCTGGATCGCCAGATACTCCTCCGCAGTCGCCTTGGGGACCTGCGCCTTGGGGCCGTACATGGCGCGGGCGAGGCGGGCGCGGAGCCGGTCGGAGCGAGGGACCTTGCGCCTCACGCCGTTGGCGTCGACCAGGGGCCCGACCTCGTAGGGCCGCGGCTGTTCGTGGGCGGTGAGGCGGTAGAGCTCGGACTGCGGCAGCGGTTCGTGGACCTCGACGTACTCGCCGTGCGGAAGCCGTTTGACGGTGCCGGTCTCGCGCCCGTGCAGCACCTTCTCCTGGTCCCTGCGCTGCAGGCCGAGGCAGATCCGGTGCGTGACGAAGAAGGCGACGACGGGCCCGAGGAAGAAGCCGGCCCGCACGAACCAGGTGATCGCGTTGATGGAGAGGTGGAAATGGGTGGCCCACAGGTCGTTGCCGCCGCCGACCATCAGCACGCCGAAGAGCGCGAGCCAGGCGACACCGAGACCGGTGCGCACGGGTGCGTTGCGCGGCCGGTCCGCGATGTGGTGTTCCCTCTTGTCGCCCTTGACCCAGGACTCGATGAACGGATAGACGCCGATCGCGAGGAGGATCAGCGGGAAGAGGGTGAAGGGGATGAAGACGCCGAGTTCGAGCGTGTGCCCCCAGGCGTTGATCTCCCAGCTGGGCATCACCCGGATCAGCCCCTCGGAGAAGCCCAGGTACCAGTCGGGCTGGGCGCCGGTGGAGACCACGTCGGGCCGGTAGGGACCGATCGCGAAGACCGGGTTGATGGAGGCGACCGCGCCCATGATCGCGAGCACGCCGAAGACGAGGAAGAAGAAGCCGCCCGCCTTGGCGATGTAGACGGGCAGGAGCGGCGCCCCGACGACGTTCTTCTCGGTCTTGCCGGGCCCGGAGAACTGGGTGTGCTTGTGGTAGAAGACCAGGATCAGGTGGGCGGTGACGAGCCCCAGCATGATGCCCGGGAGCAGCAGCACATGGATCGGGTAGAGCCGCGGGATGATGTCCTGGCCCGGGAACTCCCCGCCGAACAGGAAGAAGGAGAGGTACGTCCCGATGACGGGGGTGGCGAGGATGGCGCCCTGCGCGAAGCGGATGCCGGTGCCGGACAGCATGTCGTCGGGGAGGGAGTAGCCGGTCAGACCGGTGAGGATGCCCAGGAACAACAGGGTCCAGCCGAAGAGCCAGTTGAGCTCGCGCGGCTTGCGGAACGCGCCGGTGAAGAACACCCGCATCATGTGCACGAGCATCCCGGCGACGAAGACGAGCGCGGCCCAGTGGTGGATCTGCCGGATGAGCAGTCCGCCGCGGACCTCCATGCTGATGTCCACGGTGGATTCGTACGCCCGGGAGACCAGGACGCCCTTGAGCGGTACGTACGTCCCGTCGTAGGCCACCTCGGACATGCTCGGGTCGAAGAACAGGGTGAGGTAGGTGCCGGTCAGGATCAGGATGATGAAGCTGTAGAGGCAGATCTCCCCGAACATGAACGACCAGTGGTCGGGGAAGATCTTGCGCATCTGGGTCCTGGCAAGGGTGTTGATGCCGAGCCGCCCGTCCGCCCAGTCGGCGATCCGCTCCCCTTTGCCGTGCTGTACAGGTCGTGCATTCGTTCGGGTGCGCTCGATGCGTCCGCTCATGCGACTCCCTTTCAGGCGGTTCCAGGGTAGGTCGCATGGGTGACGGATCCAACAGCCGCGGATGTGACAACTTGCCACTGGCGTGAAGCTCACGCTCGCGGCGTCAACCGGTGCAGCCGCAGGGCGAGTTGGATCTCCAGGGTGCGGGCCGGGGTGTTCCAGTCGTCGCCGAGCAGCCGCGCCACCCGTTCCAGTCGCTGCACCACCGTGTTCACGTGCACGTGCAGCGCGGTCTTGGCCCTGGTGAGGCTGCGGTCCTGGCCGAAGTACGCCTCCAGGGTGCGCACCAGCTCCGTGCCGCGATCGGCGTCGTACTCCAGGACCGGGCCGAGCGTGGCCCTGATGTAGCCGCCCAGATCGGCCTGTTCGCCGATGAGCAGGCCGACGAAGCCGAGGTCCGCGAGGGTCGCGCCGTGCCCGGTGTGACCGAGGGCGCGCAGGGCGGAGAGGCAGCGCAGGGCCTCGGCGTGCGCGCCGGGCAGCCCGGCGGGTCCGGTAGCCGGGCCCGCCGCGCCCACGGTGACCGGGCCGCCCACGGCCTGCCCGAGCGCGGTGGCGAGCGCCCGCGCGTCGGCGTCCGGGGCGGTGGCGGGGGTCACGATCACCACGCTGTCGTGGTGCAGGCCGGCCAGGCCGCTGTGGGCACGGGCGGTGCGGTGGGCGGCGGCGAGCAGCCGGGGCCGTGGCGCGCTCTCGCCGTGGGCGACGAACACCGCGTGCGGCAGGTCGAGCCGGACGCCCAGGCGGCGGGCGCGGCCCGTCAGGCCCGCCGGGTCGCCGGTGGTGGCGAGCAGGTCACCGAGAAGTTCGCCGCGCACCCGGTCCTCGGTCTCGGCCACCGACCTGCGCAGCAGCAGGAGCAGCGCGGTGACGACGCCGGCCCGCTCGAACAACCGCCGGTCGGCGTCGGCGAGTTCGGGGCGCCCGGTGAGGGCGATGCTGCCGAGGATCTCGGGGCCCGCGAGGACCGCGCAGACCCAGGTGCCGTCCTGCAGGACGGCGCGGCCACTGGTGCGCGAGGCGGCGACGGCGGGCGCGGGCGGCGGCAGCGGTCCGGTGCCGCCGGTGGTGCGGGCCAGTTCGACGCCGTCCGCGTCGTGGATGAGGACCCCGCCGTCGAGCAGCGCGGCGATGCCGTCGGCCACCTCGTCGGCGCCGCCGCCGCGCAGGACGAGATCGGTGAGCTGGTCGTGGGCCTGCTCCGCGCGGCGCATGGCGCTGCTGTGCGCGCGGATGGTCTCGTTGGCGGCGTTGAGCTCGACGAGCGCGGCGCGGGTCTCCTCGAGCAGGCGGGCACCGTCGATGGCGATGGCGGCGTGGTCGGCGAGTGAGGAGAGCAGCACGATCTCCTCGGTGGTGAACGTGCGGGCCGCGCGGTCGGCCGCGTAGAGCACGCCGATGACGCGTGGGCCCAGGCGCAGCGGTACGCCGAGGATGGCCCGCAGCCCTTCCTGCCGGACGGCGCTGTCTATGGCGTCGGTGTGGTGGAAGCGGGGGTCCTGCTGGTAGTCGCCGCTGACGTAGGGGCGGGCGGTCTGGGCGACGAGGCCGCCGAGGCCCTCGCCCATGCCGAGCCGCAGTTGCTGGAAGGCGGCGGCCACGCTGCCGTCGGTCACCCGCATGTAGGTGTCGCCCGCCGCCTCGTCGTTCAGGGAGAGGTACGTGACGTCGGTACCCAGGAGCAGTTTGGCGCGGCGCACGATGGCGCGGAGCACGGCGTCCGGGTCGCGCAGCGCGGCCAGGTCGCTCGCGGTGTCGAACAGCGCGGTGAGTTCGGCCTCACGGCGGCGGTGCGTGCCCAGGGTGCGGTGGACGCGCAGCGCCACGTCGGTGGCCTCGTCGAGGGCGGCCAGGTCGTCGGTAGTGGCGCCGGCCTCGCGGGCCCGTGCCGCGGGGCGGGCGAACTCCTCGGCGGGCGCGCCCCGGGCGAGCAGGTCGAGCAGCGTGCGCAGGGCCGCCCGGGGTTCGGCGGGGTCCGCGCCCGTGGTGGAGGGAAGCATGGGGCGATGGTCTCCCGGCGGGGTGGGCGCGGTCGATGGCCTGCGCGGGATCCGCCCTATCACCGCCCGGGGCGCGTTGCCCCTGCGCATGGCGGTGCCCGCCTCCGGGGGAGGGAGGCGGGCACCGCGACCGGGGGCTCGGCGGGGTCAGGCGTCCGTCGAGCTGTTGGCGTACGGCGGCTCGGCCGCGGGGGCGGGGGTGGTGGCCGGTGCGGGCTCGGGGGTCTTCTCGCCGAGGCCGAACCGTGCGTGGAACGTCCGCAGGAACCCGGGCGCGTACCAGGCGGAACGGCCGAGCAGGCGCATCGCGGCGGGCAGCAGGATGCCGCGTACGGCGAGGGCGTCGATGAGGATGGCGAGTCCGCTGCCCAGGCCGAAGAGTTGCAGGAAGCTGATCTCGGCCGTGCCGAAGGCGAAGAAGCTCACCGCGAGCAGGACGGCCGCCGCCCTGTCGTTGCGCGCCGTCGCCCGCGACCTCGGCATGACCGTGCAGGCGCTCTACCACTACTTCCCGAACCGGGACGCCCTCGTCACGGCGCTGGTCACGCACGCGTACAGCGACGTGGCCGACGCCGTGCAGGCCGCCGTCGACCAGGCCGCGCCCGATCCTGACCTGCCGCGCCCGGTCGTCGCGGCCGAGGGCTACCGCCGCTGGGGCATCGCCCACCCGGAGCGCTTCCAACTCCTCTACGGCACACCGCTGCGCGGCTACGAAGCGCCCGCCGAGGGCCCGACCACGCAGGCGACGCGCCGGATGAGCCTGATCTTCGAGCGCGAGATGTTCCACGGGTTCACCGCGGCCCAACTCGCCGCAGCCGACGCCCCCGAGCTCTCACCGTCACTCCGGGCGCAGCTGTCCCAGCTGCCGCCGACCGGCATGGGCACGCTGCCGCCGCCCGCGACCGCTCTGCTCCTGAGCGCGTGGGGGCACATGCACGGCCTGGTGGTCCTTGAGGTGTTCGGGCACACGTCGTTCCTCGACGGCCACCAGGCGGAGATCTTCCGCATGTCGATGAGGAACATGGTCAGCGACATCCACCGCCGCATTCCGGCCGCCGCCCCACCTGGCAAGTGACCGGCGCGAGTTGACTACGGGCGGGACCGGTCCACGATCCCCTCGACGATCCGCATCAGCCGCTCGCCCGTCCGGTCGATGCTGCCGTTCTGCGTACTGACCTGGGCGCCTTCGAGTACGAAGGTGATCTCGGCCGCGACCTGCTCCGGATCGGTCAGCCCGGCGGCGGCACACATGCCCACCAGCCTGCGGGTCTGGTGGGCCTTGTGGTCCTCGATCACCTGCCGTGCGGGGTGGGCGCGGTCGGGCAGCTCGGCGATGGAGTTGATGAACGGGCAGCCCCGGTGCGAGACCGCGGGCAGCCCCTCGGCGATGAAGCGGGCGAGGCCCAGAATTTGCTCCCGGGGCCGGTCGGGGTACTCGGCCTCGACCCGGTCGAAGGCCGCCCGATAGTCGGCGGCGACGATCCGCAGCCACTCCGCGACCAGCGCGTCCTTGGTCTCGAAGTGCCGGTAGATCGCCATCTTGGTGGTCTTCGCCCGCTCGGCGATCGCCTGGACGCCGACCCGCCGGATCCCCTCGCTCTCGAAGAGCTCCTCGGCCGCGTCGAGGATGCGCTCACGCGGCGGCAGCTGCGCCACTCTGCTCGGCCTGCTGACGGTCGATGCCATGACCACTCCGTGCGTTGGCGTTCGTTGCCGGTCCTGCGACCCGCTGCTACGGTACCAGCCCGTGCCACGCGATACCGGGCGGTATCGCGCGACACCGCAAGGTATCTTCTTCTCTGCCGGGAGTGAGTGACAGTGCGCATCACCGAGTACGTGAGCCACGACGCGGTCGGGCTCGCCGAGCTGGTCGCCAAGGGTGAGGTGACCCCCGCCGAACTGGAGGCGGTCGCACGGGAGGCCACGCGGGCGGTCGATCCGCGGATCAACGCCGTCGTGGAGACCTGGCCGGCCGACGACGAGCCCCGCCCCGGCAGTTCGCCGCTGGCCGGGGTCCCTTTCCTGATCAAGGACATCGCGGTGGCCATGGCGGGGCGGCGCATGGAGCTGGGCAGCCGGCTCGCGGCGGGCCACGTCTGCGCCACCGACTCCTTCCTGATGCGGCGGTTGCGCCGCGCCGGCCTCGTGACGTTCGGCCGCACCTCGACGCCGGAGATGGCCTACAGCAACACGACGGAACCCGTGCTGTACGGCCCGACCCGCAACCCATGGGACCTGCGGCGCAGCGCGGGCGGCTCCAGCGGGGGCGCGGGCGCGGCCGTCGCCGCCGGGGTGGTGCCGATCGCCCACGCCACCGACGCCGCGGGCTCGATCCGCGTCCCCGCCTCCTACAACGGCCTCTTCGGCCTGAAGCCCACCCGGGGCCGGGTCTCCGCGGGCCCCGATTTCGACGAGATCTTCAACGGCCTCGCCGTGCACGGCAGCGTCAGCCGCACGGTGCGGGACAGCGCGGTGCTGCTCGACCTGATACGCGGCCCGGAGCCGGGCGATCCCTACTTCGCCCCGGAGCCGCCCCGGCCGTACGCGCAGGAGGTCACCCGCGCGCCGGGCGCCCTGCGGGTCGGCGTCCTCGGGCAGGCATGGGGCGGCCACCGCACCACCGCGCCCGTGGCCGACGCGCTCTCCCGCACCGCGGGTCTGCTCGAATCCCTCGGCCACCACGTGGTGGAGGCCGAGGCCGGTCTCGGGGTCGACTGGGAGGAGTTCGTGCTTGCCAGCGCCCGCCAGTGGACGGCGAACCTCACGGCGTCGGTCGACGCACTGGCGGCCGCCTTCGGCCGGCCCGTCGACTCGACCACCCTCGAACCGCCGGTCCTTGCCAGCTACCACTACGGGCGGCGGGTGAGCGGCGCCGAGTTCGTCGACGCCCTCGCGGTCCGCAACCGGGTCTCCCGGAGCCTGGCGCGGCACTTCGACACGTACGACGTGCTGCTCACCCCGACGGTGCCGGAGCTTCCCGTACCCCTGGGCACCCACGCCGAGGGAGCGACCGAGCTCGACGGTCTTGGCTGGCTCCGCCGCCTGCTCGATCTGTCGCCGTTCACCGTGGCGTTCAATGTCTCGGGCACGCCCGCCATGTCCGTGCCCCTGATGGCCGACGCGGGCACGGGGCTTCCGATCGGCATGCAGTTCGCCGCCGGGTACGGGCGCGAAGGCCTGCTCTTCCGCCTCGCGGGACAGCTGGAGGAGGCGAGCCCGTGGTCGGGCCGTACCCCGGCGGTCTGGGCGGGCCACCACCTGGACAACCACCCGGACCACTGAGGGCCTCGCGCGGCTGGAAATTACTCATAGGTATGCCGTGACTTCATACACTCGCAGCAGTAGAACTCGTTTCTGTTCAGCCAAACGTGAGGAAGATCACATGAGCGCATCTGCCGCGCATGGCACCACTTCTGATGGTGTGTCACGTCGAAGGTTCATCGCGGGAACGAGTTCTATTCTGGGGGCGGTCGCGCTGGCCGGTCAGGCCTCCCCGGCGCGGGCGAGGGCCACGGCCGCACCGATCACCGACGGCGCCGACGTACCGGCCCTGGTGATCGGGAGCGGATACGGCGGGTCCGTCGCCGCCCTGCGGCTCGCCGAGGCCGGTGTCGACGTGCACATGATCGAGATGGGCATGGCCTGGGACACCCCGGGCGCCGACGGCAAGATCTTCGCCAACACCACGGCCCCGGACGTCCGTTCGTACTGGCTGCGCACCCGGACCAAGCAGCCCATCAGCAACTTCCTGGGCTTCCCGCTCGACAAGGACGTGCCGCGCCACACCGGAATCCTCGACGCCGAGGAGTTCGGCGGCATCATCGTCTACCAGGGCCGCGGCGTCGGCGGCGGTTCCCTGGTCAACGGCGGCATGGCGGTCACCCCGAAGCGCGAGAACTTCGGCGAGATCCTCCCCACGGTCGACGCCGCCGAGATGTACGGCACCTACTACCCGCGGGCCAACGCGGGCCTGGGCGTGAACACCATCGACCCCGCCTGGTTCGAGACGGCCGAGTGCTACCAGTACGCCCGGATCGGCCGCAAGCACGCGCAGCGCTCGGGCTTCGGCTTCACCTTCGTGCCCGACGTCTACGACTGGGAGTACATGAAGCGGGAGCAGGCGGGCACCGTCCCCAGGTCGGCGCTCGCGGGTGAGATCCTCTACGGCAACAACCACGGCAAGAAGTCCCTCCAGCAGACCTACCTCGCCCGCGTCAGGGCGACCGGACGGGTCACCATCTCGCCACTGCACCGCGTCACCTCGGTCACTCCCGCGGCCGGTGGCGGCTACACCGTCACGATTCTGCAACTCGGCACCGACGGCGAGACCACCGCCACCAAGTCGGTGACCGCCGATCGGGTCTTCTTCGCCGCAGGCAGCGTCGGCACCAGCAAGCTCCTGGTCAAGCTGAAGGCCACCGGCGCCCTGCCCCGCCTCAACGGCGAGATCGGCCAGGGCTGGGGCGACAACGGCAACGTCATGTGCGGCCGCGCCAACCACCTGTGGGACGCCACCGGCAAGCTCCAGTCGTCCATCCCGACGGCCGGCATCGACAACTGGGCCGCGGGCGGCGTCTTCGCCGAGGTGGCGCCGCTGCCCACCGGCATCGAGACGTACGCCTCGTTCTACCTGTCGATCACCAGGACCCCGCACCGCGCCGCGTTCAGCTGGAACGCGGCCGCGAACCGGGTCGACCTGAACTGGCAGACCGCGTGGAAGCAGGCCTCGATCGACGCCGCCAAGACGATCTTCGACAAGATCAACGCGAAGGAGGGGACGATCTACCGCACCGACCTCTTCGGCACCTACAAGATCTGGGGCGACCACCTCACGTACCACCCGCTCGGCGGCGCGGTGCTCGGCAGGGCCACCGACAACTACGGTCGCCTGCAGGGCTATCCGGGGCTCTATGTCATCGACGGCGCCCTGATCCCGGGCAACACCAGCGTCAACCCGTTCGTCACCATCACGGCGCTCGCCGAACGCAACATCGAGAAGATCATCGCCACGGATCTGTGAGTCCGCCGCCGGGGGCGAGGGCGGGGGTTCAAGGACAGGCCCTCAGGGCCGGGGCAGCACGCACACCGTGTCGAGCCCGAGTACGTGGTTGAGCCGGCCGAAGGCGAGCCACGACCCGATGCTCATGCTCAGCTCCACGATCTCCGCCTGGCTGTAGTGCGCGGTCATCCGCGCCCAGAACGCGTCGTCCAGATGGTGGTGGTCCAGGGCGTACCGCTCCGCGTACTCCGCGGCCAGCCGGGTGCGGTCGTCGAAGGCGTCGGTGGTACGCCACTGGGCCACCGCCTCGGCGAACTCGCTCTCGACCTTGTCCCCGTCCCGCTCGGTGCGCCAGTCCAGGCAGAACGCGCAGCCGTTGATCTGGGCGATCCGCAGCCGGGCCGCCTCGAACTCCCGCAGCCCCAGGGTGGTGTGGGCGTACACCGCGAGCGAGAAGTTCGACGCGGCCGCCCCGATCTCGGGCACCATGTCGCCCCACACGTACGGGATGGCGTCCTGGCCCTCGGGTATGTCGATGCGCAAGGGACCACTCATGCGTCACTTCCTTCCCAGTCGTCCCGCTGCCGGGCGCAGCGGGACGTCGAGCGCGTCATAGAGGCCGGGCTCGGCGTCCACCAGCCAGTCGACGGCGTTCACCAGGCGGCCCACCGCGGTGGCGTTGCCGCCCGCGGAGCGGTTCTCGTCCTCGTCGGTGGCCTCGACCGTGACCTCGATGCGCGGGCGGCCCTCGACGATCACGCGGTGGGCGCCGTCGCCGCCGTCGGGGGGCGAGGGCCAGTGGGGCGCGCAGGAGGGGTGGATGCGGGTGATGTGCTCGATGACGATGCGGGATTCGCCCCCGACGACGCCCTGCACCTCGAAGCGGACCGCGCCCTGGGTGCCCGCCGCGAACTCGCCCATCGTGCGGGTGCGTACCGAGGCGTCGAGCGGGTGGCGCTCCAACGTCTCGCGCAAGCCGTCGAGTTCGACGTCCAGCGCCCGCGCCAGCAGCCGTATCTGTCCGCCCCACACCATGGTCGGCACCGAGGGCGCCAGCATGGGCGGCTCGTACTCCATCGGGTGCCCCATGCCGATCAGGTGCCGTACGGAATCCTCCTGGTCGTACGTCGAGTAGTCGAAGATCTCCTGGCAGCGGATCGCGTCGACGGTGGAGCCGAGGCCGCTGGCAAGGAGCGGCAGGACGTCGTTGGCCCAGCCGGGGTCCACACCGGAGACGAACAGCGACCCGCCGCCCGCCGCGACGGCCGTGAGCACCGGGTCCCTGAACTCCGGCGGTGCGCCCCGCCGTTCGTAGAGCGGGTACAGCGCGGGCGTGACGACCACGGCCCCGGCCCGCACCGCCCGCACGACGTCGGCGAGCGCCTCGTCGGGGCGCAGGTCGCCGGAGGCCGCGTAGACCACGGCGCGCGGCCCGGCGGCGAGGACCGCCGCCACGTCATCGGTCGCTGTCACCCCCAACCCCCGCCCCATTCGCGCCAGTTCACCGGCGTCGACGCCGACCTTGGCGGGGTGGTGCACGAGCACGGCAGCGAGCGTGAGACCGGGATGGGCCACCACGGCGCGCACGGCCGCACGGCCGACGTTGCCGGTGCCCCAGACCACCGTGGGAATCATGCGCGGAGGGTAGCGAGGGGCGGCGACGGTTGACAGAGGCACGGCCCGAGAAGAAAAGATCCGTCCGCTTCCGTGCCTCTCCGAAGTCGCGTACCGCCGGTACGCTTTACGTATGCTCCTGGGGCGTTCCGCGGAATGCGCGCGTCTTCTCGCTCTCATCGACAAGGCACGCGGGGGCGAGAGCGGCGCCCTGCTCATCCGCGGTGAGGCCGGGATCGGCAAGACCAGCCTGGTCAGTCATGTCGCCGGGCAGGCCGACGACCTGCTGCGGCTCTCCACGCGCGGCGTCGAGGTCGAGTCCGACCTGCCCTATGTGGGCCTCGCCGACCTGCTGCGGCCCGTCCTGCACTTCCTCGACCGCATACCCGAACGGCAGGCGGCGGCGCTCACCGGCGCGCTGGCGCTCGGACCCGCCGTCGCCCAGGACCGCTTCGCGGTGGCCGCGGGCACGCTCAGCCTGCTCGGCGCGCTCGCCGAGGAGAGCCCGGTCCTGGTCACCGTCGACGACGCGCAGTGGCTCGACCCGTACTCGCTGGACGCGCTCGCCTTCGCCACCCGCAGGCTCGGCCGCGAGGGCGTCGTCGTCCTGTTCACCGCCCGCGACGAGCAGGAGGAGGCCGCGTCCCGGCTCGCCTCCATCGAGACGTTCACCCTCACCGGCCTCGACCCCGAGTCCGCGCACCGGCTGATCGCCGAGAAGGGCACCGCACAGCTCACCGAGCGGGAGGCCGCCCGGCTGCTCACGGAGGCGCGCGGCAATCCCCTGGCGCTGATCGAACTGCCCGCGCTGCTCGCCGGGAGCGGCGCCGGTGACGACGTGGACTCCGGGGCGCCGCTGCCCATCGGCGAGATGCTGGCCCACACGTTCGGCAGCGCCGTGGCCAGGCTGCCCTCGGAGGCGCAGGACGCGATGCTGCTGCTCGCGGTCCTCGGGACCCGGCCGCTGGCGGGCACCGAGGCGGCGCTGCGGGCGCACGGGCTCAGCTACGAGTCGCTGGAGACCGCCGAGGCCGCGGGCCTGGTCGTCGAGGAGCGGGACGGGTACGCCTTCCGGCATCCGCTGGTGCGTTCGGCGGTCTACCACAGCGCGACGGCCGTGCGCAGGCGGCGGGCCCACCACGCCATCGCCCGCTCCCTGCAGGGCGCCACCGCGCCCGCGCTCGAACAGTACGCCTGGCATCTGGCCGCATCGGGCGCCGAACCGGACGAGCATGTGGCGTCCCTCCTGGAAAACGCCGCCGCCGGGGCCCCCGACACCCTCGCGTACCCCCTGGCCTCCCGGCTCTACGAACGGGCGGCGCGCTTCACGCCTGAGGGGCAGCGCAAGGCGGAGCGGCTGCTGTGCGCGGCCCGCGCCTCACAGGCCGCGGGATCCCTGGACGAGGCGGCCGCGATCCTGGACCGCGCCCTGGAACACGCCGAACAGCTCGGCACCCAGCTCGACATCCGCCAGCTCCGCTGCTACCTGGACGTGCAGCGCGGCCGGCCGACGCGCTCGCGCGACCTGCTCAGGTCGGCCGTCGACGAGGCCGAGAAGGTCGACCCGGCGCTCGCCGCGATCATGCTCGGCGGCATCGCGCTCACCGAGCTTGCGGTCGGCGACCTCACCGCGGCCCGGCGCACCTCGGCCACCGCGATGGAGCTCGCCGACTCCGCGCACGAGCCGCCTGCGCCCGTGCGGCTGCTGCGCACGCTGGTGCTGCTGCTCGGCGGGGACGCCGAGGCCGGCCGGGCGCTCCTGCGCGAACTGGCGGGCCCGCTCGCCGCGCCCGACCCCACCTTCCCCTACCCGGTCGCCGGGGTGGGCGGCCTGTGCCACCTCGCGGCGGAGGAACTCGACGAGGCGCACGACCTGTTGGACCGCGCCGCGTACACGGCGCGCGGTTCCAGCGCGGTGGGGCTGCTCTCGCACCTGCTCGGCACGCTGTCGGTGGTCGAGTTCTGGCGGGGCCGCTGGACGGCGTCGCTGGCCCACGCCGACGAGGCGGTGCGGCTCGCCGAGGCGTCCGGGCAGCTGATCGAGGTGTCTCGCGGGCTCGCCGCCCTGGTCAGGACCGAGGCCGCCGTCAACCGCGAGGAGGACTGCCGGCGGCACGCGGCGCAGGCCATGGAGTGGGCCGCCTCCACCGAGCTGCAACTCGACGCGGCGCGGGCGCTCGGCGGGCTCGGCCTCCTGGAGCTCGGCCTCGGCCGCTTCGAGGAGGCCGTGCACCACCTGGAGGAGGTGCGGGCCTTCTCGCAGCGGCACGGGCGGGGCGACGGCCTGTATCTGACATGGGCGGCCGACCTGGCGGACGCGTACGTCCATCTGCACAGGACCGCGGAGGCGCGCGAGGTCCTCGACGTCCTGGAGTGCGAGGCGGCCCGCGGTCACCGTCCCGTCACGGCGGGGGCGGCGGCCCGGTGCCGCGGGCTGCTGGAACCGGGCGATCCGGAGGCGGCGTCGCGGCACATGAGGCGCTCCCTCACGCTGCTCTCCGAGCGGCCCGTGCCCTTCGAACGGGGCCGGACCGAGTTCGCGTGGGGCGAGCAGCTGCGCAGGCAGGGGCGGCGCAGTGAGGCCCGGCGGCTGCTGGAGCGGGCGCTCGCCACGTTCGAGCGGCTCGGCGCGGCGGGGTGGGCGGCGCGGGTGGCGGCGGAGCTGCACGCGGCGGGCGGCACCGAAGTGCGGCCCGAGCGGGCCCCGTTGCAGCGGCTGACGCCGCAGGAACTGCAGGTCGCGCTGGTGGTGGGCCGTGGTCTGACCAACCACGAGGTGGCGGAGCGGCTGTTCCTCAGCGTGAAGACCGTCGAGTTCCACCTGAGCAACATCTACCGCAAGCTCGACGGGGTGCACCGCAGGGCGCAGCTGGTCCGCCTGCTCGCGCAGGCTTCCGAGGTCTCCGAGGCGTCGGGGGTCTGAGGGCCCGTCCCTGAGAGCCTGTCTTTGAACCCTCGTCGTCCGCGCGAAGCGCGGGCGCAGCGGTGGATTGGGGCCTCCCCTGCTCGAGCGGAGCCGAGAGCTTGGGGAAGCGTGCGATCGGAGTGCGGAGTTCCAGGTCATGTGGCGGAGCCACCTGTCCTGGGGCTCCGTGCGCCGAGGGCGCGTGCCGGGCGCCGCTGCGCAGACGGGGGTTCAAAGACAGGCTCTGAAGGTCGGGCGGGGCAGTCCGGCCTTGACCGGACCGTCGGGGCCGTGTCGCGCGGGCTCCGGGCCCACTTCGCGCCGCGTGCGGCCCCCACAGCCGTACGGGCAGCGATGGCGTGCGCCCGGTCCCGGATACGTCCCGTACCCGAGCGGGGGTGCCTACGGGCACCCCCGCCCCCCGCCCTCGCGACGGTCGCTCCCCCGATGCTGACGGGCCGTCCGTCCGGCCGTACACCCCCGTAGTACGTCCGGCCACCGGTGTTGCTCCCCTGTTCCGGTGTTTCGGGTCCGCCGCGTCTTCGCGACCGTGGGTACACCATGGCCCCGTACGCGGACGGGGGCGACAGTGAAAACCCTGGGGTCCGGTTACGGGGGCCACGGCGGTCTGTCGGGCCCGGCGGGGCGGGCGGGGCAGGTGGGGCGTACGACCTCGAACGCAGTGTCGGTGAACCGGTGGCCCCCGGGCCCGGCCGCGCCCCGGGGCGGCCCGACCCAGGGTTTTCCTCGGGCAGTCCGCGGCGGGTCAGCCGGCGCCCCAGCCGCCGTCCACGGGCAGTGAGGCGCCGGTGATGTAGCCGGTGTGCGGTCCGCAGAGCCAGCGTGCCACGGCGGCGACCTCGGCGGGCTCGATGAGGCGTTTGATCGCGGAGCGGTCGAGCAGGACGTCCGTGACGACGTCGTGCGGGGCGATGCCGTGCACGGCGGCCTGGTCGGCGATCTGCCCCTCGACCAGTGGCGTACGTACGTAACCGGGGTTGACGCAGTTGCTGGTCACACTGTGCGCGGCGCCTTCGAGCGCGGCGACCTTGCTGAGCCCCTCCAGGCCGTGCTTGGCGGCGACGTACGCGGACTTGAAGCGGCTGGCCCGCAGTCCGTGCACGCTGGAGATGTGCACGGCCCGGCCCCAGCCCCTGCCGTACATGTGCGGCAGGCAGTGCCGCAGCAGCAGGAACGGCGCGGTGACCATCAGGCGTTGGAGGAGTTCGAAGCGGGCCGGGTCGAACTCCTCGATGGGCGCGATGTGCTGGGCGCCCGCGCTGTTGACCAGGATGTCCACGGCGGTGGGCAGTGCCTGGACCGCTCCCGCGTCGGTGAGGTCCACGGCGTGCGGGACACCGTCGACGGCGTCGGCCACCGCCTTGGCCGACGCCCCGTCGATGTCGACGACGTGGACGAGGGCACCCGCGGCGGCG
Organism: Streptomyces sp. NPDC058284; assembly: GCF_042881135.1. Lineage (NCBI taxonomy): Bacteria > Bacillati > Actinomycetota > Actinomycetes > Kitasatosporales > Streptomycetaceae > Streptomyces > Streptomyces sp. NPDC058284. Next base: position 603,919 of record NZ_JBHVYE010000001.1, read on the forward strand.
AACGCCTCGGCGCAGGCCCGCCCGATGCCGCTGCCGCCGCCGGTCACCAGGGCGGTGCGTCCGGCGAGGTCCACGTGGTCGGGGCCTCCATCGGTGCCGTTGCCGGTGCGCGGGTGCCCGGCGGGGCCGGGATGTTCGCTCGTCATGGCCGAAAGGCTAGTGAGCGACGGCCGTTCCTCCCATGGCCGCGGGCACCACAGTGCGGGGCGCGGAGGTGTGAGCGGGCCCTGTGCCCCGGCACCTCTCGTGGCGGCCTTGCCGCTCTCCCCCCACCGACAGTTCACGGCAGGTGTCAACCGTAGGTTGACAGTGCCCAACTGTCAACCTACGGTTGTCACATGACACCTTCCGACGGCACATCCGGTGCGTCCGGTACAGCAGGCCCGTCCCCCACCACCCCTCAGACCCCCATCCGCCTCGACGATCTCATCGACGCCATCAAGACGGCGCACACCGACGCACTCGACCAGCTCTCCGACGCAGTCATCGCCGCCGACCACCTGGGCGACGTGGCCGACCACCTCATCGGCCACTTCGTGGACCAGGCGCGGCGTTCCGGCGCCTCCTGGACCGACATCGGCAGGAGCATGGGCGTCACGCGGCAGGCGGCCCAGAAGCGGTTCGTACCCAAGAAGCCGGGCGAGAGCTCCGACCTCGACCCGAACCAGGGCTTCAGCCGCTTCACCCCCCGGGCGAGGAACGTCGTGATGGCCGCGCACAACGAGGCCAAGGCCACCCAGCACGACGAGGTCCGCGCGGAACATCTGATCCTGGGCCTCCTCAGCGAGCCGGAGGCGCTGGCCGCCAAGGCGATCGTCGCCTCGGGCGCCTCCCTGGACGACGTCCGCCGGGCTGCCCTCGACGCGCTGCCCGCGACGGCCGCCGAGGCCCCAGAGGTCATCCCGTACGACGCGGGGGCGCGCAAGGTGCTTGAGCTGACGTTCCGCGAGGCGCTGCGCCTCGGCCACAACTACATCGGCACCGAGCATCTCCTGCTGGCCCTGGTCGAGTTCGAGGACGGCGCGGGTCCGTTCACCGGCCTCGGCCTCCAGAAGGAGTCCATCACGGCCTGGGTCACCGAGGCGCTCGACAGGCTGCACCCGAAGAGCGCGTAGCGCTTGGCAGCCCGTGCCCCGGCCGGGGCGCGGGCCGTCCGCGAGTACCACGCCGAGGGGCTCCCCGAACAGACCGGGGTGCTTGATTCCGCCATAAACTACCCAGTTGTCTAGACCCATTGACACCCCTTCCGGCGCTCCCTAATGTCGCCATTACCGCTCGAAGAACGTCACCGCACATCGATCATGCGTGGGGGGTTCGTGAACAGCACACCTGCTGCCGGCGATATTGGAATGGCATTCCCGCAAAATCGCGAGGGCCTGCCCATCGTCAGCCTCGATCAGGCACACTCACCGCAGAAAGTACTCGCCCACGGAGAATTGCTGCGGCGATTCGTGGCGGACGAGGAGATCAAGCCGGTCCATATGCGCATCGGCATCATGGGCGCCTGCAATATGCGGTGCAATTTCTGCAACTTCCACTCCCCCAACGAGGAACAGTTCTACGACCTGTTCTCGTTCAAGGACTCCATCGCCACCGACAAGGCCGTCACCCTGCTGCGCGAGTTCGCCGCCAACGACGGGCGCGCCGTGACCTTCTGCGGCAGCGGCGAGTGCACCATCCACCCCGGGTACACGGAGATCTGCCGGGCCGGGCACGCGGCCGGACTGCGCATCGGCCTGATCACCAACGGCTCCCGGCTCGGCCGCCCGAAGGTCGCCGAATGCGTCGCCGCGACCCACACCTGGGTCCGCATCGGCCTGAACGCGGGCACGGAAGCCACCTTCGACGACATCACGCGGGACCGCGAACAGACGTTCTCGAAGTTCATCGGCTCGGTCGGCAAGCTCCGCGAGAAGGCCGTCGACCCGGACTTCCGCATCGGCTTCAACTACGTCATCACCCTGCAGAACTACCGGGAAATCATGGAGGCGGCCCATATCGCCCATGAGTCCGGGGCGCATTACGTACGCTTCGAGCCCGAGTTCTACAGCGCACTCGGACACGAGACCATCGAATCCGTGATGCCGGAGATCTCCGACTCCCTCCAGCGCGCCGCCGAGCTCTCCACGGACGCCTTCGAAGTGTCGGTGCCCAAACTCGACCGGGGCCCCATGGACCAGGTCGAGGAGGTCGAGGGCGATTTCGAGCGCTGCCACTACAGCCGCTTCGTCACGGCCGTCGGCGCCGACGGAAATCTCTACCCCTGCCCGCAGGTCCACCTCAACAGCCGCTACCTGATCGGCAATGTCGTCGAGCAGGGGTACGCACAGGTCCTGGAAGGCGGGCCGCGCGCCGAATGGGAGGCGTCCAACCCGCGCAGGACCGACCTGTGCAAGTCGTGCTTCTACCGGCCGCAGAACGAGCTCCTGGAGCTCCTCAAGCGCGGTCAGATCAAGCTCGACGAGGCCCTGGACGCCTACTCGCTGGAAGTGCCGAGCACGTTGCACGGCGACTTCGTCTGAGCCGCGCATGCAGCTACGTCACCTCCAGAGGCTGCTCGCCGCCGAGCCGGCCCTGCGCCCCACCGAACCCCACAGCACCGACAACAGCACCGGCGCCACCACCGCGAACAACACCGAAGCGCACGCGACCCGGTCCCGCCGGGTCCGTGCCGTCGTCGAGCGGCTGGCCCGTGTGGAGCGGGCCCCGCTCGCCGTCGCCGAATCCACCTCCTCCGCGCGTGACGGGCTGCACCACGAGCGGCTCCTGCTCGAATCCCCCGTACGCGGCCCCTTCCACGCCACCCTCCTTGCCCCGCCGAACGCCGCCCCGGGACCGGCCGTCCTCGTCCTCGGCGGCAAGAACGCCCGCCTGGACCAGCTCACCGGAGACGTGCCCCCGGACCACCCCGACCGCAATGTGGCCGAGCACCTGGCGCGGGCCGGTTTCGTCACGCTCTCCTTCGACCACGGCATCGGCGGCGCCATGGACGCCGACCGCAGGGCCGGCCGGGACGAAGGGGCGCTGCTGGCCCATGCGTTCGCCCTCACCGGCCGCTCCCTGCTCGGCGCCCTCACCGGGGACGCCCTCGGCGCGCTGGACGTCCTCACCGCGCACCCGCTCGTCGACCCGCACCGCGTCGGTCTGTTCGGCCACAGCCTCGGGGCGGCGGTCGCCCTGCACACCGCGCTGCTCACCGAGCACCAGGACATCCCGCTCTGCGCGGCCAGCCACATCGGCAGCTACCCGGCCCTGTACGAAAGGCTGTTGACCGGTTACGAGGGCGCGGTGCTTCCCGGCATCCTGGAGTACGCCGACCTCCCCGACCTGTACACCGCCCTCGCCCCGGCCCCGCTCCAGCTCCAGTACGGCACGGCCGACACCTACCTGGAACCGGCCGACGCACGCGCCGCGGCCGACCGCGTCCTTGCGGCGTACACGGCCGTCGGGGCGGACGCGGAGATCCACGCGCTGCCCATGGGGCACGGCACCCACGTCGGCCACGCGGCGGACTTCTTCAGACGTACGCTCCCACCGCGGACCGCACCGGACGGCAAAGCCCCGGGCCCCGGGCGTCAAGTGCCCGCCCAGCGCATCCACTTCGAGGTGTCCGAGCGCCGCGTCGTACTCGACCGGGTCGACGCGGCGCTCGCCTCCGGCATCCTCACCCAAGGTCCACAGGTGGCCCGCTTCGAGGAGCTCGCCCGGCCCTGGACCGGCGCGGAGACCGCGGCGGTCGCCTCCGGCTCGGCGGCCCTGGAGATCGCGCTGCGCATCGTCGGCGTGGCGGGCCGCACGGTGCTCGCACCCGTCAACACGTTCTTCGCCACGGCCGCGGCGGCCGTACGCGCCGGGGCGGCCGTGCGCTTCGTCGACATCGAGCTCGACGGTCTGGGCATGGACCCGGACGCCCTGCGCGCCGCCCTCGCCCGGCATCACGACACGGCCGCCGTACTGCCCGTGCACATCGGCGGCATCGTCTCGCCCGCGCTCGACGCGGTGCTCAAGCTCTGCCAGGAGCGCGGCATCCCGGTGGTCGAGGACGCCGCGCACGCCTTCGGCGCCACCCTCGACGGGCGTCCGGCCGGGAGCTTCGGCCGGTTCGGCGCCTTCTCCTTCTTCCCCACGAAGGTCGCCGTCAGCGGTGAGGGCGGACTGCTCTGCGCCGCCTCGGCGGACGACCTGGAGCAGGTGCGGCGCTGGCGCGACCACGGCAAGAGCGCCCCGGGCTCCACGCTGCACGACCGGCCCGGCGGCAACTGGCGGCTGAGCGAACTGCACGCCGCCGTGGGCACGGTGGACCTCGAGCGCTTCTCCCGCACGCTCGCGGCGCGCCGTGCGCTCGCCGCGCGGTACGACGCGCTCCTCGCCGACGTGCCGGGAGTGCGGACGCACGACGTGCCCAAGGCCGCGGGCAGCAACTTCTACAAGTACGTCCTCTACCTGTCCCCCGACGCCCCACTGGACCGTCCGCTCCTCAAGAAGCGGCTGCGCGAGCGGCACGGCGTCGCCCTGGCCGGTGAGGTCTACGACCATCTGCTCTGCGATCACCCGTACTTCGCGCCACAACGTCAACAGGACGCGGGCGACGGCGCGTTCACGCGGGCCCGCTGGTTCGCGCGGCACCACATCGCCCTTCCGCTGTACCCGTCCCTCACGGAGGCCGAACAGATTCAGGTGGCCGCCGCGCTCCGCAGCGAGCTGCCGTGACCGCCGTGCTCCGCGCTTTCCGCAGGGGCGAGTGGCGGACGTCGCTCGACCAGGTGCCCCTGCCGGGCCCGCCGGGCAGCGGACTCTCGCTGGTCCCGGAGATCGTCGCCGCCGCGGACCGGCGCTGGTGGGACAGCGCACTCCCGCAGCTGCCTCCGCTCACCGGGCGCCGTGAACTCCTGCACGCCGCAACGGCGTTGTTCGACCGGGGCACCCTCGCCGTCGGCGGCATCGGCGAGCAGAGCGCCGGGGACTTCCGCTCGGCGCTGTGGGAGAGTGCGGGGCTGCCGCGCGCCCTGGTCGACCGGTGGTGCGCGATGCTGCGGGACGGCCTGCTCAAGCGGGGCGGGGCCCCGGAGCCCGACGGCCGCCTCGCCCTGGTCGCACTGCCGGGCAACACCTTCACCTGCCTGGAGTCGGTCTGCGACCAGGCCGAGCGCTCGGCGGGCGTGTGGGTGCGCCCGAGCCGGCGCGAACCGCTCTCCGCCGCCCGGTTCGTCGCCGCCCTGCTCGCGGCGGGCTGGCCCCCGGAACGCCTCGGCCTGTACCCCACCGAACAGCGTTTCCTGCCAGGCCTGTTGCGGCTCACGGACCGGCAGGTCGTGTACGGCGGCGCCGGGCTCGCCGCCTCGGTCCGCGACTCCCCCGCGCTCACGCTGCACGGCCCCGGCCGGGGCTGCGCCCTGGTGCCGCCGGCCATGCCCGTCGACGAGGCCGTGTCCTGGCTGCTGCCGCTGGTCGCGGCGGACTCGGGGCGGTTCTGCAGCAACGTACGCACCGTCGTCTGCGAGGCCCCCGGCGCGGCCGAGCCCCTGGCCCTGGCACTCGCCGCCGCACTCGACGCGCTCCGGCCCGACGGCGAGTGGCCGCTGACCGCCTTCCGTGAGCCGGGCGCGGCCGAGAGCGCGGCGCGCACCGTCCACGACCGCCTGCGCCCCGGCGACCGGCTCCTCACCCGCCTGCCGCCCGTCACACACAGCGCGACGCCCGACGTCCACGCAAGTCCTCAACTCGCCCTGCTCGGCGGCCATTTCACGACAGACACCGTCTCCCACCCCCTCATCGGCCACGAGGTCCCCTTCCCCTTCGCCGCCGTCCTGAGCGCATCGCGCGCAGCAGTGCGCGCCATCACCGCCGAGTCCCTGTTCGTGTACCGCCCAGCGAAGTGAGGCCCGGATGACCACCGCCTTCGGCACGCTGCCCGACGTGCTGCGCGAACGCGTCCCTGAGCTGGGCGTCGACCTGGACACCTGGACGCGCCGCATGATGCGCTGGCACTTCGACCCGGAGACCGGCAGCCCCTTCTGGGTGGCGCGGCGCGACAAGCTCGGCTTCGACCCGGTCAGGGACATCGACGGTTTCGCCGCCCTCGACCGCTTCGGCCTCTTCGACAAGGCCGAGCTGCGTGCCGCGAGCGCCCGCGACCTGCGGCCGCGCGGCTACCACGACCGGCCCTTCCGGGTCTTCGAGACCGGCGGCACCACGGGCGCGCCCTGCCGGATCGTCAACGTCACCCGCCTCGCGTACGACGTGGAGATCTACCGCACGGTCCTTGAGGCGCGCGGGGTGGCGGGCGGCGACGTGCTCGCGATGACGCCGAGCGGCCCGCACGCGTACGGGCACTTCGTGGAGGGGCTCGCGGACAGCTGGCGCGGCGCGGTGCACGCCATCGACTTCGATCCGCGCTGGGTGAAGGCCGCGCTGCGCTCGGGCGGCACGGCCGACGCCTACACCGCCCACCTGATCGACCAGACGCTCGCGCTGCTCGCCGCCGAGCGGCCCGCGCTGCTCTTCACGACCTCGCGGCTGCTCGTGGAACTCGCGATGCGGCTGCCCCGCCCCCTGCACACGTACGGCATCCGGGCGGTCTGCACCGGCGGCACCTCGTGCTCCGCCGCGGAGGCGGAGTTCCTGCGCGAGGAGCACCTGCCGGGGGTGCAGTGGATCGACACCTACGGCAACACCCTGGTCGGCCATGCGCTGCAGGCCGACGCCGTGGCCGGCGCGCCCGCCGTACCGGGCGGGACCGGCCACTCCTATCATCTGCCGCCGCCCTTCGCGGTGTTGCGGGTCGTCGACCCGGCGGACCCCTGGCAGGAAGTCGCGGTCGGGCAGCGGGGCCGCGTACGGGCCACGACCCTCCTGGAAGACCTCTTCCTGCCCAACCTTCTGGAGCGGGACAGCGCGGTGAGGACCGGGCCGCACCCGTGGTTCCCCTGGGACGGAGTCGCCGCCGTGCGGCCCTTCCAGGAGTCCGCGGAGGCGGTGGAAGGCGTCTACTGACCGAAGGATCGAGGGACACGCACCGTGAACTTGTCGTCGAACGGCGTACCCATACCCTTCACGCCGGAGCTCTTCGGCCCGCTGCGATCCAGCGCGGACCTCCGGGCACCGGCGGCCGACCCCGACGTGCTGCGGGAGCGGCTGCACGCGGACGGCTACCTGTACCTGCCGGGGCTGCTCGACCGCGCCGAGGTGCTGCGGCTGCGCGGCCGGTACTTCGCCCTCTTCCCACCGGGTCTGCTGGCGCCCGGAACCACCCCCGTGGACGGCGTCTTCTCCGGGCGGGTGCCCGCGGGCGTGCCCGAGCACGGGGTGGAAGGCCATCCGGCCCATGCCTTCGTGCGCTCGGCGCCCTTCGCCCACTTCGTGAGCAATCCGGTCCTGGCCGAGCTCGCCGCCCACCTTCTGGACGGCAAGGCGGAGATGCTGCCGCGCCGCATCCTGCGCCACTTCCACCGGGGCACCCGGCGCGCCTCGCGTGCGCATGTCGACTTCGACTACATGGACGAGGGCTCCCCGCGCGTCGTCACCTTCTGGATCCCCGTCGGCGACTGCCCGCCGCGCACCGGCGCCCTGGTCTATTTGGAGGGCTCGCACCGGCTGTCGCCCGAGGAGTACGCCCCGCTGCGCGACGTCACCGACCGGCCCGGGGACCGCCGGCAGATCTGCCACGATCTGGAGCTGACCGCCCGCACGCTGGGCCGCCGCTGGCTGCACGCCGACTTCTCGGCAGGTGACGTGATGGTGCACCTGCCACGCGTCATCCACGCCTCCCTGGACACGACGACGGACACGATGCGGCTGTCCGTCGACGCCCGTTTCGTACGCTCGGGCGACACCCCGGACCCTCGCTGGCTACGGCCGTGGTCGGCGGACGACGGCGCTTGAGGGCACCCGTGGTGGGGAAACTGTGACGGAGCCGGAGGGGCGTCCGCCGCGAAAGGGAGCACCATGACCGACGAACCGGGCGCCGCGCCGGACAGCACCGCGATGCGGACCGCGCTCTGGCGGGCCCTGCACCTCCAGGTCGACCAGCCGCCGCACGTGGTCGAGGACGAGGTCGGCCTGCGCCTCGTGGCCCCGGACGAGGCGTGGCGCGACCGCCCGGACATGGACGCGCGGGCCACCAGCGCCTTCCGGGCGTCCGTCGTGGTCCGCGCCCGTTTCGTCGAAGACCTGATCGCCGAGCAGGCCGGCCTCGGCGTCACCCAGTACGTCATCCTGGGAGCAGGCCTCGACACCTTCGCCCAGCGCAAGCCCGACCTCGCCTCGCGCCTGCGGGTCTTCGAGGTCGACCGGTCCGCCACGCAGACCTGGAAGCGCCGTCGGCTGGTCGAACTCGGCTACGGCGTCCCGGACTGGCTGCACCTGGTGCCGGTCGACTTCGAGGCCGGTGCCTCCTGGTCCGAGGAGCTGGCCGCGGCCGGATTCGACCCCGCCCGGCCCGCGGTCGTCGTCTCCACCGGCGTCAGCATGTACATCAGCAAGGCCGGCACCACGGCCACGCTCCGCCAGGCCGCGGCCCTCGCCCCCGGCTCGACGTTCGCCATGACCTTCCTGCTGCCGTACGACCTCGCCGACCCCGCGGAGCGCCCCGGCCTGCGGACGAGCGAGGAAGGCGCACGCCGGTCGGGCAACCCCTTCGTCAGCTCCTACACTCCGCGGGAAGTGCTGGCCCTGGCCCTCGAAGCAGGCTTCAAGGACGCCCGGCACGTGGCGGGTGTCTCGCTCGCACAGCGCTACCTGGCCGACCGCACCGACGGCCTCCACCCCTCGACCGGCGAGGACCTGCTGCTCGCCTTCACCTGACACTCGCCTCCCCCTCAGCGCCTGGCAGATTCAGCCCCACGGCCTGACCGCCCGTCCGCCCGCCGCGTCCGAGCGCTCCGCCGCGACGATCACGTCGTCGACCAGCACGGCCTCGGCCAGCGGACAGACGGGGACGGTGCCCGTCGCGACGGCGGCCGCGAAGTCGGCGATCAGCGGCTGGTGCGGGTTGGCCCCGGGCGGCAGCAGGAGCGACGACGACGGCCCGGCAGCGCCTTCGACGCGGCCGGAGTCCAGCGGGTCCAGGCGGACGGTGCGGTCCCCGCCGGTGAGCCGCATCCGGTCCACCGGCGGCCCGTCCCCCCACTCCACGAGGCAGTGCGCCCGCAGCCCCGAGCGCCAGCGCAGGGTGACCTCGGCCTGCCGCTCGGCGCCGCGCGGGAAGCGTCCGCCGAGCCGGGCCGTGATCTCCTGCGGCCGCCCGAACAGGTGGAGCAGCAGATCGATCCGGTGGCTTCCGGCGTCCGCGAGGACACCGCCGCCCGACACGGCGGGGTCGGTGCGCCAGCGCATCGGATCGTCGGGCCCCGGCTCGAAGGAGCACCGGAACCGCACCTCCACCCGGTCGGGCGTCCACCCCTCCAACTCCTCGCGCAGCCTGCGTACGGCGGGTGCGAGCCTGCGGTAGTAGGCGACGCCCGCGCACGGCCCCGCCGTGTCGAGGGCGCCGCCGGTGCCGAGGCCGCCGGCGAGCGGCTTCTCGATCAGTACGGGCAGCCCGGCCGCCAACACGGCCTGGGCGAGCGGCACATGGCCCACGACGGGCGTGGCGACATACACGGCGTCCACACCGGACAGCAGCACGCCGGGGTCGCCGCCGGACCGCGCGACGCCGTGCCGTTCGGCGATGTGGGCGGCGCGGCGCGGGTCACGGCCCCAGAGGGCCACCGGTACCTCACCGAGCGCGTGCAGGGCGGGCAACACCCGCCGGGTCACGATGTCGCCGTATCCGGCGATGCCCCATCTCACGCCGTTTCCCCCTTCTCCCGCACCTCGCCCCTCGCCCCTCGCCCCTCGCCCCTCGCCCCTCAGGGGACGATCGCCACCTTCAGCGTCGCGGGGGGCGGGCCGTCGTAGGGGGCCTGTTCGGCGTCCGGGAAGAGGGAGCGGCTCGCGGAGAGCTGTTCCATGGCCTTGGGGAGTTCATCGAGCGGGTAGGTGTGGGTGAGGAGGTCGGGCAGGCGCAGGGCTTCGGTGCGGCGGTGGGCGAGGCGTTCGGCGACGGCGAGCGCCTCGGCGCGAGCGGTGTCCAGCGGCTCGGCGGAGCTGTGCACGCGCAGGCCCTTGCGCTCCCAGGTGACCAGGTCGACGGTGACGTGCGTGTCCACGTGGTGGGTGCCGAGGAGGACGACGAGGCCGTTCTGCCGTACGAGTCGCACGCAGGCGTTGAGGGTGGTGGGGGTGCCGACGGCGTCCACGGCCACGTCGAAGTCGGCGCCGACGGCGTCCAGTTGTTCGGCGCTGCCGTCCACGCGTCGTACGGCGTCGGCTCCCGCCGCCAGGGACCGCTCCAGGCGCCAGTCGTCGAGGTCGACGGCGACGACCTCGGCGGCGCCGCGCGCCACGGCGACCCGCAGCGCCATCTGCCCGACAGGCCCCTGCCCGACGATCGCCACCCGGTCGCCGAGCCTGACCCCGCGCGTGGCGTGCACGGCCAGTGGAAGGAGCTGCAGGATCGCGCCCTGCTCGAAGGGTACGGAGTCGGGGAGCGCGCCCACGGCGACCTCCCTGGCGAGCGCGTAGTCGGCGTATCCGGTGGTGAGCGGCGTCCGCACGAAGACCCGCTGGCCGGGTACGACGCGGCGCACACCCGCGCCGGCCGCTTCGACGACCCCGGCGATCTCGTGGCCGAAACAGCCCTGGGCGCAGTGTTCCCGCAGCCCGTGGTAGTGGAAGTAGGCGAGATCACTGCGGTTGCAGACCGTGCAGGCCCGGACCCGGACGAGCACCTCGAGCGGGCCGGGTTCGGGCACCGCGACGTCGGTGACCAGCCTGATGTCGCGCCTGCCGACGAGTTCGTACCTGCGCATGACCCTCTCCTCCAGCGGATGCGATCAGCGGTTGCGATCAGCGGAAGTCTCAAGGATTCACCAACTCGCGCCGTGTCATGGTGTATTCGCCCGGCTCGACCGGTTCCGACTCCTTGACAGCCCTGTTTGGTACGAGCCAATATCCACTATCCGATTGGCCTGGACCAATCAGCAGGAGTCCCACTGCACGACCGGTGCACCGTACGTCTCACGCATCGTCCTGCGCCCACGCACCCGCATCAGCCACGTACCCGCATCTTCGGAGGTCGCGCCATGGCACCGAGCAGTGACCCGACTCTGGAGCACCTCGCCCACTCCGTGCTGCAGCCCGGCTTCGAGGGCACCACGGCCCCCGACTGGCTCCGCCGCAGGATCGCCGACGGCCTGGGCTCCGTCGTGCTGTTCGCGCGGAACATCGAGACGCCCGAACAGGTCGCGCGGCTCACCTCGGACCTGCGCGCGGAGAACCCGGACCTGATCGTCGCCATCGACGAGGAGGCCGGCGACGTGACCCGCCTGGAGGCCTGGACCGGATCGTCCCGCCCCGGCAACCTCGCCCTCGGCGCCGTCGACGACATCGACCTGACCGAGCGCGTCGCCCACGACATCGGCCGCGACCTGCACGCCGCGGGCATCTCGCTCAACTTCGCGCCCAGCGCCGACGTGAACTCCAATCCGCTCAACCCGGTCATCGGCGTGCGGTCCTTCGGGTCCCGCACCGCCGTCGTCTCCCGGCACACCGCCGCCTGGATCCGCGGTCTGCAGGGGGCCGGTGTCGCCGCCTGCGCCAAGCACTTCCCCGGCCACGGCGACACGGTCGTCGACTCGCACTACGGCCTGCCCCAGGTGAAGGGCTCCGCCGAGGAGATCGCGCTCACCGCGCTGCCGCCGTTCATCGCGGCGATGGAGGCGGGCGTCCGCGCGGTGATGACCGCGCATCTGCTCGCCCCCGCGTACGACCCGGACCTGCCCGCGACCCTCAGCCCCCGCATCCTGGTGGAGCTGCTGCGCGGGGAGCTGGGCTTCGACGGCCTGCTGGTCACCGACGGCATCGAGATGGGCGCAGTGACCGACCGCTACGGCATCGACGGGGCGACGGCGATGGCGGTGGCCGGTGGCGTGGACGCGGTCTGCGTGGGCGGCGAGAGCGCCGACGAGGCAACGTTCGACCTGCTCTCCACGGCCCTGGTGAAGGCGGTGCTCGAAGGCAGGCTCCCCGAGGCGCGGCTGGCCGAGGCCGGCGCGCGCGTACGGGAGTTCGCCGCCTGGTCGGGCGAGCGGTCCCGGGCCGTGGCCCGTGACGCGGGACCCTCCGACATCGGCCTGGTCGCGGCGCGCCGCGCGGTGCGGGTACGCCACCGCTCCGGCACCGCGAAAGCCGCCCTGCCGCTCGCCGGCACACCGCACGTCGTGGAGCTCTCCCCCACGATGAACCTCGCCGTCGACGGCCACACCCCCTGGGGCGTCGCCGTACCGCTGCGCGACCTGCGCCCGGGCACCACGTCCGTACGCCTGACGGAGCCCGAACTCGCCCACCACGGTGACCTCGTCGACCGCGAGGTGCTGACTCCGGCGACGGGCCGCGCGCTGGTCGTCGTAGTGCGCGACGCGGCCCGGCACCGCTGGATGACCGACGCCCTGAGCCGGATCCTGCGCAGCCGCCCCGACGCCCTGGTCGTCGAGATGGGTGTCCCGGCGGGCGACGCGTTCGGCGCCACCCACCTCGTCACGCACGGCGCGACCCGGGTGTCGGGGATCGCGGCGGCGGAACTGCTCGCGGGCGCCGCGAGCTGATCCGCCGCCCCTCGGGGTTTCGGTCACAGAGCAGGCTCTCAGCCCTTCAGCGGGCCCTCGCAGCCGAAGTCGGCACTGCCCGCGCGGCCGTCGGACCAGATGTCGACCCTGCCGAACGTGCAGTTCATGTCGGCCAGGTTGTTGTCACCGGCCGCGGAGCGGTCGAGGAGGAAGTAGTCCACCGTCTCCGACATGTCCTCGAAGACGGCGTCCGGGTCACCGGCCGCGCCGAGGTTCGCGGTGATCCGGCCCGTGCAGATGTACCGCGGACGCTCCGGCGCGCCGTTCGTGCGGCAGTCGGGCGTGATGCCCGTCGTGGCCACGAAGGAGGCGCGGACCTGCGCGGCGGTGGTGTCGCGCAGCGCGCTTACCGGCACATACCTCGTGTCCGGCACGAAGAGGTCGTCGACGTGCGCGATCTGCTTGTCGAGGAAGGCGTCGTACCGGCTCTGCAGGCCCCCGTCCCCGCCGAGCCGGTCGCGCCAGGCGTCGAAGCCCGCCGGGTCGTCGGCCCGCAGGTACCCGTACATCTCCTTCAGGAGCGCGGGGCGCTCGCTCCACAGGAACTCGAAGAACGTGCCGGCGTAGTCGTAGAAGCGGAAGCCGTCGCCGTCGTACGTGGCGTGCAGGAGCTGGTCCACGCTCATCCGCGGCCCGCCGTTCGCCGTGTCGTCGATGATCCCCCTGACCAGTGACTTGCGGACCTTGATGCCGTCGTCGCGGGTGGCGCCGTCGAAGAACTCGGCCGTCCCCTCGTCCATCGCGGTGGTCCGGTCGCCCTCGTACCACCGGCCCTCACCGAAGAAGCCCGGCACCGCCCAGCGGCCGTTGAGGTAGTGCGTGTACTCGTGGCGGAAGAGCTCCTCCAGCGTCAGCGTGGAGTCCTGCGGGACGCGGCGCTGGTAGGTGTAGAAGGTCGCGCCGCGCTCGATGTAGACGCCGCCGTTGTTCGTGTCCATCCCGGTGAGCAGGGGGTGGTAGTTCTCGTAGTCGGCGCGCGAGGCGTAGAGGACGGTCGTCAGTCCGGTGTTGGGGTCGCCCGCGAGGGGCTCCTCGGTGCCGACGACGCGGTGGAAGTGCGCCTTGACCTGCTTGCTCGCGTAGTAGAGCTGGTCGACTGTGTCCCGGCCGAGCGCCGTACGGACCTTCATCCCGCCCTTGTCGTACGTATAGGTCCGCGGGAAGAGGCGTCGCTCGATGTCCTCCTTGCACACCTTGTACGGCGCGCAGGCCCCGAACGTGTTCAGCCAGGTGGCGACCTTGGCCCAAGGGGCGCTGCCCTCACCGAAGTTGCGGGCGGTGACGGCGACGAGGCCGCCGAGCCCGGAGACGGTCTCCTGGGTCAGTCCGTCGATCTGCCCGAACCTGCCGTACTCGCTCAGTGCGTCCCGCACCACCCAGGCGTTGCCGGTGCCCTTGAGGTGGGTGTACGCGCCGAAGGCCTTGAAGGCGGCCCGGTAGGAGGGGTCGGCCTTCACCGCGGCGTGGAAGGCGGTGTCCTGGTTCCCGGGATAGACGCCGAGGTAGCTCAGGGAGAGCGCGGCGAGCGCGGACCCGGCCCAGCCCGCGTCCTTCGCGGTCTCAGGGTGAGCGGCGTCCATGGTGGACAACACTCGCTTGACCAAGGGGAGTTGGTGCTGCCGCAGCCCCGGGGCGCTCGCCGCGTAGAGCGCCTCGCGCAGCGACGCGGCGTTGGCCGGGGTCACGTCGAAGGTGCGGGCGGCCGAACCGAAGGCGTCGACGGCACGGCGCATCGCGTCGACGGTCGGCCCGTCGGTCACGTCGATCTCGTCGTGCGAGAAGTCCTGGTAGGCGACGGCGTGGAGGTAGGTGAGCATCTCCAGGAGGTTGCCGCCGTTCCTGCCGTCGTGGGCGGGGGCGAGCCGGGATATGCGGCCTGCGACGGCCTGGACGTGGGCGTCCGACATGACGGGGGCGAGGCGCCGGTCCCAAGTCCAGAGGAGCGTGCGCAGGCAGCCGTCGGCGGTGACGGCCGGGTCGGCGAGGAAGTCGGCGAACCGCTCGGGCGAGAGGCCGGTGACGCCGTCGAGGGTGCAGGGGGCGGCCTCGGCTCTCACCGTGCGCCGCTCCTTCGGTTCCGGCGTGCGCGCACCCGGGGTGCGGCCGCCCTTGAGCCCGCCGGGCGCCGGGATCTTGTAGGCGCTCGGCCTGGGAGCCTTCGCCTTCCGGTCGACGATGTCGAAGGGGCTCGGCTTGTCGGGCGTGGACGCCTGGGAGGTCGCGGAGGTGGCGGAGGTCGCGGCGGCGCTGGGTCCGGCCGCCGCGGGAGAGGAAGTGGCCGCGTGCCCGTACTGGGCGGCCGAGACGCAGAGGACCGCCGCTATCGCGCCGGAGAGCGCGGATCTGCGCAGGGTTCGTGGACGTGGTCGGTACACCGATGGCTCCTGTGGGGTGGGGAGGCGAGAGGTGACACCTCGGTCAACTGGCGTGCCTGGCGTCCTACTTGCGGGCCGCCGCCGCGCCATGTGATGCGTAACGTAGTAATGTGAAATTGCACTGACAACCCCTCAGACGCCAGGAAACGTCCCGCCCCCCGCCTCACACACTCGCTCGCTGGCTCACTCGCTCAGGACCGGGACACGGCTGCCGCCCCCGGCTCGCGCAGTGTGCGCAGCAGGAGCCAGCCGAGCGCGGGCAGCACGACGAGCGGTGCGAGTGCGACGTGCAGGGAGGTCGCGTCGGCGACGGTGCCGATCAGCGGGCTCGCGAGACCGCCGATGCTCACGGTCAGGCCGAGTGTGACGCCGCTCGCGGTGCCCACGCGCCGGGGCAAGTAGTCCTGGCCGAGGGTGATGTGCAGGGAGAAGGGCACGTACAGGGCGGCGGAGGTGAGCGCGACGAAGACGTACAGGAGGGGCCCGGGGACGAGGACGACGCCCGCAACGGCGAGCACCGACGAGGCGTACGACCAGCGGACGACCGGCAGACGGCCGTGCCGGGCGGCGAGCCGTCCGCCCGCGACGGTTCCGGCCGCCCCGCCGACGTAGAGCACGAACAGCGCCACGGTGCCGGAGACTTCACCGCCGCCGGTGCGCTCCCGCACGTACAGGGCGATGAAGGTGCTCAGTCCGGTGAAGACGATGGATCGGCAGACGATGGCGCCGGACAGCTTGACGAACGACGGCCAGTCGTCCTCGGCGGCAGCGGTCGAAGCCGGGACCTCGCTCTTGGGCTCCGCCGCCTCCCGAGCCCTGACGCTCCGCAGCGCGGCCACGCACAGCGCGGCTCCCGCGAGGGCGGGCACGACCAGGAGCGGGGAGGCGCCCAGGCCGCCCGTGGCGACGACGGCGGCGACCAGCAGCGGCGCGAACGCGAAGCCGACGTTTCCGCCCAGCGAGAACCAGCTCATCGCGGTGTGGCTGCCCCGGCTGGCCTGCCGCGCCACACGCGCGGCCTCCGGGTGGTACGCGGCGACGCCGATGCCGGACACGGCGACGGCCAGCAGCGTCAGCACGTAGTTCCCGCCGACCCCGGCGAAGGCGACCCCCGTCCCGCCCACCAGTGTGCTCACCGGGAGCAGCCACGGCATGGCCCACTTGTCGGTGAGCGCGCCGAACAGGGGCTGCACCACCGAGGAGAGCAACGAGGCAGCGAGCACGATGCCGGACGCGGCGGCGTAGCTATAGGCACGCTCGGAGACGAAGAACGGCACGAGGGCGGCCACGGCCCCCTGGTAGATGTCCACGCAGGCGTGGCCGAGGGAGAGGAGGGGGATGGGGCCGGGGCGGGAGGAGGGCCGAGCCTCGTTGCCGGGGGCGGGGCGGCGGCCCGGGGCCGCGTTAGCCGCGTCAGCCGCGTCAGCCGCGTCCGGAGTCTGTTTCGTCGACATCGCCTCATCGTCGTCGCGGCCCGCCCTGGCCCGCTTCCGATAAAGTGCCAACCTGTGCCGAATATCCGCCACACCCCCGACGCCCCCACCGCGACCCGGGAGTTGGCTCCCGGCGAACGCATCGACGCGCACCGCCACGACAACCACCAGATCGTCTACGCGGGCTCCGGCGTGGTGGCCGTCACCACCGACGCGGGCACCTGGTTCGCGCCGGGCACCCGCGCCATCTGGGTGCCCGCGGGCTGCGTGCACGCGCACCGCGCCCACGGCCACCTCGCCCTGCACCTGGTCGGACTGCCCGCCGCCACGAATCCGCTCGGCCTCGCCACCCCGACCGTCCTCGCCGTCAGCCCGCTGCTGCGGGAACTGATCCTCGCCTGTACCCGGTCCCCGCACGACGATTCCGCCGAGCGCCGCCGCCTGCGCGCCGTACTCCTCGACCAGCTGCGCGCGTCCCCGCAGGAGCCCGTCCAACTGCCCGCCCCTTCGGACCCCCGCCTCACCGCCGTCTGCGACCTGCTGCACCAAGACCCCGCGGACCCACGCGGCCTGGCCGAGCTGGCCACCGCGGCAGGCGCCGGCGAACGCACCCTCAGCCGCCTCTTCCGCCGCGAGCTGGGCATGACGTTTCCCCAGTGGCGCACCCAACTGCGCCTCTACCACGCCCTGCGCATGCTGGCCGACGGCCTGGCGGTCACAGCGGTCGCACACCGCTGCGGGTGGTCGTCCACCAGCGCGTTCATCGACGTGTTCCGCCGCGCCTACGGCTACACACCGGGAACGCACCTCCGCCGCGACTGACCTCGAGCCGCACGCGCTCAACTGCCTTGTCCGTACGGCCCCTTGGCAGCGCCAGTGCCATGTGAAATATTACTGCCGTGCTCACGGGACATTCGTCCGGACCACCGGACCCCTCGGACCCCTCGGATCTCTCAGCTCCTCCGGACTCCCCGGGCCGCTCGGACCTCATCGTCGTGGGGGCGGGCGTGGTCGGCGCCGCCTGCGCCTACTACGCCGCGCGTTCCGGCCTCCACGTCACGGTCATCGATCGCGGCCCCGTCGCCGGCGGCACCACCGGAGCGGGCGAGGGCAATCTCCTCGTCTCCGACAAGGAGCCGGGCCCCGAGCTCGAACTCGCTCTCCTCTCCGCCCGGTTGTGGCGGGAACTCGCCCGCGGACTCCCCGCACGCATCGAGTACGAGACGAAGGGCGGCCTGGTCGTCGCCTCCAGCGAGCAGGGCCTGACCGCACTGCGCGACCTCGCCGCCGAGCAGCGGGGCGCGGGCGTCGAGGCCGTCGAGGTCCCGGCCGACCGCCTCGCCGACCTCGAACCGCACCTCGCACCCGGCCTGGCCGGTGGTTTCCACTACCCGCAGGACGCGCAGGTACAGCCCGCGCTCGCCGCCGCCCACCTGCTGCGGGCGGCGGCCGACGCCGGACGGCTGACGCTGCGGCTGGGTGAGGAGGTCACCGCGTTCCTCACCGGACCGAGGGGCGAGATACGGGGCGTACGGACGCAGCGGGGCGAGGCGCGGGCGCCCCATGTGCTCAACGCCGCGGGCACGTGGGGCGGCCAACTCGCGCGCCTGGCGGGCGTGGAACTGCCGGTGCTCCCCCGGCGCGGTTTCGTCCTCGTCACCGAACCGCTGCCGCGCGTGGTGCGCCACAAGGTGTACTCCGCGGAGTACGTGTCCGACGTCGCGAGCGGCTCCGCGGCGCTGCAGACCTCCGCCGTGGTGGAAGGCACTCCGGCAGGCCCGGTGCTGATCGGGGCGAGCCGGGAGCGCGTGGGCTTCGACCGCACGCTGTCGGTGGAGGTCCTGCGGCGCCTCGGGGCCCAGGCGCTGCACCTGTTCCCCGTACTCGCCGAGGTGCGCGCGATCCGCACCTACGCCGGGTTCCGCCCCTACCTCCCGGACCACCTCCCGGCGATCGGCCCCGACCCACGCGTCCCCGGCCTGTTGCACGCCTGCGGCCACGAGGGCGCGGGCATCGGCCTCGCCCCGGCGACGGGGGCGCTGCTCGCCGCGATGCTGACGGGACGTGAACTGCCGGTGTCGCCAGTACCGTTCGCGCCGGACCGCTTCGCTTCGGAGCGCTACGCCGCGGACCGCCGCGCTGCGGACTGCCGCGCTTCGGACCGCCGCGTACGGGCGGACACCCCGCGATGAGGCCCCGCCGCGCCCTCGCCACCCACATCCCCACGGCCTCCGGGAGGAGTCGCCCACATGGCACGTGACGACCGGGCCCCCGCCGATCTCGTGAAGGCCGCCCCCGGGGGCACCTTCCCGATCACCTTCGACGGACATCAACTCGACGCGCTGCCGGGCCAGTCCATCGCCGCCGTGCTCTGGTCCGCGGGAATCCTCGCCTGGCGGACCACCCGCGTCGGCGGTCGGCCGCGCGGTGCGTTCTGCGGGATCGGCCAGTGCTACGACTGCCTCGCGACCGTCAACGGAGTGCCCAACAGGCGAGCCTGCCTGGTCACCGCCCGGCCCGGCGACGCCGTCACCACTCAGGAAGGGCATGGCCATGCCGGGCTCGACGTCTGAGGCGCCGCGAGGGCATGAGGCCATGGAAGGGGCTGATGCCATGGAAGGGCCTGAGACCTTGCAAGGGTCCGAGGCCATACAAGGGCATGAGGCTTCCGGGGCGTACTCCGACCTCGGGCGGTACGACGTCGTGGTGCTCGGCGCCGGGCCCGCGGGCCTTGCCGGTGCCGTACGCGCGGCCGAACTCGGCCTGACCGTGGCACTGTTGGACTCAGCGGGCCGACCGGGCGGCCAGTTCTACCGACACCCGGCCCCGGCCGCACGCGCCACCCGACCCGAGGCCCTGCACCACGACTGGCCCCGCTTCGCCAACCTGCGCGACCGCCTGGAGGCGAGCAACGCCACCCTGCTCTTCGGCCACCACGTGTGGACGGTGACGCGCGAGTCCGAGAACGACTGGACCGTGCACGCTCTCGCCGGCGAGGACGGGTGGGGCGGGGCGGGGGAGACGGGTGAGGCGGGCAGGGCGGAGGACGCGCGTGAGGCGGGCAGGGCGGAGGACGCGCGTGAGGCGGGCAGGGCAGGCGGTCCGAGCGGGCCGGGACAGCGGCCGGTGATCGTGCGGGCCCGCACGATCCTCCTCGCCACCGGCTCGTACGAACGCCACCTCCCCTTCCCCGGCTGGACCCTTCCCGGCGTGGTGGGCGCGGGCGGCGCCCAGGCCATGCTCAAATCCGGTCTCGCCCTGCCCGGCAGGCGCGTGGTCGTCGCGGGCAGCGGGCCCCTCCTGCTGGCCGCGGCCACCTCGCTCACGGCGGCCGGGGCGGAGGTGCCCGCACTGATAGAAGCGTCCGGATATCTCGGCTATGCCCGCCACCCCCGCGTACTCGCCGCCCAGCCACGGAAGCTGGCGGAGGCCGCACTCCACGGCACGGCGCTGCTGCGCCACAAGGTGCGTGTGCGCACCCGACACGCGGTGACCGAGGCGCACGGCACGGACCGGGTGGAGGCGGTGACGGTATCCCGTCTCGACCACGACTGGTGCCCGGTACCGGGCACCGGGCGCCGCATCGCCTGTGACGCGCTGGCCGTCGGCCACGGCCTGATTCCGCAGATCGACCTGGCGACCGGCCTGGGCTGCGCCACCCACCGCACCACCGACGGCACGCACGCCCTCTCCCTCGGGCCACTGCAGGAGACCTCCCTGCGCGGGATGTGGGCGGCGGGCGAGACCTCCGGCATCGGTGGCGCCCAACTGGCGATCGCAGAGGGGGAGTTGGCGGCCCTCGCCATCGCCGCCAGGCTGACCGGGCGACGCCCCGCCCCGGCCTCGTACTTGCGCACCCTGCGGCGCGTCCGCGACCGGATGCACGCCTTCGCCGACGTCATGGCCGCCGCGCACGCGCCGCGGCCGGGCTGGCTCAGGTGGCTCTCCGACGACACGGAGGTGTGCCGCTGCGAGGAGATCACCGCGGGCCGCGTCCGCGAGGCCGTCACGGACTACGGCGCCCATGACGCACGCACCGTGAAGCTGCTCACCCGGGCCGGCATGGGCTGGTGCCAGGGCCGCATGTGCGGGTCGGCGGTGGCGTGCCTCGCCGCGTCGCCGGGCCCCGTGCAGGGACCTGCCCGTCCCATACAGGGACCTGCCGACCCCCGACCGCAGCCGTCCCCGCCCCCGGACCGCCGCCCGCTCGCCACCCCCGTACCGCTGGCGATCCTGGCCTCCCTCCCGGAAACCTCTCAGCCGGAATCCCCTCTGCCGGAGACTCCTCTGCCGGAATCACCACCCGTGGAACCACCCCCACCGGAAACACCACCGTCGGAAACACCACCGTCGGAAACACCACTCCCGAAGCCGCCCCTTCCAGAGGCCCAGCCCTCCGAAACACCGAACGCCTCCCTCCCGGACAACCCTGCCGCCTAAGCCACCCCAGCCCCCTCAGCCCCTTACTCCCCCCAGCCGCCTCTACCGCCCCCACCTCCCCCCACCTTGCCCACCTCCCCACCCCACCCGACAGAAGGGCAGCCCTCATGACCTCAGCCACCTGGACCGCCGAACGCCCCTGGCGCGGCATCATGGTCGCCACCGCACTCCCCCTGCGCGAAGACCTCTCCGTCGACTACGACGCGTACGCCGAGCACGTGCGCCACCTCATCGGCAACGGCTGCGACGGCGTCGTCCCGAACGGCTCCCTCGGCGAGTACCAGACCCTCACCGACGACGAACGCGCCCGCGTCGTCCGTACCGCCGTCGAGGCCGCGGGCGACGGGGCCCGCGTCATGCCCGGCGTCTCCGCGTACGGCAGCGCCGAGTCCCGCCGCTGGGCCGAGCAGGCGGCGGACGCGTGCTGCGGTTCCGTACTCCTGCTGCCGCCGAACACCTACCGCGCCGACGAGCGGGCCGTGCGCGACCACTACACCGAGGCCGCCAAGGCCGGGCTGCCCGTGGTCGCGTACAACAATCCCCTCGACACCAGGATCGACCTCACCCCGGAGCTGCTGCGGCAGCTGCACGGTGACGGCAGCGTCGTGGCCGTGAAGGAGTTCACCGGGGATGTCCGCAGGGCGTACGAGATCGCCGAGCTGGTCCCGGACCTGGACCTGTTGATCGGAGCGGACGACGTCCTGCTCGAACTCGCCCTCGCCGGCGCGGTCGGCTGGATCGCCGGCTACCCGAACGCGTTCCCGGCCTCCTGTGTCGAGCTCTACGACGCCGCCTGCGCCCGTGACCTGGACACGGCGCTGCCCCTCTACCGTTCCCTGCACCCGCTCCTGCGCCAGGACTCCAAGACGGAGTTCGTGCAGGCGATCAAGTTGTCGATGGACATCGTGGGCCGTCGCGGCGGCCCGACCCGCCCGCCGCGCTCCCCGCTCTCCGGCCCCACGGCGGACCTGGTGCGCTCGGCCACCGAGAAGGCGCTGGCGGCGGGCCACCGCTGAGGCACCCGCCGCCCGCCAAGCCTCCCCCCGGCTGCTTGCCGATAGGCCCCCGCCACCGCGCCGAGACCGAGAACCGGAAGGGACCCATGCGCACCCGCAACGTCTTCCACGCCGTCGACTCGCACACCGAGGGCATGCCCACGCGCGTGATCACCGGTGGCGTCGGGGTGATCCCCGGAGCCACCATGGCCGACCGCAGGCTCCACTTCGTCGAACACCTGGACCACCTACGCACCCTGCTGATGTACGAGCCGCGCGGCCACTCCGCGATGAGCGGCGCGATCCTCCAGCCCCCGACCCGCCCCGACGCCGACTACGGAGTGCTCTACGTCGAGGTGTCCGGGCTCCTGCCCATGTGCGGCCACGGGACGATCGGCGTGGCCACCGTCCTGGTCGAGACCGGCATGGTCCAGGTCACCGAGCCGGTCACGACGGTCCGCCTGGACACACCGGCGGGCCTCGTCTCCGTCGACGTACGCGTGAGCGACGGGGCGGCCACCTCGGCCACCCTGACCAACGTCCCCGCGTTCTGCGTCGCGCTGGACCGCAAGGTCGAGGTGCCGGGACACGGCACGGTCACGTACGACATGGCGTACGGCGGGAACTTCTACGCGTTCGTCCCGCTCGACGCGCTGGGGCTGCCGTTCGACCGGGCGCGGAAGGACGACCTCCTCACGGCGGGCCTCGCCGTCATGGACGCGATCAACGCGTCACCGGAGCGCCCGACGCACCCCGAGCAGCCGGACATCACCGGCATCAAACACGTCTACCTCGCCGCACCCGGCTCGGACGCCCGCCGCTCCCGGCACGCGATGGCGATCCATCCGGGCTGGTTCGACCGCTCACCGTGCGGAACGGGCACCTCCGCGCGCATGGCCCAGCTCCACGCCCGCGGCGAGCTCCCGCTTGACCGCGACTTCGTCAATGAGTCGTTCATCGGTACGGAGTTCACGGGCCGGCTGGTGGCGGAGACGGAGGTGGCGGGCCGGCCGGCGGTCGTCCCGCGCATCACCGGACGGGCCTGGATCACCGGCACGGCCCAGTACTTCCTGGACCCCGACGACCCCTTCCCCGCGGGCTTCGCCCTCTGACGCCCGAAGCCTCGTCTCCCTCTCCCCCAACTGACAACGTGACATTGTACGTTGGTGATCCGCGCGGGCGCGGGGACCACCGGAGGGGACACCATGGGGCACCTGAAGCAGAAGAACCTCATCACCACCAGGGAGCGGCTGCGCGACCAGGTCGGCCACGCGCTGCGGGCCGCCCTGATCTCCGGAGAACTGCGCCCCGGCGAGATCTACTCCGCGCCCGGCCTCGCCGAGGACTTCGGCATCTCGGCGACACCGGTCCGCGAGGCGATGCTCGACCTGGCGCGGGAGGGCCTGGTCGAGCCGGTCCGCAACAAGGGGTTCCGGGTCACCGAGGTCGACGAACGCGATCTCGACCAGTACACGGAGATCCGCAGCCTGATCGAGGTCCCGATGATCGGCCGGATCACCCGGACCGCGGCCCGCGAGGACCTGGAGGTGCTGCGGCCGGTCGCCGAGGAAATCGTGCGCGCCGCCCGCGACCACGACCTCATCGGCTATCTGGAGGCCGACCGCCGCTTCCACCTCTCGCTGCTCGCCCTCTCGGGCAACGACCGACTGGTCGAGACGGTCGGCGACCTCCGCAAGCGCTCCCGCCTCTACGGCCTGACGACCCTGGACGAACGCGACCAGCTGACCCCCTCGGCCGAGGAGCACATCGAACTCCTGGACCTCATGCTGTCCGGCGACGCGGAGGCCGCGGAGCGCTGCATGGCGCGGCACCTGGGCCACGTGCGCTCCCTGTGGGCCGACGAACGCGCCACGCCCCCGCACCCCGCGCGCTGACCACCCACGTCCGTAGCCCTGGTGACGTGCTCCCCGAACAGAAAAGCAAAAGACCCCTGATGAACAGGGGTCTTAGCTGGTGGGACGTTCACGAGATCCTTTGACCAGCAACAACAGTGCTAATTGATGTTGAGGTTCCCGCGAGACGCAAGATCCCTCCCCGAGTGTATGCACACGCAATTTATTGATGGGATGCATCTACGCCCCTGAGGTAGCCCGTCGTACCACTGCCATGCAGACACTCTGCCTGCGTCTCACGGCTCGCACGGGCAACGTGAGCCGGAGAAACCGTGCCCGATTGCCTGTGCGTGCCGACAACCCCCGTCGCCCTATGCGACCTGCGCGCATTTGTGGATGAGGCCGCCGAGGCGATCCCGCCGGATGACACGCGATGGGCCATCGATGCCAGGCGGTTCAGGCGCGCCGACACCGTCGGGGCATCGCTGCCCGAGTGATCGGTGAGGTCGATGTTCGTTGTGGTGGTCGGCGTACTCGTCGACGACGAGGCGCAGATGTCGTTCGCCCGCGATCAGGATTCGGTCGGTGGCCTCGCGTCGGCAGGATCCCACCCAACGCTCGGCGATCGCGTTCATCCGAGGCACGCCCGGAAGGATGGGCACCACCCGGGCGTCGATAGCGTTGAAGAACGCGTCGAAGCCCTCAGTGAAGTAGCCGGCGTTGTCGCGGATCAGGTACTGGATGCCGATGTTGCACGTGTCATCCAGGCCCATGAGGAGGTTTTCGGACTTACTGGGTGGCCCACACGACGGTGACGTGCCGGGTGACGCCGGCGATGTGGACGCGACGGGTGCCGTGCTCGATGAAGAACAGAACGAACAGACGCAGCAGGAAAACCGTTATCCACATGGAAGACGTCGACGGCGAGGATGCCCGTGGCCTGGGCCTTGAGGAACCGGGTCTAGGAGCGGCTGGCCCGCTGGGGCGCCGGGTCGACCCCGGCGTGCTGCAAGATCTCCCAAACGGTGGAGGCTGCGACCTTCCAGCCCAGGTTCAGCAGTTCGCCATGGATACGGCGGTACCCCCATCCATCGTTTTCGCGGGCCAGGCGCAGCACCAGAGCACGCAGTGCCTCGGGCTTGACCGGACTGCCCGGGCCGCGGTGCGGATAGGTCCACTCCTTCGCGACCAGCCTCGGATGCCAGCGCAGCACGGTACGCCGCGTGACCCGCAGCTTCAGCACTGAACAGTGACGCTTGCCCAGGAGTCAGAGCAGGGCTGCGAACACGGCGCGGTCCCTGCGGGTGAAGGCGGGCTTGAGGCTGCTGCGCTGCAGGACGGCCAGCTGCTGCCGGAGTACAAGTATCTCGACATCCTTGGCCACGGAGGAGCGGGCCAGCAGGCGCAGCCAGCCGAGCAGGAGGCAGCCGAATCGGTAGGCCAGAGGGAACGTCACGATTCCCAAGCGTACGCCGACGGGCTCACGAGTGCTTTCGATGTGCTCATGCCGTGACCCTCAAGTCGCAGTTCAGCGTGGGTGACAGGGTTGTGGGCACCCACAGGCTCGGGATCGAAGGAATGCCCAGATTGACGGCGGCCATGGTGCAGATTTCCAAGTGCTTTGACACAGAGCGGACTTCGCGACCGAGCGGGGTCTATTGACTTTGTAGCAACGTTGCTAGAAGCTTGCGGCAATGTTGAGCTAGGGAGGGGCCTTGTCGCTCATGCATGGAGTCAGTGACACCCAGTTGGGACATCGACTGGCCCAACTACGCGAGCACAACGGAATGAAGCAGGCGGAGCTCGCCCGGAAAGTCACGTGGAGTCAGGCGGTGCTATCGCGCATCGAGGCCGGTGAGCGCACACTCTCGAACGACGAGCTCGCGACGCTGCTGGAGGCCATCGGCTCCGATGAGGCCGCCGACCTAGCCACTATCCTCGGTCGAGACTGGCAGCACCTCCCGAGACCAGCGCTTGATCATCCAGACCAGCATTTGCTGTGGCGAGCCGAGCAGATGATGGTGGCGCTGGAGGACGCGGGCAAGAGTCCTGAAGTGCCGGCCGCCTTCCGGACCCGGCTGGACGAATATGTCAAGGAAATCTCACGTTTGGCCACTCTGCTTCTACGACGCAAGCACCAAGTCGCCTTCATCGGCAGTATCGGTATCGGAAAATCCACCGCGATCTGCCGAGCAATGAACCTTGAGGTCACTGGCCCGCAAGGTCACAGCGTGCCTGTGCTGGAGACCGGTGCCGGTGGGGTCACGCTGTGCGAGGTCCATCTGCGTCGCGGACAGGGACACGGCATTATCGTCGAGCCTCGAACCCACGACGATATCCGTTCCGATGTGGAGGACTTCGTCGACCAAATCATGCAGTCGCGCCCGTGTGTAGCCGACGAAGACGGCACCCCGGTGGTCCCCCGCGAGATCGAGCGGGTCATCCGGAACATGGCGGGGCTTTCGGTGAAGCGCATCAAGAACGCGGACGGAAAGAGAGTGTCCACTGATCCGGCCAAGGAACTCATCGCGGAGTTTCCGGTGCGGCGGGATCTCGTCGTCGAGGTACTGACTCGGATGGGCCTGCATCGGCGCGACCGGCGCGACGAGTGGCACAGCCCCACGCTCACCGCCACCCCGTTGGAGTGGATGAAATCGACCTTCGAGCAGATCAACAATGGTCGACATCCAGAATTCTCCCTTCCAGCACGAATCGACCTCATTGTCCCTGATTTGCTGGAGATCGACGACTTCAACGTAAGGCTGATCGACACCCGAGGAATTGACCAGCCATCCGGCCGCGCTGATCTCGAAGAGCTGCTGGAGGACCCGCATACGGTGTCGATCCTGTGCTCCCATTTCAACGACGCCCCCTCGGCGTCCATCCAGCACCTCCTTCAGCGAGCTCGCGACATCAACAACACACAGATCGAATCCAATGCCGGCGTGCTCGTCCTCGCCCGCCCCGGCGAAGCGCTGGCTGTCAAGGACGAGGCCGGGTCTCGGGCCGAGACGAGCGAGGAGGGGTACGAACTTAAGAACGAGCAGGTCCTCAACGCGCTCACGCCGTACCGGCTCGGCGAGGACTCGACGTTCTTCTTCAATGCTCTCGAGGACGAGCCAGAGGGCCTACGCACCTTCCTGCGTGAGCGCATGACACGGACACGCGACCAGTTCCAGCGCCAAATGGACGATGTTCTGGACCGGACGCAGTCCCTGCTCAACAACGCACAAAAGGAACAGGTCCAGGCCGTCCAGCGCGAAGCCGGAGGGCTCCTCTCGAGCTGGATCAAGCAACATCCAAAGCCAGCGCCAATCAGCGGACACGTCCATGACACGCTCCTGAATGAAATTCAACGCGCGCACGTGAGCAGCGTGAACGCGGCGGTCCGCAGAGAAGGTGAATGGCGATCGCTGAGCTACATGCACCAGCTCGGTTACGGCGCGCGGAAGGTCGCCGCAGATGCCTTGCGGGAGTCGGTGGACGAGTTCACCACACGATGCGAGACCCTGTCTGAATTGATGCCCGACGCGACCGATCTCCTGTCGCAGGCACGCCAGCTCATGAGCACCGCCTACGACGAGCTGCTACGCAAGGTTCAGCTCACCGGCCTTACGCTCTACCGCGACGAGCTCCGAGAAGATCCGAAGTTCTGGAGCGACAACGCCGACGAGTGGGGTCAGGGGTCGGGGTACCGCGACCGTGTTCTAGGCCGAAACCGCGAATGGTTCCAGCAGCTGCAGCGACGTGCCCTCGAAGACGAGCTCGCGGCCGTCCTCGAACGCGAGTGGAGCACGGCGCTCGAGCGTGTCGAAGCAATTTTCGAACAGACGTAAGAGAGCACACTTCATCGGTTGCAGGGCATGGGTTGCGGCATCAAACTTGCCAGGGCCACACTGATACACCGCCGTCAACAATCGGCACGTCAATTAACAACGCTGTGGGCATGCGCGAGACCCCAGTCCTCCCGCAGTGGCGGTAGTGCACGTCGCCCGCCTCTCGGAAGGCTCCATGGCCAGCTCGGCGGCGGCAGCGTCTCGAACGCCGAGCACCCGTCATCTGCTGTGCACTGCTGTACTACCGGCCGGTCCCGGGCGATCGCATATGGTGATCTGTCGGCTACGAATCCGTCCAGGCGCACGACTGGCGAGCTAGCCGAGCGTCCGTGCGCATGACCGGCACGACCTCGACGTCCACGTCATCCCGTTCCTGCATCTGCCCCGCAAGGGCAGCTACACCAACCTTCGGACTCGATCTTCCCTGCCACGGACTCGACCACTTGGGCCAACTCGTCCATCAGCGCGACGGGCGCCTCGGTTTCCTCGTCAACCCGGTCAGCCGCGAGGGCTGCTCCGAGTTCGGTTGCCAAATCCATCGACTGTGTCGCCGTGCGACCGTCGCCGTTCAGACTCGCATACTTGCCGGCCTCGGCCGCAGCCATGACCAGGCGCAACAGAACCCAGGCCGCCGCCAAGACAGTCCGTGTTGTCCACCCTGACCGGACGCACAGCGTGAACCGTCTCCGCACCTTCGCGCGCCTGGTCCGAGGCTCTCACGGTCGCGTCCGCCACGGTTTCTGACGTGACCAGGTGGACCGCCTCCTCGGCATCGATCCCCGTCCGCTTTGCGAGCACCGTTGTTACGGGCGATCACCTTGGTGAGGACCTCGGCGGTGCGCGCCTGCACTTCAAAGCCGAGGAAGATCAGCAACCGACCGCACCGCACAGCAGTCCCTCGATAGAGTGATCCGC
Source organism: Streptomyces sp. NPDC058284 (assembly GCF_042881135.1). Taxonomy (NCBI): domain Bacteria; kingdom Bacillati; phylum Actinomycetota; class Actinomycetes; order Kitasatosporales; family Streptomycetaceae; genus Streptomyces; species Streptomyces sp. NPDC058284. The sequence goes on from NZ_JBHVYE010000001.1 coordinate 632,431, forward strand.
CTGACACTCTTGACGGGGAGCGATGGCATGAGCGTGGTGCAGGTCCGGTACGTCCGCAAGGTGCTCGAAGAGCGCTTCACGGATCTGATCGACCTGACGGACAAGAAGTGGCCCACAGAGAAGCACCGGGAGGATGACCTCCTCAGCCGTAGCCTCGCCGCCCTCGCCACCCAGATCGAGCACCCGTGTAGCGACGTGATTGCCGCCCAGTCCGTCTTCGACGGGCAAGACGACCGCGGACTCGACGCCATCGCCATCGAGTTACGGTCCGCACAGCCTCGGATCACCCTCATCCAGGCCAAGTGGAACCACCAGGGCAGAGCCAAGTTCGGCGAGGACGAAGTCCACAAGATGCTGCGCGGGCTGGATCTGATCCTGCACCTCGATTTCAACCGGTTCAATCGCCGCTTTCAGCGGCATGTACCGCAGCTTGAGCAGGCCTTCGACACCGAGGGGGGAACGCCGAAGATCACCCTCGTGCTCGCGCTGATGCGCACCGAGCCGCTCAACTCCGAAGTGCTCCAGCTCCTCCAGGACGGCATCGACAAGCACAACCGGGTCGTAGACATGGTCGACTACAAGATCCTCGATCTGCGTGACTTCCACCGCGAGATCCTCGGCAACGCCGCTGCACCGAAGATCGACTCCCGTGTGCGCCTCGAAGGCTTCGGATACGAGTCAATGCCGTACCAGGCCATGTACGGGACGATGTCCATACCGGAAGTCGCCGCCCTATTCACCGAGCACCGCCGGGGGCTGTTCGCCAGGAACATCCGCGACGCGCTGGACCTGACCGATGTCAATGTCAAGATCCGGAACACCCTGCTCGAACACCCCGAGCACTTCTGGTACTTCAGCAACGGCATCACGATGCTTTGCGACAGCGTCAAGCCCGCCGGGCCCTCGGTGGTGCCGGGCGGCGTGGGTGACTTCAACCTCAAGGGCGTCAGTGTCGTCAACGGGGCCCAGACCGTGAGCGCGATCCACAAGGCCTACACCACCGACGCCGAGAATGCCTCCAAAGGCCGGGTGTTAGTGCGCCTGATTTCCCTGGAGAATTGCCCACCCGGCTTCGGCGACCAGGTCACCACGAGTACGAACACGCAGAACCCCATCGAGGACCGCGACTTCAAGTCCCTCGACCCGGGCCAGATCAAGTTGCGCGAGGACTTCGCGCTCTTACTGCACCGCAGCTACGTCATCAAGCGTGGCGAGCCGAAACCCGACCGCGAGCACGGCTGCTCGATCACCGAGGCAGCCGAGGCACTTGCGGCCGCTCACCCCAACGCGGAGTTCGCCGCGCTGGCCAAGCGTGACCTCTCCGCGCTCTGGGGCGATGACACCTATAAGGAGCTTTTCGGCTCTTCACCCGAGGCGCACAGGGTGTGGCGCTCCGTCCAACTACTGCGTGCGGTCCGCGACCGGCTCACCGAACTGCGGGAGGGGCTGCGCGGACGGGCCGAGGCAGCGGCAAGTTACGGTGACCTTTTGATCACCCATGTCGTGTACCGCCAGCTCGACACCAGCGCCATCCAGGACCCGGCCACGGACTGGGACGTGCAGCTCGCTCATGTTCCCGCGCTCGTCGAGGACGCTCTCGGCTGGGCTCTGCAGGCCATCGACAAGGAGTACGGGCCCACCAGTCACGTGATCGCAGCCGTACGGAACACCGAGCGTATGCAGAGGGTGGCGCGCACCGCCGTACGAGGCATGCTGGCCGGCCACCCCGCCCCGCCGCTAGACGCGGAGTACCAGGTCGCCGACAGCGATGAACCGAAGGGCCGGCAGGTGGATGCCGTCAAAACGCTGGTGACCGCCGACCGCATAGCCGATGGCACAGTGCTGGAGTTCCGTCCGAGAAGCAGGCCGCAGCGTCGCGAGATGACGGAGTGGCTGGCCGAGGACCCCGCCCGGGGTCTGGCCGTGTGGCGGAATTCTGCTTCGAAGCAGTTGCAGTGGCAGGCCGACATGCAGTGGTACTCACCCAGCGGTCTGGTACGACACATGCGCCGCATGGCGTCGGGGAAGGACACCTCGGTGCAGGGCCCCGAGCACTGGTACGTCCCCGAGGAGGGATCACTCAGCTTCCTCGCCGACGCGGTGCGCGCCGAGCAGGGCCTGGTGGTGAGCGAGACAAGCGAAGAAGAGTAGGGCTCCCACCTGCTGTGATGCGCATCCCCTGCAAGCCGCGTAGCACACGCCGCGTCCCGCTCTTCACGCTCGGCGGACGATTGTCGGTGGTGCGGAGTAGGCTCACCCCTCGTCCTGAAGGGCGGGACCTGCCCGCTTTCACGGCCGTAAAATCGCTGGTGGAGCGGGATCGGTCACTGGCTTCCGTTCGCCGTACGAGCCCTGATACACAGAGATGAGTGGACCTTGATGGAGGAACTGACCTTGGACCTGGACAACCCGCGTCCCGCGGAACCGGAGGCATCCCCGGAGGCGGCGCCCCAGCCCCAGGTCACCACGCTCGGCGAGGGCCAGATCGTCGACTACATCACCAACACTCCCGTCAAGGACACCCCGAAGGAGAGGGTCCGCCAGCGCATCGCCCGTGCCCTGTTCCACGAGCACGGAATCTCCCCGGGCGACATGGCAGCGGACTTTCCCATTACGGTCAGTACAGACGGAGCCCGCGCCCGGAAGAAGAAAGCCGACATCGCGATCTTCGTGCACGGCACAAAGCCGTCCGAACGCTCCGAGGAGAACCTCCGGCGGGTCGTGGTCTGCAAGCCGGGGCCCAAGCGCGGCAAGAATGTGGTGAAACTCCGTGAGCCCGCCCAGGCGCAGAAGGATCTTCAGGAGCTAAAGGATCTGCTCGGCGCCGAGGATCGCCCGCAGTGCACCGACGGCATGTGGACTGACGGAGTCGACTTCTTCTTTCTCAAAAAGATCGTTAACACGTTCGGCGCGACGTATGAGGACCGCAGCGACTGGGACGTCGCGCCCGAGAGCGTCGGTAGCCGTACGGTCGTCTCCCATCAGCGGCTGCGTCGAGCCGAGCCGGAGATGCTCAAGACGACTTTCCGTCGCTGCCACAACTACATTCACGGCAATGAAGGCATGCCGAAGGACGCCGCATTCTGGCAGTTCCTCTACCTGCTCTTCGCCAAGATGTACGACGAGCGCAAGAGCCGCGGAACGGGCCGCGCCCGGTTCCGGACGGACATGACAGAGCCGTTCTCCGACGAAGGCCGGGCCGCCATCCGCAAGCGGATCGAGAGTCTCTTCGAGGAAGTCAAAGCCGAGTACGCGCCGCTGAACATTTTCAAGCAGACGGATGAGATCACGCTCTCCGACCGGGCCCTGGCGTTCATCGTGAGCGAGCTTGCCCCCTATGACCTCGGCGGCACCGACGTCGACGCCAAGGGCATCGCCTACCAGGAGCTGGTCGGCACCAACCTCCGCGGGGACCGAGGCCAGTACTTCACTCCGCGCGGCGCCGTTCGGCTGATGGTGGAGATCCTCGACCCGAAGGAGGACGAGACTGTCCTCGACCCGACCTGCGGCACTGGCGGCTTCCTTCAGGCCACACTCGACCACCTGCACCACACCTGGCAGAGGGAAGACGGAACGTACGGCTTCCCGGACAGCCCTGAGCAGCAGGAACGCTACCGGGACAAGCTCCGCGCCTACGCCGACAAGCACCTGTTCGGTTCGGACTTCGATCCGTTCTTGGTGCGCGCCACCACTATGAACATCATGACCCTGGCGGACACCACAGGGAACGTCTTCCACATGGACTCCTTGGCCTTCCCGCGAGGGCATCTGTCGGGTGTGGAGCCCGCGAAGGCGAAGATCCCGCTCGGTGAGACTGTGGACGTGCTACTCACCAACCCGCCCTTCGGCGCGGACATCCCGATCAGCGACGAGTCGGTACTGGGCTCGTTCCGCGATGGCGTCGCCAAGTCCTGGGGGCGAGACAGGGTCACCGGCGAGCTCGTGGAGAGCATCAGCAAGCCGACGAGCATGGCTCCCGAGGAGCTGTTCATTCAGCGGGCCATTGAGTGGGTCAAACCCGGTGGCCGTATCGGCATCGTCCTGCCCAACGGCGTTCTGTCCAACCCTGGCCCCACTACCGAAGCTATTCGCCGTTACATCCTGGAGCAGTGCTGGGTTCTTGCCAGCGTCGAACTGCCGGTGGAGACCTTCATCGTCGACGCCAACGTCAACATCCTGACCACGCTACTTTTCCTGAAGAAGAAGACCGCCCAAGAGGTGCGCAACCATCGCATCGGCACCGAGATGCCCTACCCGGTGTTCATGGCCGTCGCCGAGAAGGTGGGCTTCGATCGGCGCGGCAATGAGCTGTACAAGCGACACCCGAACGGTGACGTGGTGATGGAGGCGACGGTCGAGCGCGAGCGGATCAGGATCAACGGAAAGGACGAAATCCGGGAGCTGAAGCGGAGCCGGCCGGTCGTCGACAACGACCTGCCGGTCATCGCTGAGAAGTACCGGGAGTTCCGCGCGAAGTACCCCATGCCAGGGGTCGACCCCCGCGCAGCTTCCACCGGCGGCCCAGCATGATCACTAGAATCGAGGCGTACCAGTACCGCTGCTTCCGTGCGCTGGCTGTGGAGCTCGGCCAGTTTCAGGTGCTCGCCGGGCCCAATGGTGCCGGCAAGACGACCCTGCTGGACATCCCGGGCCTGCTTGGCGATCTACTGCGACCACGGCAGACCGTGGCCGACGCGTTCCTCGTGCCGCAGGACAATGCGGCGGTCCCCCGCGCGCACACGCTCCGGGAGCTGGTGCACTGCAACCGTGGCGATACCTTCACGCTCACGGTGGAGGCACAGCTGCCCGACGAGCTCGCCCGGGAGTTCGCGGCGGAGACGGCCAGCCCGCACCCCCCGACTCACCTGCGGTACGAGGTTAGCCTGGAGATCTTCAACGACACGCTCCAGGTCGCCGAAGAGTACCTGTTCCTGTTCAACGAGCATCGCAACCGGCCGCTTCTCGGCAGCACCCTGCAGGGACGGCCTACTGGCGGAAACCGGATGCCGGCGCACCGCGATTGGCGTTACGTCGTCCGGCGCGAGCGCGGTGACGACCCGTACTTCCGCTCGGAGCTGCCCCGCAAGGCGCAAGGCACCACCAGGCGTGTCCCCGCGGAGCAGCTCGCTCTGGCGACACTCCCTCAAGACCGCGACCAGTACCCCGCGGCCCTCTGGTTCATCGAGCTGGTCCAGCAGAACGCCGTCTCATACGCCCCCGACTGGGGAGTACTACGCAAGGCATCCCCTCCCGGCGACCGCCTGCTGCCGCTGCGGGGTGATGGCCGCAACGTCCCGTGGCTGGTGCTCAGCCTGCAGGAACAGGATCCGGACAGCTACCAGGCATGGGTAGAGCACGTCCAGACCGCGCTGTCCCAGATCGACACGGTGGATGTGCGCGTACGCGACGACGATCGCTACGCCTACTTCGACGTCCAGTACCAGGGCGGCCACCACGTCACCAGCAGCGGCCTGTCCGATGGCACCCTACGGGTGCTGGCACTGACGCTGTTGCCATACCTTCCCGAGCCTCCCCGGATACTCGTCACCGAAGAACCTGAGAACGGCATCCACCCACGGGCGATCGAGACCGTCGTCCAGTCGCTGGCATCGATGTACGACACCCAGGTGTGGGTGTCCACTCATTCGCCATTGGTTCTTGCCCATGTCGAGCTCAGTGACGTGCTCGCCGCCCGCCTCAACGGTGACGGACAGGTCACCGTTGTCCGGGGTGATCAGCATCCGCAGCTCAAGGACTGGCAGGGGACACTCGACATCGGCACGCTCTTCGCGGCGGGGGTACTGAGTTGACGACGGAACGACGGGTCATCTTTCTGCTGGCCGACGGGGCCATGGAACAGATGCTGCTTGGCTTCTTCGGTCGGGATCAGTTCCCCACACGGCTCGGTTGTGCCCCCTTCGCGTACAAGACAGTCGTTGCCCCGACCAAGGATCCGGGCGTCTACAACACAGCGCGGGAGCTGCTGCGACCGTACGAGCGCGACGAGTCATACGCCGTCGTACTTGTCGATGCTGATTGGAAGGGCAGCCCCGGCGCGGACGCGATCCGGGCAGAGGTCGAAGAACAGCTCGACGGGGTGTGGAAGAACTCTGCCGTGATCGTCCTCGACCCCGAACTGGAAGTGTGGTTCTGGCGCGATCACCCCGAGCTTGGGAAAGTCCTGAATCTCCCCCGGCAGCACCGCAGCACACCGGTCCGGGAGCTGTTGCCCGCCATGGGGCCCGCCTCCTGGCCTCCAGGGCAGGCCAAACCGACCGATCCCAAAGAGGCGCTGCAGTTCCTGCGGAAGAGCAAGCAGTACCGCGCGGACAAGTCCAACGCCGTGTTCAAACGGGTCGCAGCGCTGTCCGCTAAGGGCTGCACCGATCCCGCGTTCCAGCACCTACAGACCACCCTCCGCACCTGGTTCCCCCCGGAGTACACCTCGTGAAGCTCGTCAGCCTGTCCCACCCGGTCACGTCGGATTGGCTCGCCGACCAGGGGTTCCGACTAGATTCGGCGCCCTATTTGTCAGGGGCATTGGAGGCTCGGAAACTGTTGGAGCGGTTTCCGAATACAGTGCACCTGAACAACGTGACGGCGGGGCACAATGCGGGAATTTTTAACGGCCCTAAATTCAGCAGGGTTTACCTAGACGACCCGAAGTACACCGTTCCTTTCCTAGGTAGCACCGATATGATGGAAGCAGACTTCAGCTTCCTGCCCCGGCTGAGTACGAAGGTCGCGGACAAGTTTCCGTACCTCGAAGTCAAGCCAGGCATGACGCTAATCTCGTGCTCAGGAACGATTGGGCGGATGGCTTACGCACGCCCGGACATGGCAGGCATTTGGTCTTCCCAGCACGTTATGAAAGTGGCAGCGAACACCGAGCGGATCCTGTCCGGCTACCTCTACACCTTCCTGCGCAGTAAGTTCGGCGTCCCGATGATCGCGAGCTCGGCATACGGCGCGATCATCCAGCACATCGAGCCCCACCACATTGCCGACCTGCCCGTACCGCGGTTTGACGCGAAGCTGGAAGAGCGGATCCACCGCATGGTGGAGACCAGTGCCCGCCTGCGCGCACGCTTCCAGGCTGGACTCGTGGCTGCAACGGAGGACTTCTTCAGGAGCGTCGACCTGCCTGAGCTGATCGATATTCGCTGGCATCAGCAGGAGCGGGACCTCGGGTTCGAGGTGGACGGGGTTGGGCCGGCCACCCTGCGGGCGCTCAACTTCGCTCCACGGGCTTTGCGACTCATTGACAAGTTGGCCTCGGTGCCAGGCAAGACATTGGGCGAAATCTGCGCGGGCGGCACGCTCAGGACTGGCGCCCGCTTCAAGCGCATTGACACCGATCCCACGCATGGCGTGCGGCTCGTTGGGCAACGCCAGGCGTTTTGGATCCGCCCCGAAGGGCGTTGGATCAGTGCTGCCCAGGCTCCTAACGACATTCTGCAGCAGGATGAAACAGTTCTCGTAGCAGCCCACGGAACCCTGGGGGAGAACGAGGTCTACGCTCGCTCGATACTGGTCACAGGGAGCTGGTTGGACAATGCGTTCAGCCAGGACTTCGTCCGCGTTCTGAGCGGAGACGAAGAAGTGACGGGCGCGTATCTATTCGCATTGTTCCGCTCAGATGCCATGTTCCGGATCCTTCGATCCATGAGCGTGGGGGGGAAGCAGCAGGAATACCACTCCCGGCTCCTGCGCGAACTTCCTATCCCGCTCGCCGCTCCCGAAGACCGCCACCGCATCACCGAAACAGTCCGCCGTGCCTACCGCAACCGCGACCGCGCCGAGATCCTCGAAGACCAGGCACTGGCCCTGCTGACCGAAGCCATCGAGGAGGCCGCTGCCTGATGGGTGCAAGGATCGTTGCCATTGGGGAGGCCGTCAACGATGCCGAGCGGCGGGTGATCGCGCATCTGCGCGATCAGGGCCCGGACGACTGGACGGTCCTTCACTCCGTCGAAATCCCGCAGCGAGACGAGCTGTTCGAGGTCGATCTCGTCGTGGTCACCGGGCACGCCGTGTACGTCATCGACGTCAAGGGCACCCGGGGCCGCATCGAGGTCGAGGGAAGCCGGTGGCATCCTGCGAGACGTGCGCCGTTCAGGAGCCCGTTGCCCAAACTGCGCGGCCACGCCAAGAAGCTGAAAAGCATCCTGGAGAACGCGCACCCACAACTGGCCCGTGTCTACACGGACGCGCTCGTCGTGCTGTCGGCCCCTGACGCAGTACTGGTCGATCACACGCCGGACCAGCGGGACCTCAAGGTGACCGTGACGCTGCCCGAGCTAATCGGTCGTCTAGCCGACGCCGGCCGCGTCCCTGTGGCGACCCGTCCTGTGGACGCCGAAATCTCAGCGCACCACGCGACCATCGTCGACACTGTCCAGGGCAGCTCCCGTGCCCCGTCCGGCCCGCTCCGCTTCGGGAGCTGGGAGGTGATCGAGCGGCTCAGCGAGTCCCAGCGCGCTCCCGGCATTGACGTACTGGACGAGTACCGGGCGAAGAACGCCCTCGCGGTGCAGGGTTCGGGCACGGTGCGGTTGTCGGTACGCGCCGCTGACCCGTACGCTCCCGCCGCGGAGCGGATGACGCGGCAGAAGCAGATCGGGATCGCGTACGAAGCACTTGGCAAGCTGCCTCCCCACCCGCATATCGTCGGGGTGCGGGACTTCTTCGCGCTGGATGACGAGAGCGCGTACGTCACAGTCTACGACGATGTTCCGGGCCATGCGCTGCGGCTTCATCTGGGTGAGGCGGCCGACGATCCTCTCACCGCGGACGCGAAGCTGCGGACCATCCGTCACATCCTCCTCGGCCTGGCCCATGCGCACAGCCGCCGCATCGCGCACCGCGAGCTCAGCCCGTCCACCGTCCTGATCACGCAGGACGGCCGGGCCGTGCTCACGGGCTTCGACTACGCGAAGACGGCGCAGCAGCGCGGCCACACCGTTATGCACCAGGCGCGTGCCGCTGCCGAGGCGGCATACCTGGCGCCTGAGTGCCATGCCGATCCAAGACGGATGCTCGAACCCGCGGATATCTACGCCGTAGGCGTCATCGGCTTTGAGTTGCTCACGGGCCATGTGCCGTTCTCCTCCGCCACGGAGCAGGCCAGTGCGGGCGGCCAGCTGCCCGCCAGTGAGCTCGAAGCCGCCGGTGTTCGTACCGAGCTGGCGCACTGGTTGCAGACGTTGTGCGCCACGGATCCCAGAGAGCGCCCGGCAGCTGTCGAAGCTCTGCGCAGACTGGATCTCGCGGTGGGCGCGCAGCGTGCCCCTCGGAAACGTCTGAGCTCCGCGGGGCAGGCTGCGCCGCCCGGCACTCCGCCACCGGAACCCGCGGCAGCTGCCGACGGGCCCCGCGACCCCTCGTTCTTCAAGAACCTGGCCGCCGACTTCCAGCTCGGCACGAAGTACATCGTGCGCAATCGGCTGGGCCGCCCCGGTTCCTTCGGTGTGGCCTACCGGGTTTACGACACGATAAGGAACGTCGACCGGGCGGTGAAGCTGGTCCTGCACGACCGGGACTCGCCGCTGGAGCGGCTGCGCCGAGAGGCGAGCGTTCTGGAGCGTCTGACCAGCGCCCCGCACCCCAATGTGGTGGCGATGGTGGACGCCGACCGGTTACTGCCTCCGGACAACTATCCGTATCTCGTCTTCGAATTCGTCGAAGGCCGGGACGTCAGCGAGGTGATCCGCGACGGTCGGCTCGGCCCGGCCGACGTACTGCGCCTCGGAACCGATACGGCCCGGGGGCTCGCGCACATCCACAGGCTCGGGGTGTGGCACTGCGACATCAAGCCGAGCAATCTGCTGTGGACCGATGACGGCGTCAAGCTCATCGACTTCGGCATCTCCAAGACCGCGGACTCCTCCGAGGGACATACGCACACCAGTCCCCGCTATACCCCGCCCGACCTGGATGAGGTGCCTGCCGACGGCAGCGGTTTCGCCGATCGTGATCTGTTCGCCCTGGGCGTCACGATGTACGAGGCTCTCACTGGCGGGCAGTACCCGTGGGGGGACGCGGGTCAGCCGCCGCCCGGCATGCAGGCCCTTGATCCGCGCACCATCTTCAGCGGTTTCGGCGATCTTTCGCCTGGGCTGGTGGGCATCCTGCTGAGGGCTGTCTCGCCATACCGCGCGGAGCGCTTCAGCTCGGCCGAGGAACTGCTCTCCGCGCTGGAGGCTCTGGGAGCCGCCCGCGTGCCTGTGCCTCAGTCCCCCCAGCCCGAGGAAGCCGGCCCTGCCAGCGCGTCCCCGGCCGCCCCGGCTGCCGAACCGGCGCCCAACACCAACCCGTACGTGGCCCACTTGCAGACGCTCTACAGCCAGAGCCACCGCAGCAACCGCGGCACCCGTGGCCTCGACCCTCAGGGCATGCAGGTGTACGTCGAGACGGCCCTGGACCGCGCGCTGGTCCCTGCTCTGCGGGCGGGAAAGCACGCGCTGGTCATCGTCACCGGTAACGCGGGCGATGGGAAAACCGCGTTCTTGGAGAGCTTCGAGGCCCAGGCGCGCAAACTAGACGCCCGGTTCGGACCCGATCGCCTCAACGGCAGTGATTTCACGCTCGACGGACATCGCTTCCGGACCAACCACGACGGCAGCCAGGACGAGGCCGATGCCGACAGCGACGACGTACTGGAGGACTTCTTCGCACCGTACGCCGGCGAGGACGCCACCGGCTGGGCGGGGCAGGGGGAAACTCGCCTGATCGCGGTGAACGAGGGACGCCTGGTGGACTTCCTCAGCGACCACCACGAGCGCTTCCCCCTTCTGTCCAAGCTGGTCAACATCGGCCTGACGGGCGGGGAAACCGATGACGCGGTCGCCGTGGTCAACCTCAACGCGCGTGACGTGACCGCCCGCCCGGCGGACGAGGAAGGCGATCCTGTCGACGGCGAGTCGATTCTGGAGCGGATGCTGGACCGCATGACGCATGAGCGTTTCTGGGAGGGGTGCGCGTCCTGCGACATCGCCAATACCTGCTACGCGCGCCACAATGCCCAGACGTTCCGCCACCCTGACGCGGGTCCACAGGTCAAGCGCCGACTGCGCAGGGTCTACGAGCTAACCCAACTGCGCGGTCGGCTCCACATCACCCTGCGCGATCTGCGTTCCGCTCTCGCCTACACGCTCACCTCGGGACGGGACTGCGCGGAGATCCACGCAGTGCACACGGCGGACGAAGCGCAACCCCTGCTCGACAGCTACTACTTCTCTGCCTACCTGGGCACCCCACCGGCTCCGACCGGACTACCCAGAGAGCAAGACCGGCTGCTGAGGCTGCTTCGGGAGACGGACGTTGCCGCTCCGCCCCAGCCACAGCTGGACCGGCGGCTCGACTACACCGGGCTCATTGACGACCGCGCTTTGGTGGCCATCGACGGCCGCTCCGATCGGGACAGGCAGCTGATCGCGGCGCAGTTCGCCATGCTGGCGTGGTCCACCTCCGCGCTGTCGGCGGACGTCCTCGCCCATCGCCGCCATCTGGGCGCGGCCCGGCGGCTGCTCTACTTCGAGCTCCGGGACGACGCGCGTGCCGAGCGCATGCTGCCCTACCCCTCCGCGCTGGGATTTCTTTCTCTGCTCGCCTCCCCGACGGCCGCCGCCGCAGCCCGCGACGAGTTGCTGTACGCGCTCAACCGGGGAGAGGGACTGGCTGCGCCGGACCGGATCGGTGAGGCCATGGCGTTGAAGCTTCGGGACGTGCCGCACGGCACGGTACGCAGCTTCCGGCTGTTCCCCGCGGCGGGCTTCACCCTGGAGCCCGGGGAGGCCCCCGCCTCCGTATACGTCGAAGGCAGCCGAACGGCACTACGACTGCGCTACCAGGCTCCTGACGGGCAGCAAGGGACAGAGGCTGAGCTGGCCATCGGGCTCGACCTGTTCGAGCTGCTGCAGCGCTTCGCCCAGGGGTACCGGCCGGGCGTCGCCGACGTGCAGGGGCAGCAGCTGGCCCTCGCCGTGTTCAAGAATCGGCTCGCCTCAGTGCCGTACCAGGAAGTGTTGCTCACCGCCCACGGACACGATCTGCGCCGGGTCCACCGCACACCGGATCACGCGCTGCACATGGAGGACCTGTCCGCCGTGTCCGGTGACGGGGACGAGGAGGAGACATGGCGCTGACCAGCGTGCACAGCAAGTTCCACCATCCCGGGGTGAGCCGTGTCGACTACAAGACACTCCACATGGACCGGGTCCTGACCGCTTTCCTGGCCCGCTTGTGGCATCGCGGTCTGCCGAGCAAGCTCAGTCGCGCCGGAGATCTCACCGTCGACGACTTCGTGGACCTCTTCCTGGCCAACCCCGATGTCTTCGAGGGCTTCGACCGGGACTCGACGACCCGCTGGGTGAACACACACCTGATGGATCTGGTTAACCGGGGCCGGGTGAACGAGGCAGTGGCGGGCCCCCGCCCACTGCACGGCTTCACCTACCGCTTCCGCAACAGCCGCAAGTCCCGTCCGTACGGGGCCGATGAGCAGCTCTACGAGATGCTCGCCGAGACGCCGAGTGCGCTGCAGGAGCTGCGGTCGTTCTTCTTCTCTGACGTGGACCGGACCACCGGTGCGATCAAGCCGGGTCCTGACACTGACGTGGAGACGCAGGCTCTGCTGCACTTGGTGAGCAAGGCGTACGGCAAGGTCGAGGACCGGCCGGACACGAGCAAGCCCCGCAGGCCCTATCCGCTGCTATGCCGGGAGCCCGCGCGGCTGCTCGCGGAGGACGTCATGCGGCTGCTCTACCACCAGGAGCACATGCCGCGCACGGTCCTGGTGGAGTACTTGAAGATCCTCTTCGCCTTCCATCTGGCGCTTTACCACCTGCGGATGATCAAACTGCTGCCAAGAGCGGTGGCCGCCGGCAGCGTGGACATCTCGTGTGCGAGTGGGCACAAGGGAGCGGATGCGGCCCATCAATGCCCCTACCGCGTCCACCTCTTCGTGGACGTCGAGGGTGTCCCCGGCACCCCGGCTGCCCTTCTCGCGGAGCACAGCGCCAGCGTGTGGTATGGCCGCATCCAGCGGTTCGTCAAAGCCACGTTCGAGGTGAAGAAGCTGGACGAGTTCGCCGAGCACCTGATGACCAAGCGCCGCAAACTCACCGCCCCCCAGGGCCGTCCCTACTTCTCGGCCGCCGAAGTCCTGACCTTGCTGGGCAAGGGGTACAAGAGCGAGCGGGACAACTTCTTCGACCAGCGCGTGAACGGGGTGCTGGACGACGAGACCGACCCGCCCGCCGCGGTACGGCAGATCGCGGACCTGGGCCTGAGTCCGTTCGACGAATACATCGAGATGCTGCTGCACTACAAGGGCCGCTACCACCGCGGATACATCGTCGACTGCCTGGACTCCCTGCTACTAAAGAACCGGCCCGGCGCACTGCTGGCCCAGCCTCGTGGCACCCGAGGCGAGCGCCGCTTCGTCCTCGACGCACGGCTGCTGGAGATTCTGCTGCAGATTTCGCTGCTGCGCCCTGGGTCTGACGGGAATCTGTCGACCTCACCCATGCGCATCGACGAGTTCCTCGCCGTGCTGCGCGAGCGCTATGGCCTTTACGTCGACCAGCTGCCCGATTCGGACGGCTTCACGGGCGCCGACCTCGACGACCAGGTCGCGCTGCGAGCGAACTCCACCGCTTTCACCCATCGCCTCCGCGAGATCGGCTACTACCAGGACATGTCGGACGCCTATCTGACGCAGACCATCACTCCTCGCTACTCCATGGGTACGACGCCCAACGCGGAGGTGGTCCGGTGAGCACTGTGGGACTGACCGAGCCGAGCACCGCAGATCTGCGCGATGCGCTGGAGGGCGTGCTGGTGCCCCGGCTCACCTCTCTGCTCGCCTCGCGCGACGCGGGCCACTGCATGCGGGTGACCGAAGTGGACGCCGCCCTCGCGGCGCGTCTGGTGCGCAGGCTCAGGAGCGCCAACGGCGCAGGAGCCGAGGTGTGTCTGCTGGGGCCGACACGGGACACCGAGGAAGGCAGCGAGCTGCGGGATGTCACGGTGACCAGCACCAAGCTGGTCGAGCTGCGCAACCGCACGGAGCAGCCTCAGTCGGACGGCGCCGTCGGCCCTCTGCTCGTCTTCGTGCCGCCGGGGCTCAGGGCCAGCGCAGAGGACTCCTTCGGTGTCGCGACCTTCGAGGAGATCTCTCTCGGGGACAGCTACGACCTCCTCGCCGCTCAGCTGCTAGACGAGGTGCCGGCCACGCTGCGACCAAGCGTGGAGGAGCTGCTCGCGCTCCTGGGCGAGGCCCCCCAGCGCGCGAGTGCACGGGCCCGTGCCGCGTACCTGCTCACTCTCAAGGCCAACGGCTACGGAGAACAGGCCGCCGGGGCTGCGGTCTTCCATTTCGGCCTGGTTCCGGACTTCGAGCTGTTTGCCCAACCGGGCGAGGTGCGGGAGCGAGCCGACCGCAATCGCAACCTCGTCGACAAGCTGACCGAGTCCGCCCACTCGGAGCGACAGCGGGTGCTGGAACTCGGGCTCATTGACTCGGAATTCGCCGGCCGCCTGGCCGAATTCGTGGCCCGCTGCGGGCTGGAGGACCGCGTCGCGTGGACGCGGCGTATCGTCGTCGACCGGGAGAACTGGGCGCTTTCTTTCGGGAACTGGCGCCTCGACGACCGCCAGCGTGCCTCGATCTCCATCGATGTGCAGGAACTGGGATTGCCCCGCGCGGGTGACGTGCCCGACGATCTGGCCACGTACCCCGCGTTGTCCGCCATTGCTGGCCAGCCTTATCTGCTGGCCGGCCCCAAGGGCGTCAGCGAGCTCCTCGCCCACTTCACGGTCGACCCCGCCCCCCGCAAGGTGGAGGGGCTCGCCCGGTTCCGTGTGGAAATCGCGTCGGAGAAGTCCGGGCCGGTCGGCCGCAGCACCTCGGTGAAGAAGGCTGCCAAGGCCGAACACAAAGCGAAGCTGCCCAAACTCACCAAGATCGACTGGGACGAGGGATGGCACTACCTCACCGTCACACCGCTCGACGACCAGGAACAGCCTCTCGATGTCGAGTCGGCCAGTGACGGTCTACCAGGGGGGCAAAGCGAGCGGTTCTACGTCGTGCCCGATGCGGAGACGGAGGAGCCACCAGAGCGCAGTGCCGGCCGGTACGAGGGTGTCGTACAGGCCCTGCGCGACCTTCAGTTCCAGGCGCTAGCGAACGGTGACGACCCGGCATGTGTCGCGCTCGGCGAAGTCCGGTGGAAGACAGGCACCGGCCGCGCCCAGCAACGGACGCTGAGTGCCCGGGTTAGCGCCGCCGGAACGGTGGACATCCGTCTCTCCCCCACCCTCACTGTGCTTCAGCAGCGCATCCTCGGGGCGGCAGACCGGCCGGGGTTGTGGCAGCTCAGCCTGGGACCGGCGAGTGCCGGAGATCCTGTGCTCGATGCCGATGACGGGTTGGTGGCCTCGCTGACCGGTAGGACAGCCGAAGCCTTCGACGCCTTCCTCGCGGCGAGGCGGGGCTATTTCTCCGCGCTCCGCGGCGCCAGCGACGCGGCAGAGGAAGGGGGTCTCCTGGTCACCGAGGCCGTCGACTTCTCGGCGGTGCGCATAGAGCTCGCCGCGTACGCGCAGGCGTACACCGAGCTCATCGCGGCGCAACTGCACCACCTGGAGCGGGCCGGGGACACGGAGCGGGCGTCAGTTCTCGTCCGTCTCGCCCAGATCCTGCAGTTCGACTGCGTGGCCGCGACGCTCACCGATGGGCTTGGACAACGCCACCACGTCCTGCTAGTGGCTCCTACGCACCCGCTACGCGCCCTGTGGCTGGCGACCTGGTCGGCCCTGGGAGCCGACTGGATCACGCGGCTGACGGGCGCCGACCGGCGCCAGGTCATCGCCGCTCGCGGCTCGCTGATGGACGAGCTGTCCTCGCTAGGGTTTCCCTTCGCGGTGCCGCGGCAGGACGGACGCCTCCTGGTGGCTGCGGAGAACCTCACTCCGTACTGGGGGGCCTACCTGCCCAGTGAGGTGGAAGACCCACGCGGGCTGCTTGGCCAACTGGCCTCGGTACTGCGACTGCCGACTGCTACATCTGGTACCGGTGCCGGGTCCACCGGTCTGTCGGGCACGCATCTCGCAGACCGCGTGGAGCGCTATGTGCGCCTGCATCCGTATGTCCACACCCTCGTGATGAACGTGGTGAACGCGGGGCGCGGTGAGCTGCTTGCCGACATGCTGCTGGAGCTCCAACGGCGGGAGGTGACGCGGTCTCTCCGCTTCGACCTGCGTCTGTGTGTTGGCGATCCGGAGGCGCCGGAGGCGGGAGAGGCGCTCGCTGAGCTGCTGCGCGCGGAGGCCCAGGTCTCGGCCGCCGAGGCGGAGGCGTTCCTCAACCCTTCGGGGGGCGCGTTCCAGGCGAAGCTGGCCTTCTCCGTCCGGTCGGTGGACGAGTTCACTGCCAACCCTGGCGACTTCGACGCGCACCTCACCGTTCTCATCGATGCCTTCGGCGGGGAACAGCTCGGCTCAACCCAGCACGAGGACATCGCGCACGCGCCGGTCCACGGACTGGTGCAGGCGATGGCATCGCGGTACGTGGAAAACGAACAGCAGGTCGCGTGGCGCAAGTTCCCCCGGCACGGCGAAGCACCGGTTCTGGACGATGCCGAGGACCTCACCACGCTTCTCGGCCACCTCCCCGCGCTCATGGCCTCGGCCGCCGCGAGTGTTGCCACCGCAGGCCGCGCACTGCGACACGTCCCCTGCGCCGTGCTCGCCCTGGAAACCGCGGACCGAGCTCTGCTGTACCAGGCCCATCAAGTCAGCGACTGGGTCGTCACCATCGACCGGACCTTGGGGTTGGAGTACTTCGACCACTCCGGCGATGACGGACGTCCCGAGTACGTCATCGACTACGTGCCGCAGGCAGGCGGAACTCTGGGCCACCAGATCATGGTCAGCTCCAAGTCCGTGGACGAACTGCGCGCCTTGCTCGGTCCAGTCGCCGCGGACCACGACCTGGATGTCGACCAGCGGCACCTTTACACATTCTTCGACCAGTTGCGGCTGCTGTCGGGGAACCTGGCCTTCAAGCTGGCGTCCGCCGCTCCCACCCAGCGCACGGAAGTCCTCGGCCTCTCGCTCGCCCGGCTCTACCTCGACTACCAGGGTGTCCTCACCAACCAAATCATCGTCCCTTTGGACGCACACCCAGAGCTGTATCGCGAAGCACGCCGCCAGGTGCGAGAACTGGGGGACTCCCTCTCCTTCCGCCGCAGCGATCTGGCCCTGTTTCACCTCGACGACCGGCGCAGGACGATCACCTGCCGCCTGGTCGAGGTCAAGTGCTACACAGCCCTGAACAACATCGGCGCCTACCAGCAGCTCAAGGCGAAGGTCGCCGAGCAGCTCGAGCGCAGCCAGGACGTTCTCGCGACCGCCTTCGACCCGCATCGCAGCACTCCGGACCGTGTCGACCGCGGTGTGAAGAACCTCGGGCTCAGCTCCTTGCTCCGCTTCTACCTGACACGTGCCTTCCGTCACGGCACGATGGGCAAGGCCCCGTACGAGGCAGCACACCGCCTTCTGGACCGCCTCGACGACGGCTATACGCTGCAGTTCACCCGCAGTGGACTGGTCTTCGACCTCGCCCGGTCGGGCACCGACCGGGAACTCGACCACGCCATAGAGTTCCACCGCATCGGCCGCGACCTGATCAAGGAACTGATCGACGCGATCCCGACTGTCCAGAACAAGGTCCAGCCGCAGCCTCAGGACCTCGGACCGTCTGATGACACTCCCTATGGCAGCGGCGGTGATCCAACCGCCACCCTGTCTCGGCTCGATCTGACGGTCCCCCGGATTGCCGACGCTGCGTTCCGCGCGCCAGAGGTCGAAGACGTACCCGCCTCGCCGGCAGCGGACCGAGAGACACCTGCCTACCCAGAAGCTGTGGAGGCGACATCAGGAACCGCCCCCACGGACACCGTTCCTGGTCCTCAGCAGCCGTCCCCGTCGACCACGCTGAGTGAGTCGCCACAGGCACAGGCAAGGCCGGAGCCCGCGCCATCGCCGCCGGTCGTCAGTTATACGGCGTCCCATGACACACCGGCTACCGACGTGCCCCGCGCAGTTCCCTCACTCGTTCCGGACGCGTTCCTCGGCGTCATGCGCCCGTCCCCTCAGTACGGCGTACTCGGTGACATCGCCGGCCGTACCATCGCCCTCGACCTCAATGAGACGCACACCATCAGCCTGTTCGGCGTCCAGGGCGGCGGCAAGAGTTACACCCTGGGCAGCATCATGGAAATGGCCTCCCTCCCGGCACCCCCCGTGAACGAGCTACCGCATCCGCTGGCGACCGTGGTCTTCCACTACAGCCAGACGCAGGATTACGCGCCCGAGTTCACGTCCATGGCGCATCCGAACGACGACGAGACGCAGCTCCGAGCGCTCAAGGAGCGCTACGGGGCACAGCCCAAAGCCCTCCAGGATGTCCTGCTCCTCGTGCCGGCGGCCCAGCTCGCAGAGCGGCGCTCCGAGTACCCAGGTATCGAGGTGCAGCCCCTCACCTTCGCGTCGAACGAACTGCAGGCCGCGCACTGGCGCTTCCTCATGGGCGCGGTCGGCAACCAGTCCGTCTACATCCGCCAGCTAACTCGCATCATGCGAGCCCACCGGGACAACCTGAACCTGGCGGCCATCCGCCAGGGCGTGGAGGAGTCCGAACTACCCGATCACCTGAAGCGGCTGGCGCAGGAACGGCTCAACCTCGCCGCCGAGTACATCGACGACACAACGCGTCTGACCAGCCTGGTCCGGCCGGGTCGGCTGATCATCGTCGACCTGCGCGACGAGTTCATCGAGAAGGACGAGGCACTCGGACTGTTCGTCGTCCTGATGCAGCTGTTCGCGGAAGCCCGCGACGGCGGCGAGCACTTCAACAAGCTCGTCGTGTTCGACGAGGCTCACAAGTACATCGACAGCCCGGACCTAGTGGCAGGGCTGGTTGAGACCGTCCGAGAGATGCGCCACAAGGGCATGAGCATCCTGGTCGCCAGCCAGGACCCACCCTCGGTCCCGATCTCACTGATCGAACTCTCCGACCATGTCATCCTGCACAAGTTCACCTCCCCCGCGTGGCTCAAGCACCTGCAGAAGGCCAACGCCGCACTCTCCACACTCAGTTCCGACCAGATGTCGCGACTGCAGCCAGGCGAGGCATACGTGTGGGCGAGCAAGGCCACGGACCCGGCGTTCACTCACGGGGCCGTACGCATCCGATGCCGCCCGCGCGTGACCAAGCACGGTGGGGCCACCAAGACGGCTGGCGGAGGACAGTAGCCCGGGCCTCGGTCATGGGCATTTGACCAAAACACCGCATTTCAGCAGCCGCATCCAACAGGGGAGAAGCATGTCGCGCAGCACGTCCGGAGAGCTCACGGCGCAGCGGGAAGAGTGGTTCCGTGAGATCCAAGAGGGGCTGCTGTGGCACGTGAGGGATGTCCCGGCCCTGGGCAAGGACCGCCTGCGCGACGACCTCGGCGAGCCCAGGCTCATCGGCTCCATGCTGGTCGCGCGGGTCGCCGTCCAGCTCGCCCGGGGCGAGAACACATCGAACATCCGTGGAATGCTCGCCGCCAGCCCGCTATTCGCGGCGCCCGGCCCTGATACCGAAGAACTCACCAAACTCATCGGCAAGATACAGTTCGGGTTCGAGCACGACGGACTGGCCAACACCGCTGTGGTACTCGACGGCCTGGGCCTGCTCCCCTGGAGTCCGGAGAGCACCTACATGCTGCTGATCGAATATTGGGCTGCCCAGCGGGGCCGTACTGTGCCTCGTTCGCGTGTGGAACGGGAGCTGAGCGAATTGTGGGACACAGCGGACTCACGTGTCCTCGCGGCGCACTCCTCGCTGCCCGCTTTCCCGCTGGAGGGGTACCCCGACCTGTGGGAGAGGCTGAAGGCCGAGCCGGATTTCCGGGTCGGCAATGCCGGAGCCATGGTGCTGACCCAGCGTGGTGGCGGCGACCAGGCCTGGGAGAGCTGGATGTCCACCCGCCCCTGGAGCACTCTCAAGGCCCGCCACTTGGTGAGCCTTGGCGGCGATCTCGTACGCTGCCAGGTCGCGCAGCGCGCTCTGGGCCGTCTCCTCGATCAGGCTCCGTCGGGCGATGAGTTCCGCGGGGTTCTCGTGCGGGCCGCGGAGATCATCCAGGAGCAGCTTGAACGCATCGCGCTGGCCGTGGAGGGCATGAGCGCCATCGAGTACGAGCTGTTGCGTGAGCGCAGCAAGGATGAGCACTTCCAGGACGGCTGCCTCGCCACCTTCCAGAAGCATCTGCTGAAGCGCTACCAGATCTTCTACCCCTTCCTTGAGCATGAAACAACACACGGCACATGGGGCCCGCTCCCGTGGTGGTCGATCGCCCTTCACGACGAACGCGAACGGCAGGCGGCGGAGGAGCTGCTTGTGCGCGGCGGCATGCAGCTGAGCATCATCGCCAAGACCCGCGATGCTGACGAACTCGTCATCACCTGCCAGGAGCCGGGACTCGGGCCGTCGGGGCTCGCCGCCCGCCTCCGCTTCGACCTCCGCGACGCCATGCACGCCTGTGAGCTGCTACTTCTTGCCCGCCGACAGTCCGTGGCGGTGGACTTCCTCACAGAGCGCATCGACGAGTGGGACGATCGCGAAGTGGACCTTGCCGGCACTCTGGATATCGCAATAGGCGCCGACATCTGTGCGACGCTCGCCGACATCGCGACGCGTGCCCTGCGCCGACTCATGCCAGGTGCGTCAGGACCGGCCCTCTACCATGACGCGGTCCCGGCGCTTGAGCGACTCCTGAAGTCGTCGCGGCTCCCCGAGATCTGCCGCCACCCGAGGTAGCGGCAGACCCGCTGCAGTGAAGCTGCGCTCGGTGATCAGCGACATCACCAGAGTGGCCGACTGCACAATTCTCAGGCAGCGGTCATTGCGGTATCCGTGCGGCTTGTGGGCTGCCCGGGCGCGGATCACATTCACCGCAGCAAGCTCAGAAATGAAACTCCCGTCGATCCAGGACACGAGTGGCCGGTTAAGCGGCCACATGTCACGATTGGACTGTGCTTGCTTTCCTGGACGCCGCCGAGAGTTCGAGGTGCCCTACCGTGCCGCCTGCCAGGATGCGGCGGGTGGTGTTCGTCGCGTTGCTGAGCTCGGACGGGCGGCTTGCCCTGGTGGCAGACGACCTGCCTGGAGCTGCTCCCCGATGGGTGCTCCCGTCAGGATCGGTCCGAGCCGCAGAGCCCTACCGTGAGGCGGCAGTGCGCGTACTCCGCGATGCGGTCGGCGCAATGCCGGTGCACGGGGGCGCCGTTGAAGGATGCCGTTGGGCTCAGGTGCCTGTGCCCATAGGCCGGAGCCGTCGAGAGGCGCACGTGTTCATCTTTCGTCTCGTTGGGGCTGGTGCTCCGCCGGAGCATCTGCCCTGGGGAGCGACACACTGGGCGGGGCCTGAGCAGTGGCAGGAGTTGTGCACACGGTGCGATCTGCCAGATGTGGATGTGCTGTTGACGGGATATCTGGAGGGGTGGATCCCGGACGGGCGGATCATGCTGGGGCCGTGAATCCCGGCACCTCGGCGCCCGCTGTCATTCTGCCCTGGCGATCGTGGTGGCGGTCTCCTGCAGGGCCGTGGCAACCGCTGGCATGTCCTGTTCACGCAAACGTACGGCGGGTGCGTACACGGAGATCGCGGCGAGCGGTTCCCCGATGCGGTTGCGGATGGCCACGCTTACGCCGTGCAGGTCGTGTGCACTTTCCTCAAGGTCTGCCGCCCATCCCCGGACTCTGACTTCCTCCAACTCCACCTCAAGCAGCGGCCACTCAGTGATGCTTCCTGCCGCCGTGGCAGGGAGCGCGGCCGGAAGTGTCGCGCGTACATCTGCCGGGTCGCGCAGTGCAAGCAGGGCTTTGCCCGCCGCTGTGACGTGGGCGGGGAACTCCTGTCCGAGCGGAACGCTGACGCGCAGGACATGCCGGCACTCGACTCCGTCGAGTAGTCGGACGACGGCCGCATCCAGGGAGTACAGGCACACCGTCTCCTGCAGCTTCTCGGAGAGCTCCTCTAGGGATCTGCGCGCCTGTCGTCGGACGTCCAACTGTGCGATCGCGGCCAGCCCCATGCGTACGAGCTGTGGCCCCGCTGAGTATCCGTGCTGGCCAGGATCGTGACGCAGGAAACCCGTGCGCTGCAGGGTGACCAGGATGCGGTGTGCGGTGGAACGTGAGATACCAAGCTCCCGGGCGGTTTCGGTAACACCGATTTCCCCCCGGTCATACGCCAGGACTAGAACATCCAGGGCCTTCGTCGCCGAACCCAAGGCCTCTGTCGCCGACAGATGCTTGCCATCCACCATGAAGGAACCGTAGCGCTCAAACGTTCCCGGGGACCGGGAGCTTCGACAGAATCCACACGTCAGGTTTCTGTCGTGGCACGTCCCCCAGCTCCGGTGCCGCATCGCTCGAACCCGGCGAGCCAACTCTGCACCAAGACAGGTCGAGTCCTGCGATAACCCCGACCGGACTTGCCGTGCTTGAGCACACTGCTGACCGTTTGACAGCGCCTCACAGGAACTGCGTGCGTGCCACAGTGTGCCGTCCCTACACTGGCAGCGGCCTTCCTTAGGAGTTCGCTATGGCGGGATACCGGACCAGCGCACCTGCGTTAGACAAGGGTGTCTATATCGGCCAGGCCCGGCATGCCGTGAAGGAGCTGATCACTTCACTGCGCGGCGAGTTGGCGACATTGGAAGCTGTGTACGCGATGATGTGCCAGGGCGTCGAACCCACCGATGCCTGCGAAGTGCCGTCGGACGCCGACGAGGACACGGAAACCGCCCAGCCTTCCCGGGAGGGTCCGTGTGAAGTTTCTGTCGCCGGCGAGGATCCTTCGTCCGAAGATGCCTGCGCGGGCATGGGCACTCGGGCCCTGGGACCACCGCGTAACGGAAGCATGCGCGATGCGATCCTCATACTCCTGTGCGCCGCTCAAGAGGCAATGTCCATCACCGATATTGCGGCGGCGGTGCGCCCGGGAGCGGACGCGACGGTCCGCTCATCCGTAGGGAAAACCCTCAACCGTATGAAGCAACTTGGCGAGGTGGAAAACGTAGCACCGGGAATGTTCCGGGCCGTGCTGTCATCCCGGGCTGCTTGATCTACCCGAGAACGACCCTAACCCAACAAGCAGGCCTCCCTCGATTAGCGGTCGAGGGAGGCCGCCAAACACGCGAACGGACGCTTCTCCTAGCAGGGTTCTGGTCCGTCGCGCACGTTCACTCTAGCGCTCCCACGGGTGGCGTTATAGGGCGTCTGCGCCATCCGGCACTTGAGCGTGCACGACTGACCTCAAATAGGCAATTGGGGATCAGTCATGAGCACATTGGGTCGCATTCGATCCGGGCCAGAGCGCCAGGCCCAGGGCGCGCTCCAGTCGGCAGACCGTCAGCACATCCGGCCAGGTGGCGCCCGCCAGCAGATCGCCGATGGTCTGTCTGCCGACGTTGCTCTGGGCGGCCAGTGCACGCAGCGAGAGCTCCGGCCTCTCACGCAGGGCGGCGGCGAGGCGGCGGGCAATCGTCTGGACCACCGCCGCGGCGGGCTCCCCGGCGATCCGGGCATCCGGCCACTCCTCCGGATCGACGGCGTAGCTCCATGGCGGCGCCGTGCGCGCTCGGCCTCCGGTCATAAAGATGCGTTCCTTCAGATCGTGATCGACACTGACACCAGCGGCCGGTTAACCGGCCACCTGTCATGGGCCTTGCGCCTGGAGGTCGCTGTGTCGAATCGCCTGCTGGCCTACGCACCGAAGGCGGAGACGGTGCCACCCGCCCAGTGGCGCCGCATCGCTCCGGTCGTCCGCTCGCTGGGATTCATGGCCGCCGCAGCGGGACCCTACGGCCCAGACGTGATCATGACACCGCTCGCACGGCTGGTCGCCTGGGTCGAGGCCCAGGGCCTCCCGCTCGAACCCTCGGTGATCCTTGACCAGAGCACCGTCGAACGGTTCATCCTCGTCGGCTGCCGCGACATGGCCGCCAACAGCCGCCGAACCTGCAGCAGCCAGCTGCGCCGGGCCTCCGAAGCACTCCTGCTGGACCAGCTCGGACAGCATCCGCCGATCCGGCTGAAGGCCACCGCCGTCCCAGTGGCCCCCTACCCGCCGGCAGAAATCGCCTACTGGCTGATCTGGGCGCAGAGCCTGCCCACGCCCGCCCAGCGACGCAACGCCTGTCTTCTGTTCTGTCTCGGCGTCGGCTGCGGGCTCGCCGTTGAGGATCTTGTGTACGTTCAGGGGCGGGACATCCTCGCAGGCCCCACCGGCCGGGCACTGGTCAAGGTGCACGGGCGCCGTCCGCGCACTGTCGTATGCTGGTACGCCTACGCGGAACTGCTGCTGGCGGAAGCCGCCCACATCCCGGCAGACGCGTACGCCTTCCGGCCGGACTGGCAGGACCGCACCAGCAAGCACATCGCATCGGACTGGCTGGCCAGGTACCCGCGCATCATCGGCCGTTGTGACGGTGCAGTGCTGCAGACCCAGCGGCTGCGCACAACCTGGCTCGTCGATCTGCTGAATGCAGGTATTCCGCTGAAGGTGATCCTCAAAGCGTCCGGACTCGGGACCCTGCACAGCCTCTCGCGCTACCTCGTCTTCCTCCACGACGTGCCCGAAGCGGAGGCATCCGATCTGTTGCGGGGGGCGGCGGCATGAGCAGGAAGAACCCGGAAGACAAACCCTGCCGACGTACCGGCCTCGCTCTACGCCCTGCACCGCAAGCCCCCGGCCGGACCCTCAACGACCGCGTTGTGAGGCAGGTCTTCGACCTCGTGCGCCACAGCGGAGTACTGGAACGCCTTCCCACCAACGAGCACCGGCCAGGCCCGAAGGGCTTCCCGTTCCGCACAGTGCTGATCGGCCTGGTCCTGTCGCAGTACATGGGCAAGAGCGCGAACATCAACGACGCATGGGAGACGCTCTTCTTCGCCCTGTCTCCAGGATCCAAAGCCCTCCTTGACGTCCCCGACGTCGACCTGCACATCCGCGAGGGCGCAACCCGAGAAGAAGTCGACCGCGTCGCGCACCACCAGTACGCGACGTCGAAGCGCGTCTACCGGTCCTGGTCCTCGATGACCCGGCGCCTCGACCCTGCACCGCACGACCGCCGCAAGCGGCTGTCTCTCAGCGAGGCCAAGAAGATCCGACGGAAGTGGAATGCCCGCGACAACCAGGACACCGTGCGTAACCTGGAGGCCATCGCCCAGGATCTGATTCTCGCTCCGGTGATGGCTTCCTACCGGCGCGGCGACTTCGCTCGGTGGCCTGGCCACATCGCGGTCGACGACACTCCGGTTCCGGTCTGGGGCAAAGAGCCGGACTACCACCAGGACCGGGCCTCGCTTGAGATCACCGCCGGGATGTACGTGAAGGGAGGAACGCAGAAGAAGTCGCCCAGCGGCAAAGCTGCGGCCTCCACGAACACCGGCACCCGGCGCGGCACGGCAAACAAGCCAGTGCCTCGCAAGACCAAGTCGGCACGGGAGAAGAAGGCCAGGGCGCCGGAGAAGAGAGAGTTCCGCTACGCCATGATGGCCGCGTTCCCAGGCCATGGCCATGGCGACCTCGCCGGCGCCTATCCTGCGGTCTGCCTCGGCATGATCCTCCACACCCCGGGCACCGAACCCGGCCCGGCCGCCCTGCGCGCCATCCAGCCAGCCTTCGAACGAGGCCTGGTCAAAGACCTGTTCTGCGCCGACCGGGGCATCACCCAGGCCAAGCCTCACAACCTGCATCTGCAGCTGCTCAAACTCGGCCTCAACGCGGTGAAGCACTACAACGACGACAAGGTCGACCGGCAGGGAGATTTCCGCGGCATGCAGCTGGTCGGCGGCGAGTTCTACTGCCCGCTGATGCCCACCCCGCTCGTAACTGCGGGCGCCACATACATCGACAGCCGCACGGACGAAGACCGCGCCCACGCACTCAACCTGATCCAGTCCCGGAAGGACTACCAGGCCAAGATCAAGGAATACGGGCCCGCAGGGGATCAGCGTCGACAGTGCCCCGCCCTCGGGCCGCACGCCACGGTCACCTGCTACCGCCGACCCCAGCCACGCCCGTCCACCGTCGTCGACCTCGACGCCCCCACTGTCCGTACCCCGGCAGCCCTGCCCACCATTCCCAGGCCCAAGAGGGACACCCCTGTCTACCCAGACATCTGCAGAGGGATGAGCATCACCGTCCCGGGCACCGTCTTGGCCAAGTGGCGGCAGAAATACGCCCTGCTCACCCCTCTGTGGCAGGAAGCCTGGTCCGGACTGCGCAGTCAGAACGAGGGCGGCAACGGCAACCTGAAGAAGTCCGCCCTCGACAGCATCGACAATCCCCAGCTCCGCCTGCCGCACGGACGCGTCGCACAGACCCTGCTCAATGCCGTCATCATCTTCGTGGCGAACCTCAGAGCCATCCGACGGTTCCTCCGTGACCAGGGCATCCAGCCCCGCAAAGCCAGCACGCAGAGCGCCGCAGCCCAACCCGGTGAGCCCTCCGACCCGCCCCAGGCGCGACCGCTTCCGACCGAGCAGGTCGAGCCTCCGCCACGTGAGTGACACACCTCCACAGCGCTCCGCCCCCTGAAAACCCCACATGCCTGCGCCACGGCCACCAGCCGTCGCGCAGGCATGTCCTGTTTCCGCAGGTGAGAAGCGCAGTACCTGGACCGCCACCGCCTCACCCCCTTATCGAGCCGATCACGAGGCTCAAAGCCCCAGAAACGACGAAATACCGGTGAGTCACATGACTCGACCGGTAATTCGTGAACGCTTCGGGACGATCTCGTGAACGTCCCAGCTGGTGTCCGAGGGGGGACTTGAACCCCCACGCCCGTTAAAGGGCACTAGCACCTCAAGCTAGCGCGTCTGCCATTCCGCCACCCGGACCGGGTGCCTGCCGAGCGGGTGTTCCCCGCGGCGACATGGACAACAATACCAAGGTTTCGGAGTGCCTTTCACCTGCCTATCCGCCCGTCCGCCGGGAGATGCACGGTGGCCCGCACCCAGCCACCTACAGTCTCACCATGAGTGACGGGTCGATTACTGGTACCGCTGGGGCGCTCGGCGACATGAAGGTGCGTCGGCCCCGGATGCTGTCCCCGCTGCGCGAGCACCTGCGGGACACCATGTGGTTCGCGCCGACCGCGGCGCTGGTGGCGGCGATGCTCCTGTGGTGGGCCGCGTCGGAACTGGACACCTTGATCGTGGAGACGCTGCGGGACAACGGCGACTACGACGGGATCAAGGACCTGATGGGCATCGCCGAGGACGCCAGGGCGGTGATCAGTACCATCGGCAGCGCCATGATGACGTTCATCGGTGTCGTCTTCAGCATCTCGCTGGTGGCCGTCCAGATGGCCAGCGGGCAGTTCAGCCCCAGGGTGGTGCGGCTGTACGTCCGGTCCCGCATCACCAAGATCACGCTTGCCGGGTTCATGGCGACGTTCCTCTTCTCCCTGATGACGCTCACGTCGTTCGACAGCGAACGGGACCCCCGGCTCCTGACGAGCGCACCGCTGGTCGAGGCGGTGATCGCGATGGCGATGGTGCTGCTGAGCCTGCTGTTGTTCGTGGCGTACGTGAACGGGACGGTGCGGATGATGCGGATCGGTTTCGTGATCGACAGGATCGCGCACGAATCGTTCCGGGTGGCGGTGAAGCAGCCCACGGAGCTTCCGGTGGAAACGGAGCAGCTCGGTCCCGAGACCGCCCGGGTCACACACCGGGGCAGGGCAGGCGTGCTGCGGGACGTGAACATCGCGCGGGCCGTGCGGGCGGCCCGGCGCCAGGGGATCGTGCTGCGGCTGATCCCGCGGATCGGCGACTTCGTGGTGCCGGGGACGCCCGTGTTCACGGTGCACGGCGGGACCGCGCCTTCGCGCCGGGCGCTCGGCTACACCGTGTACGTGGGCGTGGAGCGCACCTTCCACCAGGATCTCGGGTTCGGTCTGCGGCAGCTCTCCGACATCGCGCTGCGCGCCCTCTCCCCCGCGGTGAACGATCCGACAACCGCCGTCCAGGCTCTGGACCGCATCGTGCAGTTCCTGGCGTCGATCGCCCCGTACCCCCTGGGCGCGCTCGGGCACCGCGACCGGCACGGGGCACTGCGACTCGTACAGTCCGTGCCGGACTGGACCGCCCTGGTCGATCTGGGGTTCACCGAGATCAGGGGGTGCGCGGCCGGTAACCCCCAGGTCACGCGCCGCATGCTGGCCGGTCTCGACGATCTGCTGCTGCTCGCCCCCGAGGATCGACGCGAGCCGCTGCTGCGGCATCGAGGGCTCCTCGCGCAGGCGGTGGAGCGCTCGGTGCCGGAGGCGGCGGACCGCGCGTTCGCGCTCCTCCCGGACCGACAGGGTATCGGCTGACATCTGGACGGACAGGGCTTCGGCTGACGTCTGGAACGGCAGGGCATCGGCTGACGTCTGGAACGGCAGGGCATCGGCTGACGGACCCGTACCGTTCCATGGGCATGTCGGTGTCGCCCCTCCGCGAGCACTCCCGTCTCGCCCCGGGCATCACACCATGCGGTGTTGGCTCGGGAAGTTGCCCGGCAGCCCCTCTTCCGCGGGGCCCGGGTCACGGCACGCACGAGCACCTCGCCGCCCACGAGCGCGCCGCGCAAGGACCCGTCGAACCCACCGAAGAGCTCCTCCCTGTCGCCGCGCGAGCGTGGTTGGCGGGCAGGGTCCGGCCGTCGGTCCGCCATATGCCGTGACCACCGTGTCTGTCCGGATGCGCTCCCCTGGCTCCCGAAAAGTGCCGCACGCCCCCTGTACACCACTCACCGGATGCGGGATAACAATCTGCATACAGTGTTCGTCGACTGTATGCAGTCTGCTCTGAGGGCGCCCGGAAAGCGTGTGAGCGCACTCCAACTCTCCAACGAAGGGACAGGACTTCGTCATGCCCGAGGACAACAGCCAGAACGACATCTCCGGTGGGCACCTGGTCGCCAAGGCGCTCAAAGCGGAGGGCGTCGAGGTCATCTACACCCTCTGCGGCGGCCACATCATCGACATCTACGACGGCTGCGTCGACGAGGGCATCGACGTCGTCGACGTGCGCCACGAGCAGGTCGCCGCCCACGCCGCCGACGGCTACGCCCGCGTCACGGGCAAGCCGGGTTGCGCCGTGGTGACGGCAGGTCCGGGCACGACGGACGCCGTCACCGGTGTCGCCAACGCCTTCCGCGCGGAGTCCCCCATGCTGCTGATCGGCGGACAAGGGGCCCACAGCCAGCACAAGATGGGGTCACTCCAGGACCTGCCGCACGTCGACATGATGGCGCCGATCACCAAGTTCGCCGCGACCGTGCCCGACACGGCCCGCGCGGCCGACATGGTGTCCATGGCGTTCCGCGAGTGCTACCACGGCGCCCCGGGACCGTCCTTCCTGGAGATACCCCGTGACGTGCTCGACGCCAAGGTGCCGGCCGACAGGGCACGCGTCCCCGAGGCCGGCCGGTACCGCGCCTCCACCCGCTCGGCCGGTGACCCGGAGGCGGTCGAGAAGCTCGCCGACCTCCTGGTGCACGCCGAGAAGCCCGCGATCCTGCTCGGCGGCCAGGTGTGGACGACCCGTGGCACCGAGGCGGCCATCGAGCTCGTACGCACCCTCAACGTGCCCGCCTACATGAACGGCGCGGGCCGAGGCACACTGCCGCCCGGGGATCCCCACCACTTCCAGCTCTCGCGGCGATACGCCTTCTCCAACGCCGACCTCATCGTCGTCGTCGGCACCCCCTTCGACTTCCGCATGGGCTACGGAAAGCGGCTCTCGCCGGACGCCACCGTCGTCCAGATCGACCTCGACTACCGCACCGTCGGCAAGAACCGCGACATCGACCTCGGGATCGTCGGGGACGCCGGGCTGGTCCTGCAGTCGGTCACCGAAGCCGCGTCAGGACGCACCCTCCACGGAGACGGCAGCAGCGGGGCCACCCGGCGCAAGGAGTGGATCGACGAGCTGCGCACGGCCGAGCAGACCGCGATCGAGAAGCGCCTGCCGAGCCTGAAGTCCGACGCCTCACCCATCCACCCGTACCGCCTGGTGAGCGAAATCAACGACTTCCTTACCGAGGACTCCATCTACATCGGCGACGGCGGCGACATCGTCACCTTCTCGGGGCAGGTCGTCCAACCCAAGTCGCCCGGCCACTGGATGGACCCGGGACCGCTCGGCACCCTCGGCGTCGGCATCCCCTTCGTCCTCGCCGCCAAGCAGGCACGCCCCGACAAGGAGGTGGTGGCCCTCTTCGGAGACGGCGCGTTCAGTCTCACCGGCTGGGACTTCGAGACCCTCGTCCGCTACAACCTCCCCTTCGTCGGGATCGTCGGCAACAACTCCTCGATGAACCAGATCCGTTACGGCCAGAAGGCCAAGTACGGCGAAGAGCGCGAACGCGTCGGCAACACCCTGGGCGACGTCCCCTACGACAAGTTCGCCCAGATGCTCGGCGGACACGGCGAAGAGGTGCGCGATCCGGCCGGCATCGGGCCCGCGCTGCGCCGCGCCCGCGAGTCCGGCAAGCCCTCCCTGATCAATGTATGGGTCGACCCCGACGCGTACGCCCCGGGAACCATGAACCAGACCATGTACAAGTGAGGAGCCCGGCCATGACCAAGGCTCTCGAAGGCATCCGCGTCCTCGACATGACGCACGTCCAGTCCGGCCCCTCCGCCACCCAGCTGCTCGCCTGGCTCGGCGCCGACGTGGTGAAGCTGGAGGCCCCCTCCGGGGACATCACACGCAAGCAGCTGCGCGACCTCCCCGGCGTCGACTCCCTGTACTTCACCATGCTCAACTGCAACAAGCGGAGCATCACCCTCAACACCAAGACCGAACGCGGCAAGGAGCTCCTCACGGAGCTCATCCGGCGATCCGACGTCATGGTCGAGAACTTCGGACCCGGCGCCGTGGACCGTATGGGCTTCGCCTGGGACCGCATCCAGGAGATCAATCCGCGCATCGTCTACGCCTCGATCAAGGGCTTCGGAGACGGCCCCTACACCAACTTCAAGGCCTACGAAGTGGTCGCCCAGGCGATGGGCGGCTCCATGTCGACGACCGGCTTCGAGGACGGCCCGCCGCTCGCCACTGGCGCCCAGATCGGGGACTCCGGAACGGGCATCCACGCCGTCGCGGGAATTCTCGCCGCCCTCTTCCAGAGGGAGAGCACGGGTCGGGGCCAGCGCGTGAACGTGGCCATGCAGCACGCCGTGCTGAACCTCTGCCGAGTCAAGCTCCGCGACCAGCAGCGGCTCGCACACGGGCCACTCGCGGAATATCCCAACGAGGTCTTCGGGGACGAGGTCCCGCGCTCCGGGAACGCTTCCGGCGGCGGGCAGCCCGGGTGGGCCGTCAGGTGCGCGCCCGGCGGCCCGAACGACTACGTCTACGTCATCGTGCAGCCCGTGGGCTGGCGGCCGATCACCGAACTCATCGGTCGCCCGGAGCTGGCGGACGACCCCGACTGGTCCACTCCGGAAGCCCGGCTGCCCAAGCTCGGCAAGATGTTCCAGCTCATCGAGGAGTGGTCCGCGACGCTGCCCAAGTGGGACGTCCTGGAACGGCTCAACGCCCACAACATCCCCTGCGGCCCGATCCTGTCCACCAGGGAGATCATCGAGGACGCCTCCCTGATCGCCAACGAGATGGTCGTCGAGGTCCCACACCCCGAGCGCGGCAGCTTCACCACCGTCGGCTCCCCGTTGAAGCTCTCCGACTCCCCCGTGGACGTGGTCGGTTCACCCCTGCTCGGCGAGCACAACGAAGAGGTGTTCATCGGCGAGCTGGGCCTCGGCGACGAGGAACTGCGCCTGCTCAAGACGGACGGGGTGATCTGAGTGACGGCCGAGGACAGCTTGCGGGCGGTGCGCACGCTCCTCGACGCGGTGCGCGCCGAGGGACGTACGGCGCTGACCGCTCCCGAGGGAAAAATCATCGCGGACGCCTACGGAATCGCCGTACCGGGCGAGGCAACAGCCAGTGATGTCGACGAGGCCGTGGCGCACGCCGCCGGGTTCGGCGGCCCAGTCGTCATGAAGATCGTCTCCCCGGACATCCTGCACAAGACCGACGCGGGCGGCGTGGTGGTCGGTGTGGAGGGCCCCGCCGACGTACGGGCGGCCTTCCACCGGATCGTCGAGAACGCGCGTACCTACGACGCGCGGGCCCGCATCGAAGGCGTCCAGATCCAGGAACTGCTGCCGGGCGGCCCGTCGGCGCAGGAGGTCATCGTGGGAGCGGTGACCGATCCGACGTTCGGGAAGGTCGTCGCCTTCGGGCTCGGCGGTGTGCTCGTGGAGGTCCTCAAGGACGTCACGTTCCGCCTGGCGCCCGTGGACGCCGACGAGGCCGCCTCGATGCTCGACTCGATCCGGGCGGCGGAACTCCTGCGCGGGGTGCGCGGCGCGGAGCCGGTGGACAGGCGGGCCCTCGCGGAGCAGATCCGCCGGGTCTCCCAGTTGGTCACCGACTTCCCGGAGATAGCCGAGGTCGACCTCAACCCGGTCATCGCCACCCCCCGGAGCGCGATCGCGGCGGACATCCGGATCATCCTCTCCGAAGAGGCCCCCCAAGCGCGGCGCACGTACACGCGCGCGCAGATGCTCGCCTCGATGCGCCGGCTCATGCAGCCCCGCTCCGTCGCCGTCATCGGCGCCTCCAACGAGCCGGGGAAGATCGGCAATTCGGTGATGCGCAATCTCATCGACGGCGGCTTCTCCGGGGAGATCCACCCGGTGAACCCCAAGGCCGATGACATCGTGGGCCGCAAGGCGTACAAGAGTGTCACGGACGTTCCCGGCGAGGTGGATGTGGCGGTCTTCGCGATCCCCGCCAAGTTCGTGGCGTCGGCCCTGGAGGAGGTGGGCCGCAAGGGCGTGCCCAACGCGGTCCTCATCCCCTCCGGGTTCGCGGAAACGGGTGAACACGCTCTCCAGGACGAGATCGTGGCGATCGGTGAACGGCACGGAGTGCGCCTCCTCGGTCCCAACATCTACGGCTACTACTCGACGTGGCAGGACCTGTGCGCCACGTTCTGCACCCCGTACGACGTGAAGGGATCGGTCGCCCTGACGAGCCAGTCGGGCGGCATCGGCATGGCGATCCTCGGTTTCGCGCGCACTACGAAGACAGGTGTTTCGGCGATCGTCGGGCTCGGCAACAAAGCGGACCTGGACGAGGACGACTTCCTGACCTGGTTCGGCGAGGACCCCCACACCCAGTGCATCGCCATGCACCTGGAGGACCTCAAGGACGGCCGCGCCTTCGTGGAGGCCGCGCGGGCGACCGTCCCCAAGAAGCCGGTCGTCGTCCTGAAGGCCGGCCGCACCGCGGCGGGGGCGAAGGCGGCCGGGTCCCACACGGGCGCCCTGGCGGGCGATGACGCCGTGTACGACGACATCCTCAGGCAGGCGGGCGTGATCCGCGCGCCGGGGCTGAACGACATGCTCGAGTACGCGCGCGCGTTGCCGGTCCTGCCCACTCCGAAGGGCGACGGCATCGTCATCATCACGGGCGCCGGCGGGTCGGGGGTGCTGCTCTCCGACGCCGTGACCGACAACGGCCTGAAGCTGATGGAGATCCCCGACGACCTGGACGCCGCCTTCAAGGCCTTCATCCCGCCTTTCGGGGCCGCGGGCAACCCCGTGGACATCACGGGCGGGGAGCCCCCCTCCACGTACGAGGCGACCATCAGGCTCGGCCTGGAAGACCCGCGCATCCACGCCCTCGTCCTCGGCTACTGGCACACGATTGTCACCCCGCCCATGGTCTTCGCCGAGCTGACGGCGCGCGTCGTCGCCGAGTTCCGTGCGCGCGGCATCGAGAAGCCCGTGGTGGCGTCGCTGGCGGGCGATGTCGAGGTGGAGGAGGCCTGCCAGTACCTGTTCGAGCGCGGCGTCGTGGCGTACCCCTACACGACCGAGAAGCCGGTCGCCGCGCTCGGCGCGAAGTACCGCTGGGCGCGGGCGGCCGGGCTCTTGGAGGGCGGCCGATGAGGTGACCGGTTCGGGGCCGGCCCGCGGTGCGTGCCCGCCGGCCCCGGTGCCGGCATGGTCTACGCGGCCTGCCTGAACATGGTCGGCAAGTGGTATCCGGAGACCGCCGAAGAACTGGTGGCCCGCGAACGTCGACCCGCTGCGCCCGGCGCGCCATGCCGACTTCATCGCACTGTTCCTGTCGCAAGCCGGCAGGCCGAAATCCAAGGACATCAGCCCCAATCCGCAACCCCTCGGTGAGGAGATGGCTTGATATGACGGCGGAACCCATCGCCGGCCCCCATGCGGCGGCCGACCGCGACACGCCGTACAGAGAGCTCAAGGACGCGCGCGGTCGCGTCTACCGCATCGGCGAGAGCGACCGGGACATCCTCGGCCGGCCCCGCTGGACGATGGTGGCGTTGCCCTGGGTGGCCATGCTCGCCATCAGTGTCTTCGAGTACGCGTTCGGGGCGGCGGAGGACACCCTGTCCGCCGCGCACCACTGGACGTCGTCGAACACGTTCTGGGTGCTCAGCGTCTGGATCTTCTTCCAGGCGGGGGTCTCCTTCCCGGCGGGCAAGCTGCGCGAGAAGGGGCTCCTGACGAGCAGGGCGGCGATGCTGACGGGCTCGGTCCTGTCTCTGCTCGGCTTCGTCAGCCTCAGCCACGCGCCGAACGTGGCGGTGGCGATGGCCGGCTTCGGCCTGCTCGGTGGCGTCGGTTCGGGTCTGATCTACTCGACGTGCGTGAACATGGTCGGCAAGTGGTATCCCGAGCGGCGCGGTGGCAAGACGGGCTTCGTCAACGGTGGGTTCGCCTACGGCGCGGTGCCGTTCATCTTCCTGTTCTCGTACGGCTTCGACACCTCCAACTACCGGACGGTGCTGGATCTCGTCGGCTTCTACGTCCTGGCCGTGACGCTGGTGGCGGGGCTGTTCTTCAAGGACCCGCCGAAGAACTGGTGGCCGGCCTCGGTGGACCCGCTACGGCTCGACGGGGACCCACGCACGGCGGCGGCCCTGGCCAAGAACCCGCCCGCGGTACGGCAGTTCACGCCCGGCGAGGCCCTGCGCACCGGGGTGATCCCCCTCATGTGGGTGGGCATGCTGTGCTGCGCCGGAGTGTCGATCTTCGGAATCTCCTTCCAGGTGCCGTTCGCGAAGGAGATGGGCTTCGGCCCGCTGATCGCCGCCTCGTCGATGGGCGTCATGTCGGTGATCAACGGCACGGGACGCGGCGTGGTGGGCTGGCTCTCGGACCGGATGGGCAGGCAGCCGACCTTGACGTACGTCTGTCTGGCGCTCTCGGTGGCGCAGTTCGGGGTGCTGTGGGCGGGCGAGATGCGCAACCAGCCGTTGTTCCTCGTCTTCGCGTTCCTGTCCGGATTCGCCGGCGGCGCCTTCTATCCGCTCTTCGCGGCACTGGTACCGGACTACTTCGGAGAGAACAACAACGCCTCCAACTACGGCATGGTGTACAGCGCCAAGCTGGTGTCCGGCCTGTTCGGCGGTGGCATGGGGGCCATGGTCGTGGACTCCTGGGGGTACGTCGGCGCGTACACGACCGCCGGGGTGGTGTCGTTGGTCGCGGCGGGCCTCTCCTTGCTGCTGCGGCAGCCGGGGGCGCCACGCGCGCGTGAAGCCCTGGTCTAGCGTCCGCTGCGGTCACTTCCGGGTGGGGCCCTCCGCCGTCGGGCGGCAGGGCCCCGTCCGTGCTGCCGTACGGTCAGTCGCCGCAGCGGCCGGAGCGCAGCGAGTGCAGGTGCTCGCTGGACTTGCGGGCGAAGGCGTAGGACTCGGCCGGATTGTCGTGCTCGGTCTGCCAGTGGTGGTAGCGCCGGCCCTGGTGGGTGCGGGCGGTCACCTTCGACAGGAACCTCTTGTAGTCGATGTCACCGTCGCCTACGTCCGTCATGCGGTATCCGTCACGGGTGCTCTCGTCCCGGACGCCGTCCTTGACGTGGAACAGGGGGTAGCGGTGCGGCTGCTTGAGTACGTAGTCGAGCGGCTGGAAGGGGGCGGGGGTACCGTCGGGCCGCTTGCCGAAGCGGAACTGGGCGCTGAACGCCCAGTAGATGTCCATCTCCAGGTACACGAAATCGGGATCGGTCTCGGCGAGCAGCACGTCGTAGAGCCGGACGTTCGGCTTGTCGGTGGCGAAGGAGAACTCCTCGGCGTGGTTGTGCTGGTAGAACTTCATGCCGCGCTTGCGGGCCGCCTCGCCGTACGTGTTGAAGTCCTCCGCGGCACGCTTCCAGGCGTCGACGGTGCTGCCGTAGCGGAAGGGTCCTGAGGCGGTGCCGATGTGCTTCAGGCCGAGGGCCTCGGCGTCGTCGAGCACCTTCGTGAGGTTCTGGGCGAACGTGTACGCGCCGGGGTTGCTGTCGTCGTAGTAGCCGACGTGGGAGCCGATGGGGTGCAGTCCGTGATCGCGGGCCAGCGCCCTGAGCTGGGCGAGGGTGATGGCGCCCGCCGAGCCCTGGGTGTATCCGGCGAATTCGATCTCGTCGTATCCGTACTTCTCCAACTCGGCGAAGACCGGGCCGAATCCGACGGTGGAGACCTTGTCGCGCAGGCTGTACAGCTGGATGCCGAGCCGCCCCGGCGGCAGGACGGGGTGGCCGTGACCGTGGCCCCGCCCCTGGGTGGGTGCGGCCGTGGCGGTGGGGGCGGCGGCGCTCACGAGGGCCGCGGCGGTGGCCCCGGCTGCCACGCCCAGCATGCCGCGTCGGCTGAGTCTGCGGGCGAGCTCGGGGGCGGTGGCGGACGGCTGGTGGCTCATGCGGTTCTCCTCGGCAGGGTCAGGGGGGTCAGGGACGGGTCAGGGATGGGTTCGAGGAACGGATCAGGGATCGCTGGGGGCCGGGCCCTGATGGCAGGGTCCGAGCCCTCTGGTTCAGTGGAGATCAAGCAGATTCAGCGGCGCGGCGGGCGGACATCAGCGCAGTCCCGCGAGGTCGAGCAGGAGCGATTTCACATCGGTGGCCGCGACGGGGCCGCTGACGGCACGGGGGGTGGAGCAGAGAATGAGCGGACTTTCGTCCTCACTCGTGGGGAGGCGGCCATGGCTGCCGCGAATAGGTGACGGGTCCAGGGGCACGACCGCCATGCGGTAGCGCATGCCGAGCTTCTTGCGGGCCAGCGCGCTCGCGGCCTTGACGCGGACGTAGGGGTCCTGGGGGTCCATGAAGAGCTCGACGGGGTCGTAGCCGGGTTTGCGGTGGATCTCGACGAGCTGCGCGAAGTCGGGGGCGCGGGTGTCGTCGAGCCAGTAGTAGTACGTGAACCAGGCGTCCGGCTCCGCGACGGCGACGAGTTCACCGGCGCGCGGGTGGTCCAGATGGTGCGCCTTCTTGCCTTCGTCGTCGAGGAGTTGCTCGATGCCGGGGACGTCCTTCAGGGCGGCGCGGGTGGCGACGAGGTCCTCCGGGCGGCGGACGTAGACGTGGGCGATCTGGTGGTCGGCGACGGCGAAGGCGCGGGACGCCATCGGGTCGAGGTACTCCATGCCGTCCTGGGTGTGCACCTCGAGCAGTCCGGCACGGCGCAGCACCCGGTTGATGTCGACGGGCCGGTTCACCCGGGTGATGCCGTACTCGGACAGGGCGACGACGGTCCGGCCCTCCGCCTTCGCGTCATCGAGGAGCGGGGCGAGGGTCGCGTCCAGGTCGCCGGCCGCCCGCAGGGAGCGCGGGTCGTCGGGTCCGAAGCGCTGCAGGTCGTAGTCGAGGTGAGGGAGGTAGCAAAGGGCCAGGTCGGGGTGGCGGGTGTCGATGATGTGCCGGGTGGCGTCCACGATCCAGCGGCTGGACACGATGTCGGCGCCGGGTCCCCAGAAGTGGAAGAGGGGGAATGTGCCGAGCTTCTCGGTGAGCTCGTCGTGGAGGCCGGGGGGCCGGGTGTAGCAGTCGGGTTCTTTGCGGCCGTCGGCGTAGTAGACGGGACGGGGGGTGATGGTGAAGTCGGTGTCGGCGCCCATGGCGTACCACCAGCAGATGTTGGCGACGGTGTAGCCGGGGTGCGCGCGACGGGCGGCGTCCCACAGCTTGTCGCCGGTGACGAGGCCGTTGTGCTGGCGCCAGAGGAGTACGTCGCCGAGCTCGCGGAAGTACCAGCCGTTGCCGACGATGCCGTGCTCGGCGGGGGTGGTGCCGGTGAGGAAGGTGGACTGGGCGGCGCAGGTGACGGCGGGCAGGACGGTGCCGAGCGGGGCTCTGGATCCGGACTGGCCGAGCGCTTTGAGGTGGGGCATGTGGTCGAGGAGGCGGGGGGTGAGGCCGACGACGTCCAGGACCAGCAAGGGGGTCGGGGTCATGGGAGTTCCTTGAGGCCGAGGTCGGTCAGGAGGTCGCGGGCGAGGGCGAGCTCGGCGGCGATGCCCTCGGCGAGCTGGGGGCGGCCGCGCGGGCGGAGTGCGGGCGGGAGCGCCTGCCAGGTGTAGGTCTCGACTTCGAGATGGCGGGTGAGGGGTTCAGGACCGCCGACGAGTCGGGTCAGGGCGTTCTGGAGTACGGGAAGCGTGGAGGTGAGGGGCACGGCGGGGGCCGCGTGCAGGGGGACGTGGAAGTGGGCGCGCCAGGGCGCTGTGTCGGGCAGGGTGCCGGCGGTGAGTGCTTCACCGAGGTCGTCGGTGCCGTGCAGTCCGGTGCTGGTGAGGGTGCGGGTCTGGTGGAGGAAGCGGGGTTCGTCGAAGGCCGAGAGTGCTTCGCGTACCTCGGGGAGGTGGGGGTGTTCGGCATGGAGCGCGGCGGACAGCTGCGCCTTGACGACGGGGATGTTCGCAGCGGCGAGGGCGTCGAGTGCGGTGTCCGGGTTCTCGAAGGAGGTGGCGAGGTGACAGGTGTCGACACAGACACCGACGCGGTCGTGGCCGACCGCGGTGAGCGGGGTGATGGCATCGGCGGTCGTCTCGACGGTGCAGCCGGGTTCCGGTTCGAGGCCGATACGGATCGAGCGGCCGGTGAGTTCGGCGAGGGCGTCGAGGCGCTGGGCGAGCGTGGTGAGGGCTGCGCCGGCGGTCTCGGCGTGGGTGGCGTCGAAGGGGCTGTGCCAGGCGAGCGGAAGGGTGGAGATGGACCCTTCGGTGACGTCGTCGGGGAGCAGGGCGGCGAGCAGCCGGGCCAGTTCGGTGGTGTGGCTCAGCCGTTCCGGGTCGGTCCAGTCCGGTTTGTACACGCGGTACTTGACCTGTTCGGCGCCGAAGCCCTCATAGGGGAATCCGTTGAGGGTGACGACTTCGAGGCCTCGCCGGTCGAGTTCGGTGCGCAGGCCGCGCAGGGCGGCCGGGTCGGCGCCAAGGGCGCGGGCGGCGTCCTTGGCGAGCCAGAGTCCGATGCCCAGGCGGTCTCTGCCCAGCCGTTTGCGTACGGGCTCGCAGTGGTCGCGGAGCTGAGCGAGTACGCCGTCGAGGGTCTCGGCCGGGTGGACGTTCGTGCAGTAGGCGAGGTGGACGGTGGAACCGTCGGGGTGCCGGAAGCGCATGGTTCACGCCCCGCCGCGCAGTATGGAGTTGCCTTCGTGGGTGGCTGCGTCCGGTTCCCGCGCGTCGAGCTGGAGGCGTCCGCTGAGGCTGTAGAAGGCCACGGGATTGCGCCACAGCACGAGGTCTACGTCGTCCTCGTCGTATCCGGCCGCCAGCATGGTGTCGGCGACCTTGCGGGTCTTGAGGGGGTCGCTCTTTCCCCAGTCGGCGGCCGAGTTGATCAGCACTTGGTCGGGTCCGATGTCGCGCAGGATCGCGACCATGCGTTCCTCGTCCATCTTGGTGTCTGGATAGACGGAGAAGCCGAGCCAGCAGCCGCTGTCCTTGGCCTCCTTGACGGTCGTCTCGTTGAGGTGGTCGATCAGGACGCGGTCCGGGGGCAGGGCGGACTCGCGGACGACGTCGATCGTGCGGCGCAGGCCGGCGAGCTTGTCGCGGTGCGGGGTGTGCACGAGGGCGGGCAGCTCGTGGTCGGCGGCGAGATGCAGCTGGGTGGCGAGCGCGGTGTCCTCGGCCGGCGTCATGGAGTCGTAGCCGATCTCGCCGACGGCGACGACGTTGTCCTTGATGAGATAGCGGGGCAGTTCGTCGAGGACGGGCGTGCAGCGGGGGTCGTTCGCCTCTTTGGGGTTGAGGGCGATCGTGCAGTGGTGGGAGATGCCGTACTGGGCGGCGCGGAAGGGTTCCCAGCCGAGGAGGGAGTCGAAGTAGTCGAAGAAGGAGGCGGGCGAGGTGCGCGGCTGGCCGAGCCAGAAGGCGGGTTCCACGACCGCGCGGACACCGGCGGCGTACATCGCCTGATAGTCGTCGGTGGTACGGGAGGTCATGTGGATGTGGGGGTCGAAGATGCGCATCAGGACTTCTGCTCCTCGCCGGTCGAAGGGGCCGCGGGGGCCGAGGGAGCCGCCGGGGCCGCGGTGGGCTCGGGGGCGGTCAGAGACAGGACGCGATGCAGGTCACCGGGGACGGGACGGCCGGCGGCGGTGCGCTCGCTCGCGTAGTCGCCGAGCATGCGGGCGAGTTCGCCGTCACCGCGTGCGCGTCTCGGCAGGTCGGCGACGGCATCCACGGGCACGCCGGTGAACAGGCACTTGAGGACGGCGTGGCGCCAGTCGTGCGGGGCGAGGTGCGCGGCGGCGTAGGGTCCGACGGCCGCGGTGACGAGCCGGGTGTCATTGGTGCGCAGGGCGTCCTCGACGAGCGGAAGGGCGTCGGGTCCTGGCACCAGGTGGGGCAGGGCGTTCAGGACGGCGCGGCGCTCGGCGGCGGTGCCCTGGGCGTAGACGCGGGTGAGGGTGTCCGGGGACGCGTTCGCCGCGTGCAGGAGGAGGACGCGGGCGGCGTCCACGTGGTCGGGGCCGCAGCGGCGCCCGGCCTCGGCGAACCTCATCTCCCAGGTGGAGACGGGCCCCTGCCTCTCTCCTTCCTCTCGCTCGCTGTACGCGGCGGCCTCGGCGACGGCCTGGTCGAGCCAGGCCCGTGCGGCGCCGCCGAGGTCGGTTTCGAGACGGGCGCGGAGGGCGGCGATCCCGGGGGTGTCGGTCACGGGGTACCTCCTTCGGCGGGATCGGCGGATGCGGTGGCGGCCACCGGGGCGGCGGCTACCGGGGTTGGGGGCTCCGAGGTTGGGGGCTCCGAGGTTGGGGCCGCCGGAGCAGGGGCCCCTGGGGCGGTTGCTGCTTCCGCTGCTCGGTTGAGGAAGGCGATGGAGCGGGCTGCGAGTTCGGGGCCCGCGTGGGAGTGGCGGGGCAGTTCGACGACGGTGAGCCCTTGGTAGCCGCCTGCGACCAGAGCTTCGAGGACGGGCGGGAAGTCGATCTCACCGTCTCCGAAGGGCAGGTGCTCGTGGATTCCGCGACGCATGTCCTCGATCTGGACGTGCCGCAGCCAGGGGATGGCGGCGCGTACGCACTCCGCTGGAGGGAGCGGTTCGAGGCACTGGCAGTGGCCGATGTCGAGGGTGAGACCGAGGAGTTCGGGGTCGGGGTCGTCGAGCTCGAGGCGCAGACGGTGGAAGTCGGCTAGTGAGGAGAGGAGGTGGCCGGGTTCGGGCTCGACCGCCAGCGGTACACCGGCGCCCGACGCGGCGTCGAGAACGGGGCCGAGCGCGTCGGCCAGGCGCCGCCACGCGACGTCATCGGCGGTGTCCGCCGGGAGGATGCCGCTGAAGCAGTGCACGGCATGGGCACCGAGGTCGGCGGCGACCTGGACGGCGCGGGTCAGCAGGCGGACGCGGGCGGAGCGTTGTTCCGGGTCGGGGTCGAGGAGGGAGGGACCGTGTTTGCGGCGCGGATCGAGAACGTATCGGGCGCCCGTTTCGACGGTGGCGGTCAGCCCGAGGCGGTCGAGACGGCGGGCCACCGTGCGGGTGCGGGCGGCGAGATCGGGGGCGAGGGGGTCGAGGTGCATGTGGTCGAGGGTCAGTCCGACGCCGGCATAGCCGAGGTCGGCGAGGAGGCCGAGGGCGTCGTCGAGACGCAGGTCGGTGAGGCCGTTGGTGCCGTAGCCGAACCGGAGCCCGTCGGGCGGGGCCGGGCACCGAGGAGTGTTCTCGCTCATGTGACGCTCACCTTCCGTGCGAACTTCCGGGCGGCGGGGGCGAGGGCGACGGTCAGCAGAGCGGTGCGGGCGGCGCCGGCGCGGGCGGCAAGTGCGGCCTGCAACGGAATCATGGCGCGGATCCCGCCGCCGACGGCACGTTGGGTGAGGGCTGGTGATGGATTGAGAGCAGCGTGGAACAGGGGCTTTGCGGCGGTCCCGATGTAGGCGAGGGACAGCGCGCCGGGGAGGAGCCGCCGGGCGGTTTGGAGGGGAGTGATGAGGGGGGCGACCAGGGAGGTGACGAGGGGGGTGTTGGCTCGGATCCCTCCGCTTCCTCTGCTGCCTGGGGTCTCTTCGCTGCCTCGAGCCCCGCCGCTGCCTCGGGTCCCGCCGCCTTCTCGGCTTCCTCCGTTGCCTCGGGTCCTACCGCTCCCTGCGCCTCCTCCGCTCCTCTCGTCCCCTGCGCTCCCTCCGCCCCAACGGTTCCCCGTACCGTCAAAGTGAGGGCGGCGGTCGCCTCCCACCAGCCGGGCCAGCACCGTTGTCACTGCCAACGCGGCCAAGGGGGCGGCGGAGGAGCCGCCCTGGGCCTCGCGGCGGGAGACCGCGGTGACGGCGAGGGTGTGGGCGGCGAGTGCTCCCGCGGAAGGTATGGCGGCCGTGGCGCTCCGGCTGTCACCCGAGTACGGGCTCCACCTCCGACCCCGACCCCAGCCCGTACCCACACCCACACCCGCACCCACATCCGCACCCTCGCCAGCACCCGCACCCGCACCCTCGCCAGCACCCGCCCCCACCCCCGCCGTAGCCGTCGCGCCGAGGAGTAGGTCGAGGCCGCGTGCCGTGGCCATGGCCACCGGGCCCGCCGGTGTGTGCTTCAGGCCGAGGTCGTAGGCCCACACCGTCGCGGCCAGGGCGCCCGCTGTGGCCAGGGAGGGCCGACCCGCGCTGGAGGCGAGGGCCAGGCCCGCGGCGGTGAGGGCGGTGGCCGCGGCGAGGGCCGCGGGTGGGGTGATGCGGCCGGAAGGGAGGGGGCGCTCGGGGCGTTCGACGGCGTCCTCGGTTCGGTCGGCCCAGTCGTTGAGGGCCATTCCGGCTTCGTACAGGCAGAGGGAGGAGCTGATGGCCAGGAGGGTGCGGCGGTTGGGGCGCAGGCCGGTCGTCGCCGCGCCGGCGAGGGCGTCGCCGGGGACGGTGAACAGGGCGGGCAGGCGCAGGAGTTCGGCCCAGGCGCGGGTGGCCGTCATGAGGCCTCACCCGCCGGTACGGAGTGCGGAGGTCGAGCCGTCGGGCGAGGGGCGCGGCGCAGGTCGCTTCCGGAAGCGGGCGCGCCGCTCATCCTTCCCCTCCCAGCTGTGCCGCGAAATCGAGCAGCGCCGCATACTGCTCGCCCAGTGCTGACGGGGCGCCGGGGTCCGGGTCCTTGAAGTAGAAGGCGAGGGCGGGGAGCGCTCCGGAGAGGCCGCGTTCGTGGGCGCGGGATGTCAGACGGGCGAGGTCCAGGACCAGGGGGGCGGCGAGGGCCGAGTCGCAGCCCTGCCAGGTGGTCTGCAGGACCATGCGGGTGCCGAGGAAACCGTCGAAGGCGATGTGGTCCCACGCCGTCTTCCAGTCACCGAGGGAGGGGACGTCGTCGATGTGGACCTCGCCCTCGGGGGCGGCGCCCAGCGTGTCGGCCAGGACGCGTTCCTTGCCCGCGTTCTTCACGGCCGCGGCGGCCGGGTCGGCGAGGGCGGCGCCGTCCCCGCCGCCCAGGAGGTTCGTGCCGGACCAGGCGCGCACGGCGAGGGCCCGTTGCGCGAACATCGGGCCGAGGACGGAGCGCAGCAGGGTCTGGCCGGTCTTGCCGTCCCGGCCGGCGTGCGGCAGGCCGCTGGCGTGCGCCGCCTCGGTGAGGCGGGGGTGGTGCAGACCGGTCGAGGGGGTGAAGTTCACGTAGGGGCAGCCCGCCCGGAGTGCTGCCGCCGCGTAGAGGGAGCTGGCGGGGAGTCGCTCGTCGGTGTCCGAGGGACGTGGTTCGGTCGAGGCGACGTTCACCACCACGGCGCGGGCCAGGCCACGGCGGCGTAGGAAGTCGCGCAGGTCGGTGGCGAAGGCATCGATCAGTTCCTCGTCGCTGCGGGTGTCGCCCGGTTGTGGCCCACCGGGGCGTATCTCGGCGTCGGCGGCGGCGAGTTCGGCGCGTACCGCCGAGGGCAGGTCGTGCGGCAGGACGCCGCCCGCGGCGAGCTCCTCGGCGCGTTTGGGCAGCGGGCAGCTGGTGGTGTCGTGGCCGCCGAAGACGAGGGAGGACAACGTCGGCAGGGAGCGGTCCAGGAAAGGCGCCGTCTCGGTCACCATGCCGGTGGGCGGGTGCAGACCGGCCGCCATGGCCGCGCAGCCCGCGACGGCCGTGGTCGCGACCGAGCCTCGTGCCCCGATCAACCAGACCCCGACGGGCCGGGTATCGGCGGCCGGGGCGTCAGCGGACGAGGTACCGATGGGTGAGGTCCCGGTGGGCGAGGTCCCGGTGGGCGAGGTCCCGAAGGGGGAAGTAGAGGGCGCGGATGTAGAGGTCGCGGATGTGGACACGGCTGCCTCCTGCCATGGTTCAAGAGCTTGGGACTCGGGACACGACTCAGGAGCTCGAGGAACGTGAGTGCGGTGCAAGACGGCGGGCGGAGGTCCGGCGTCCTCCGCCCGCCGCCGTCTAGCGACCCGCGCCTGAACCGCTCGGCGCGGATGAACCAGTGG
The DNA here is from genome assembly GCF_042881135.1 of Streptomyces sp. NPDC058284. Classification (NCBI taxonomy): domain Bacteria; kingdom Bacillati; phylum Actinomycetota; class Actinomycetes; order Kitasatosporales; family Streptomycetaceae; genus Streptomyces; species Streptomyces sp. NPDC058284. Next base: position 677,251 of record NZ_JBHVYE010000001.1, read on the forward strand.
GTGCGGATGGGCCAGTTGGTGCGGATGAACCAGTTGGTGCGGATGGGCCAGCCGGTCCGGGCGAACCAACTGGCGCGGGCGCACCAACCCGCCCTGGCGTACCAACCGTTCCGGATGAACCAACCCGTCCTGACGCACCAACCCGTCCGGACAAACCACCTAATGCGGACGGACCAACCGCCCCCGAACCCCCCGCACCCCTCCCCGGCAGCTCCCTCAGCCGGATGTTGCGGAAGGAGACCTCATCGTCGTCGCCGTGGTTCTGGATGCCGATGTGACCTTGGAGCAGGCTTCGGACCGGGTCCGTGTTGGTGAAATCGTTGATCTTGATGCCGTTGAGGTAGACCCGGAGGCGTTCGCCCTCGACGCGGATCTCGTACGTGTTCCACTCCCCCGGCGGGTTCAGCGCCCGGTCGCGCTGCTTCAGGTCGGCGGAGCGGAATCCGTAGACGGAACCGGTGGTCTTCTCGGGGACGTCGGTGGCGTCGATCTGGATCTCGTAGCCGTTGTTCACCGCCGACCAGGGGTCGTCGGAGGGCGGGAAGCCCACGAAGATGCCGGAGTTGTCGTCCCCGGCCATCCTCCAGTCGAGCTTGAGCGAGTACGAGCCGAGTTCGCGGCGGTCGTACCAGAGCATGCCCATGCCGCCGGTGGTCGTGAGCGTCCCGTCGTCCGCGTTGAGGGCGAAGGAGCCGGGCCCCGCCTGCTTCCAGCCCTCCAGCGAGGCCGCCGTGCCGTCGAAGAGCGGCGCGTACCCCTTCTCCGGCCGACAGTCGGCCTGGGCGGCGCCGACCGCCCAGCGTATGCCGCCCAACAGGTGCTTGCGGAAAGCCGGTTCGGCGAAGGACTCCTTGGTGTGGCCGCCCCCGGTGTAGAAGGAACGGCCGCCCTCGTAGCTCTGGCACCAGGCGATGGGGTGGTCCCCCGACATGGTGCCGCCCGTGTACGACGACTCGTCGAGCGTGGCGAGGACGCGGGCCCGCTCGCGCGGATTGGAGCGGTAGTTGTACCACTCGTCGGTGCGGTCCCAGGCTCCGGTGCCCAGGTGGGACGTGGCCGGGTGCGCGTGATCCTCGGCCCGCACCTTCGCGGGCTGGATCGCGGGGTGCGACTGGAAGTACGCGCCCGCGAGCCCGCCGTAGAAGGGCCAGTCGTACTCGGTGTCGGCCGCCGCGTGCACGCCGACGTAGCCGCCGCCCGCCCGGATGTACTTCTCGAACGCCGTCTGCTGCGCGGCGTTCAGCACGTCTCCGGTGGTCGAGAGCCAGATCACGGCGTCGTAGCGGGCGAGGTTCTTGGCCGTGAAGGCACCCGCGTCCTCGGTGGCGTCGACGGTGAAGCCGTTCTCCGCGCCCAGTTCCCTGACGGTGGCGACGCCCGTGGGGATCGAGTCGTGCCGGAATCCCGCGGTCTTGGAGAAGACGAGCACTCGCTCGCCCGCCCGGCCGGGCCCCGGCTCGGAGGCGGCCGGAACCGAGGCGCAGCCGATGAGCAGGGCGGCCACCGCCGTCGCGGTGACGACGCGGGCACGTGTGCGCATCGCGGTCACCCCTTCCGGCCGGTGACGGCCCTGGTGGTGAAGGTGAAGTCGTCCACGTCGTACAGCGCTCCGGTGCCCGAGCCCTTGAAGACCAGGTACAGGGTCGTGGTTCCCGTCGGCGGCTTCGTGATGGCCGTGCTGACGTCGGTGTACGTCTCCCACGAGCCGGTCGGCGCGATCTTCGCGGAGCCGAGGAGCCTGCCCGTCGCCGATCCGCTGCGGACCTCCAGCGTGCCACCGGATCCGGCCGAGGCGACCCGCGCCGTCAGCTTGGTGGCGTTGCCGAGGATGTAGGGCTTGAAGGAGACCCAGTCGCCGTTGTGGATGTCGCCGACGGTCTTGCCGCCGTGGGCCGGGGTGTGGTTGATCACGGAGACGCCCTTGGAGTCGCCGTAGTGCTCGCCCTGGCGGTGCTTGGGCTGGACGATGTTCTGGTCGTGGGTGGTCAGCGCGGGCTGGCCGTTCGCGCCCTTGTCGGTGTACTCGGCGTCGAAGACCCCGAAGATGTTGGCGTTCGGGTCGTGCTCGCCGTCCGCCGACGTCTGGAGGGTGCCTTCGCAGCCGTTGGCCGAGGTGACGGGGTGACCGTGGCTGTCGTGGCCGAGGATGTGGGTGACCTTGACCTTGGCGCAGTCGATGGTCCCGTCCTCGGGGTCGGTGACCTTCACCTTGAACGGGATCTTGTCGCCGAAGGTGAACAGCTGCCCGTCCCCCGGGAGTTCCAGGGTCACCTTGGGCGCGGTGTTGCCGACGGTGACGTGCGCGCTGGCCGTGCCGGTGCGGCCGGTGGTGTCCTTGACGGTCACGGTCGCGGCGTAGACGCCGTTCTTCTGGTACGTGTGGGTGGGGTTCTGCTGGGTCGACCTGCCGCCGTCGCCGAAGTCCCAGGAGTAGGTGAGCGTCCCGCCGTCGGCGTCCGTGGCCTTGGCGGTGAACTTGCTCTTCAGCGGCGCCTGGCCGCTGGTCACCGAGGCGCTCGCCTCGACCACCGGCGAGTGGCCGTCGGTGGCGTTCTCGATGCGGAAGAGGGCGGAGTTCTCGTCGCCGTTGAAGTAGCCGGTGCCGTAGTCGAGGACGTAGAGGGCTCCGTCGGGGCCGAAGGCCATGTCCATGACCTGGGTGCCCGCCCACGGGAACGCGTTGATCTTGGAGACGGTGCCGTCGGCGCCCTGCTCGATGCGCTTGATCCAGCGCCGGCCGAACTCGCCGGCGAAGAAGTCGCCGTCGTACGCCTCGGGGAACTTGACCGGGGAGGCGTTCGCCGCGTCATAGCGGTAGACGGGGCCGCCCATCGGGGACTCGGAGCCGGTGCCGAACTCGGGCACCGAGCCGCCGTCGTAGGGGATCCAGGCCTCCTGCGCGGGCGGCAGGTCCGTCAGGCCCGTGTTGTGCGGCGAGTCGTTCTTCGGCGCCGCGCAGTCGAAGGCCTGGCCGGAGGTGCCGGTCGCGAAGTCGTAGTCGATGTAGGCGTCGTTCTTGCCGGTGCAGTAGGGCCAGCCGAAGTTGCCGGGCTTGGTCACCCGGGCGAACTCGACCTGTCCCGCGGGGCCGCGCTTGGGGTCGGCGGCGCCCGCGTCGGGGCCGTAGTCACCCACGTACACCGTGCCTGTCGGTTTGTCGACGCTCATCCGGAAGGGGTTGCGGAAGCCCATCGCGTAGATCTCGGGGCGGGTCTTCTCGGTGCCCTTGGCGAAGAGGTTGCCGTCCGGGACCGTGTAGGAACCGTCGTCGGCGACCTTGATGCGCAGGATCTTGCCGCGCAGGTCATTGGTGTTGCCCGCGCTGCGCCGGGCGTCGAAGGCCGGGTTGCGGTTGGCGCGCTCGTCGATGGGCGTGAAGCCGTCCGAGGCGAACGGGTTGGAGTCGTCGCCCGTCGAGAGGTAGAGGTTGCCGTCCTTGTCGAAGTCGATGTCGCCGCCGACGTGGCAGCAGATGCCGCGGTTCGCCGGGACGTCGAGGACCTTCTTCTCGCTGGCCGCGTCGAGGGTGCCGTCGCTCTTCAGAACGAAGCGGGAGAGCCGGTTCACGCCGTCGAACTTCTTGAAGTCCTCGGCCGTGCCGGTCTCCGGGGCGTCACCCGCGGGGGTGTCCAGCGGGGGCGCGTAGTAGAGGTAGATCGCGTGGTTCTCGCTGAACTTCGGGTCGATGCCGACGCCCTGGAGGCCCTCTTCGTCGTGGGAGTAGACCGGTATCCTGCCCGCGACCTTGGTGTCGCCCGCGGCGTTGGTCAGGCGCAGCGTGCCGTCACGTGAGGTGTGCAGGACCGAGCGGTCCGGGAGCACGGCGAGCGTCATGGGCTCGCCCATCTCCGGTTCGCCCTTGGCGAGGGTGACCTGCTGGAAGTCCTCGGCGAGGGAGGCGGCCGCCGGGGGCGGGTCCGCGGGGGCGGCGCCGGCCGACGGGACAGTGAGGGTGAGGCTCGCGCCGGTGAGCACGGTGCCGGTGAGCAGGGCGAGTGTCGTGCGGAGTCTTGGGCGTTTCCTGTGCACGGGGTTCCTCCGGAAGGGGGGACAGTCGTACGGGAGTGGGTGCGCCGTGCGCCGGGGTGCGCCGTCACCCCGGAGACTTCATGTCCTGTACACCTCAGGGACGGTAGCCACGTTTGTCCCGGGCGGAAAGCCCTTACGCGGCACCGAAGTTGAACTTTTTCCTGTCAATGGACAAACAGGAGCGGGACCGGGACTAGTCGGAGCCGCCGAACGCCGCGTCGAACGACGCCGTCGGGGGTTCGAAGTCGTACGCCTTCAGGTGCGCCAGCGCCTCCGGGGCGCCCTGGAGCCGGTCCATGCCCGCGTCCTCCCACTCCACCGAGACGGGACCTTCGTACGCGATGGAGCGCAGCATCCGGAAGACGTCCTCCCAGGGGACGTCGCCGTGGCCGGCCGAGACGAAGTCCCAGCCCCGGCGCGGGTCGCCCCAGGGCAGATGCGAGCCGAGGCGGCCGTTGCGGCCGTCCAGACGGCGCCGGGCCTCCTTGCAGTCCACGTGGTAGATGCGGTCGCGGAAGTCGTAGAGGAAGCCGACCGGGTCGAGGTCCTGCCACACGAAATGGGACGGGTCGAAGTTCAGCCCGAACGCGGTGCGGTGGCCCACGGCCTCCAGCGCCTTGTGCGTGGTCCAGTAGTCGTACGCGATCTCGGAGGGGTGCACCTCGTGGGCGAACCGCACGCCCTGTGCGTCGAAGACGTCCAGGATCGGGTTCCAGCGCTCGGCGAAGTCCTCGTACCCGCGCTCGATCATCGACTCGGGGGCGGGCGGGAACATCGCCACCAGGTGCCAGATCGAGGAGCCCGTGAAGCCCACGACCGTCTCGACGCCGAAGGCCGCGGCGGCCCGCGCGGTGTCCTTGATCTCCGCGGCGGCCCGCTGCCGCACGCCCTCCGCCTCGCCGTCGCCCCAGATGCGGGCGGGCAGGATCGCCCGGTGGCGCTCGTCGATGATGGCGTCGCAGACGGCCTGCCCGACGAGGTGGTTGGAGATGGCCCAGCACTTGAGCCCGTACTTGTCGAGCAGGGCGTGCCGCCCCTGGAGGTAGGCCGGATCGGCGAGCGCCTTGTCGACCTCGAAGTGGTCGCCCCAGCAGGCGAGTTCGAGACCGTCGTAGCCGAATTCGCTGGCGCGGGCGCAGACCTCTTCGAGCGGCAGGTCGGCCCACTGGCCGGTGAAGAGCGTGAACTTGCGCGGCATGACCGGGCCTCCTCAGGCAGGGATCAGGCGGGGATCGGCGTGTAGACGGAGTTCTTGGCGGCGCTCTCCTCGACGGCGGCGAGTACGCGCTGCACACAGAGGCCGTCGGCGAAGGAGGGCTCGGGCCGCGCCCCGGTGGTGATGGCGAGCAGCAGGTCACGCGCCTGGTGCACGAAGGTGTGCTCGTAGCCGAGACCGTGGCCCGGCGGCCACCAGCCCTCGAGGTACGGGTGGTCGGGTTCGGTCACGAGGATGCGCCGGAAGCCGGACGACGCGGCGGGCTCGGTGTGGTCGTGGAAGGAGAGCTCGTTCAACCGCTCCAGGTCGAAGGCCAACGAGCCTGCTGAGCCGTTGAGTTCGACCCGCAGCGCGTTCTTGCGGCCGGCGGCGAAGCGGGTCGCCTCGAAGGAGGCGAGGGCGCCGGAGGGGAACCGTCCCGTGAAGAGTGCCGCGTCGTCGACGGTGACCGTGCCGAGCCGGCCGCCGCCCGCCCCGGTGAGCCCGCTGGACGCGCCTTCCAGGAGCGGCCGTTCGCGTACGAACGTCTCGGTGAGGGCCGACACCCCTGCCACCGGCTCCCCCGCGAGGAACTGTGCGAGGTCCACGATGTGCGCGCCCAGGTCGCCGAGCGCCCCGGAGCCCGCCCGGTCCTTCCGCAGCCGCCAGGTGAGCGGGAACCTGGCGTCGACCAGCCAGTCCTGAAGGTACGTCAGGCGTACGTGGCGCAGGGCGCCGAGCCGCCCCTCGGCGACCATCTGCCGGGCGAGCGTGAGGGCGGGCACCCGGCGGTAGTTGAAGCCGACCATGGCCACCTGGCCCCGTGCGCGGGCCCGCTCGGCGGCCTCGGCCATCGCCTCTGCCTCCTCGACGCTGTTGGCGAGGGGCTTCTCGCACAGCACGTGCTTGCCCGCCTCCAGAGCGGCGAGGGCGATCTCCGCATGGCTGTCGCCCGGCGTGCAGATGTCGACGAGGTCGACGTCGTCCCGGGCGATCAGCGCGCGCCAGTCGGTCTCGGCGTGGGCCCAGCCGAGCCGGTCGGCGGCGGCCCGCACGGCGCCACCGTCGCGCCCGCAGACGGCCGAGAGCACCGGCCGCACCGGCAGGTCGAAGACGCGCCCCACGGTGCGCCAGCCCTGGGAGTGGGCGGCGCCCATGAAGGCGTAGCCGACCATGCCCACTCCCAGCGGCCGTTTGCCTGCCGCCCCGGAATCGGCCCCTGCCTCGGTGTCCGTCTCACGCATGCGGTACTCCTCCTCGTAAACGCTCGGTGGGGGGTGCGGGCGTGCGCATCACTTGAAGCCGGTGGACATGTACTGGCCGACGTTCTCCTTGTCGACCACGGCGGAGTAGCAGGTGACGAAGGACGGGATCTCGAACTCCGCCATGCCGCTGACGCCCTTGCCCTGGCCGAGGGCGCGCGCGAGGTCGATCGCGGAGGCGGCCATGGTGGGCGGGTAGAGGACCGTGGCCTTCAGGACGCTGTTGTCCGCCTCGATGGCCTGGAACGCGGAGAGCGCGCCCGCGCCGCCCACCATCAGGAAGTCGTCGCGGCCCGCCTGCTTGATGGCGCGCAGGGCGCCCACGCCCTGGTCGTCGTCGTGGTTCCACAGGGCGTCGAAGTTCTTCTGGGCCTGCAGGAGCTGGGACATCTTCGACTGGCCCGACTCGACGGTGAAGTCGGCGGCCTGCCGGGCGACCTTCTTGATGTTCGAGTAGTTCTTCAGGGCGTCGTCGAAGCCCTTGCTGCGCTGTTTGGTGAGTTCGAGGTTGTCGAGCCCCGCGAGCTCCACGACGCGGGCGTCCTTCTTGTCCTTGAGCTTCTCGCCGATGTAGTGCCCGGCGCTCAGGCCCATGCCGTAGTTGTCGCCGCCGATCCAGCAGCGGTAGGCCTGCGGGGTGGCGAAGACGCGGTCGAGGTTGACGACGGGGATGCCCGCCTTCATCGCCTTCAGGCCGACCTGGGTGAGCGCCTTGCCGTCGGCAGGCAGGATGACCAGGACGTCGACCTTCTTGTTGATCAGCGTCTCGACCTGGCCGATCTGCGCCGCGGTGTCGTTGGAGCCCTCGGTCGCCTCCAGCGTGACGTCCGCGTACTTCGCCGCCCGCTTCCTGGCGTTGTCGTTGATCGCGTTGAGCCAGCCGTGGTCGGCCTGGGGCCCGGCGAAGCCGATGGTGACCTTCTTGCCCGGCTTGTCGTCGGCGACCTGCTGCGAGGTGTCCCCTGAGCCCTCGTCGTCCTTGGTCTCGTTGCTGGTGCACCCGGTGATCAGGGCCCCGGTGGAGAGGGCGGCGGCTCCGAGGAGCAGTCCTCTGCGGCTCGTGTTGGTTGGCATGGGTGAACCCCTCAGCTCAGGAAGTGTGGGCCGTACGACGTTGGACGAGCACCGCGGCGACGATGATCGCGCCCTTGGCGATCTGCTGGGTCGCGGTCTCCAGGTTGTTGAGCGCGAAGATGTTCTGGATCGTGGTGAAGATCAGCACGCCGAGCACGGAGCCCGTGATGGTGCCGCGGCCGCCGGTGAGCAGGGTGCCGCCGATGATCACCGCCGCGATCGCGTCGAGTTCGTACAGGTTGCCGTTGGTGTTCTGTCCCGAGCCCGCGAGGACGATGAGCAGGAAGGCCGCGATGCCGCAGCACAGGCCGGAGAGCAGATACAGATAGAGCCGCTGCCTGCGGACGTCGATGCCGGCGAGGCGCGTCGCCTCCGCGTTGCCGCCGACCGCCAGCGAGCGCCGCCCGAACGTGGTGCGGTTCAGCAGCAGCCAGCCGACCACGGTGACGCCGGCGAAGACGAGGACCAGCGGCGGGATGCCGAGGATGTAGGAGTCGCGCTCGCCGAGCTCCAGCACTCCGTCCACGGTGACCATCTGGGTCTTGCCGTCGGTGATCTGCAGGGCGAGGCCGCGGCCCGAGGCGAGCATGGCGAGGGTGGCGATGAACGGCACCACCCCGCCGTACGCGATGAGCAGGCCGTTCACCAGGCCGCACCCCAGGCCGACGATCACGGCGGTGAAGAGGATGCCCGCGAAGCCGTACTCCTGGGTGGCGACCGTCGTCGCCCACACCGAGGCGAGCGCGACGATCGCGCCGACCGACAGGTCGATCCCGCCGGAGATGATCACGAACGTCATGCCGACGGTGACCACGCCGATGACGGAGGCCTGGGTGAGGATCAGCTGGACGTTGTCGGTGTCGAGGAACGAGTCGGGCTGGGTGATGCCGCCGATCAGGATCAGCGCGGCGAGCACGCCGACCAGGGACAGCGTGCGCACGTCGGCGCGGGCCACCGTGGCGCGCCACGGCTTGCCGCCGTCGGTGGAGGCGGTCTTGCGGGCGGCGGCCTCGGCCGCCGGGGCTGGCTGGGTCATGCCGCCGGGCTCCCTTCGAGGACGAGGTCGAGTACGCGGTGTTCATCGAGGTCACGGGCGGGTGCGGTGTGCACGACGCGGCCTTCGCGCAGGACCAGGACGCGGTCGGCGAGGCCGAGCACCTCGGGTACTTCGCTGGAGACGAGCAGCACGGCGAGGCCTTCGTCGGCGAGGCGGCGGATCACCGCGTACAGCTCGGCGCGGGCACCGACGTCGACGCCCCTGGTCGGCTCGTCGAGCAGCAGGACGCGGCAGCCGCGCAGCAGCCAGCGGGCCAGGACGGCCTTCTGCTGGTTGCCGCCGGAGAGGGTGCGCACGGGGACGTTCGGTTCGTCGGGGCGCAGCGACAGCTCGCGCGTCGCGGCGCCCGCGGCCTCGCGCTCGGCGCCCCGGTCGAGCCAGCCCCCGTGGCTGAAGCGGGACATGGAGGAGACCGAGACGTTGCGGGTGACGGACTCCAGCATGAGGAGGGCCTGCGCCTTGCGCTCCTCCGGGGCGAGCCCCAGCCCGGCGCGGACACCGGCCCGGACACTGCCGGGCCGCAACACCCTTCCGTCCACGGCGACTTGGCCGGTGCTGGGTTTGCGTGCGCCGTAGATCGTCTCCAGGATCTCGGAACGTCCCGAGCCGACGAGTCCGGCGAGGCCGACGATTTCGCCGGGGCGCAGATCGAGGTCGAGGGGTTCGAATTCGCCGTGCCGGGACAGCCCGCGCACGGTCAACACCGGGCTCGCCTCGGCCGGTGGTACGGCATCCGCGGGTGGCCGCTCCGGGAAGACGTACTCGACGTTGCGGCCCGTCATCAGCGCCACGACGTCTCTGGTCGGCGTCGTTTTGGCGGGGAGGCCGCCCGCGACGGCACGCCCGTCCTTGAGGACGGTGACGCGGTCGCCGATGCGGCGGATCTCCTCGAGGCGGTGCGAGATGTAGATGACGGCGACGCCGTCGGCGGTGAGGTCCCCGACGATACGGAAGAGATTGTCGACCTCGTCGGGGTCGAGGGCGGCGGACGGCTCGTCCATGACGATCAGGCGGACCTCGTGGGAGAGCGCGCGGGCCATCGAGACGATCTGCCGCTGGGCGGCGGAGAGCTCGCCGACGAGCCGTCCGGGGGCGATCTCCGCATGCCCGAGCCGCTTGAGCAGGGTGGCGGTCGACGCCCTGGCCGCCCGGCCGCGGACGACGAATCCGGCGGCTGTCGGTTCGTGCCCGAGGTAGACGTTCTCGGCGACGGACAACCCCTCCACCAGGTCGAGTTCCTGGTAGATGGTGGCGATACCGAGCCGCATGGCGGCGATCGGCGAGCGGAACGTGGTGCGTTCGCCGCGCCAGGTGATCTCGCCGCCGTCGGGCTGGTGGGCGCCCGCGAGGACCTTGATGAGGGTGGACTTCCCGGCGCCGTTCTGGCCGAGGAGGCAGTGCACCTCCCCGGCCTGGACCTGGAGGTCGACGCCATCGAGGGCGCGGACCCCGGGGAACGACTTGGTGATGCCGGACATGGTGAGCAGGGGTGATGTGGATGCCATGACGGTTCCCCTCGGCGGCGGCCGCAGCAGGGCAGGAGTGAGCTGGGCATGACAGATGAAGGCAGGGCAGGGCGGGGCGGGACAGGACGGGAGGGCAGGACGGGATGTGCGCGCTGTACTGGGCGTGCTGATCTATGTGTCGCTACGTTCCGTACGGACCGGTCGTAGGCGGGCGTCGGCGGGCGTCGGCTCAGGCCGGTGAGAACAGGTGGTCGCTGATGAGCCGCGCGCCTCCGATGACCCCGGCGGTGGGGCCCAACTCGCCGAGGACGATGGGGAGGTTGCCGGTCGCCAGGGGCAGCGACTGGCGGTAGACCTGGGTGCGGATCGCGGCGAGCAGGGTGTGGCCGAGGCCGGTCACACCGCCGCCGATCACCACGAGACCGGGGTTGAAGAAGCTCACGAGGCCCGCGATGACCTGGCCGGTGCGGTTGCCGCCGTCGCGGATGAGGTCGAGCGCCGTGGCGTCACCCGCCGCCGCGGCCGCCGCGACGTCGACGGCGCTGAGCCGCCCCGCCTCGTCGAGCCGCGTGGCGAGCTCCGCCGAACGCCCCTCCCTGGCCGCCGCCTCGGCGTCGCGGGCGAGCGCCGCGCCGCTGAAGTAGGCCTCCAGGCAGCCCCTGTTGCCGCAGGCGCAGGGGCGTCCGTCCGGTTCGGAGCGGATGTGGCCGATGTCGCCTGCGCTGCCCGTCGCACCGCGGTGGACCTCACCGCCGACGACGATGCCGCAGCCGATGCCCGTGCCGATCTTGACGCAGAGGAAGTCACCCACGGAGCGTGCGACGCCCGCGTGCTGCTCCCCCATCGCCATGAGGTTCACGTCGTTGTCGACCATGACGGGGCAGCCGAGGTCCTGGCTGAGGGCCTCCCGGACGGGGAACCCGTCCCAGCCCGGCATGATCGGCGGCGCGACCGGCACGCCCTCGGGGAAGCGGACGGGCCCGGGGACGCCGATGCCGGCGCCGTCCAACCCTTCCGCGAGCCCGGAGGCCTTCAGTTTGGCCGCCATGGCGAGGACCTGCTCGAAGACCGCGACCGGGCCCTCGCGCACGTCCATGGGCTGGTTGATGTGGCCGAGTACCTCCAGCTCGGCGTTGGTCACCGCGACGTCGACCGAGGTCGCGCCGATGTCCACGCCGAGGAAGCGGAGGGCCGGGGCCAGGCGGATGTTGTGGGAGCGACGGCCGCCGCGCGAGGCGGCGAGTCCGTCGGCGACCACGAGGCCGGTCTCCAGGAGCCGGTCGACCTCGACGGCCAGTTTGGACCGCGAGAGGTCGACCTGATCACCCAGCTGGGCACGGGAGTTGGGTCCTCCGTCGCGCAACAGCCGCAACAGCCGCGCCTGGTGCGCATTGGCGGGTCGAGCCGTCATACGTCTCACGCGCCCCTCCCCGCCTCATCGGGCTTCCCATGCCGTTGCCCTCGGGCCGACGCGCCGTCGCCGCGGCCACCGTCGCCTTCGGGCTCCCTTCAAGCTTTCGAGGGGAACGTAGCAGCGCCTGCCGGGACTGGGAAGAAGTTGCGCACGAATTACCCATGACTTTCTCCAGTCACAGGACAAAGGCCTGACGGGCGCGAAGACCGGACGACCGGCTCTCAGCCCTGTTCGCGCTGGTGGTACGTCCGGCGGGTGTGCTCGGTGTGGGCCCGCATGATGTCCGTGGCGCGCTGTTCGTCGCGCTCGGCGATCGCCGCGATCAGTTCGCGGTGCTCCAGCCAGGACTGGCTGCCGCGCTGCCGGGCCACGGGCGTGTAGTACCAGCGGACCCTGCGGTCCACCTGGGCCGCGAGCTCGGCGAGGACCACGTTGCCCGCCAGCTCCATCACCTTGGCGTGGAAGGCGGCGTTGAGGGCGACCACCTGGTCCACGTCGCCGTCGGCCACGGCCTGTTCGCCCTTGGTGCAGAGCTCGTCGAGCGCCGTGATGCCGGCGACGCCGGCGTTCGCGGCGGCGAGCCGGGCCGCCTCGGCCTCCAACAGGGTGCGGACCGTGAGGAGTTGGTCCGCCTCCTGCTCGGTGGGCTCGTGCACGAACGCGCCCTGGGCGGGCCGCAGATCGACCCAGCCCTCGGTGTTCAGCCGTTGCAACGCCTCGCGCACCGGCTGCCGCGAGACTCCCAGGTGCCCGGCAAGCTCACTCTCGACCAGGTGCTGACCGGGCCGCAGCGAACGGGTCGTGATCAGTTCGAGCAGCGCGTCGTAGACCCGCTCCCTCAGCGGCCCCGGCCGTTCGAGTCGGGGCACCGCCCCCTGCGGCAGTCCTGTGGACAACATCGCGGCCCCCTCCTCGACGATTGCCTTTTGTCTACAGTCTACGAGCCTCTGGAGCCGCGCCGCCTTCACAGGCAGCGGTTCCCTTACGGGCAGCGCACGACCTGTCCCGCGTACGACAGGTTGCCGCCGAAGCCGAACAGCAGGACCGGGTCCCCGGAGGCGAGCTCGCCGCGCTCCACCAGCTTGGACAGCGCCATGGGGATGCTCCCCGCCGAGGTGTTCCCCGAGTCGATGACATCGCGCGCGACGACGGCGTTCACGGCGCCGATGCGCTCGGCGAGCGGCTCGATGATCCGCAGGTTGGCCTGGTGCAGGACGAGTCCGGCGAGATCGGCGGGGGTCAGCCCGGCGCGTTCGCAGGCCGCGCGGGCGAGCGGGGGCAGCTGCGTCGTCGCCCAGCGGTAGACGCTCTGGCCCTCCTGGGCGAAGCGCGGCGGCGTGCCCTCGATGCGGACGGCGTTGCCCATCTCGGGCACCGAGCCCCACAGCACGGGACCGATGCCGGGCTCCTCGTCGGGGCCGCACGCCTCGACGACGACCGCGCCCGCGCCGTCGCCGGTCAGCACGCAGGTGGTGCGGTCCGTCCAGTCGGTGACCTCGGTCATCTTGTCCGCGCCGATGACCAGGGCACGGCTCGCGCCGCCGGCCCGTACGGTGTGGTCGGCGGTGGCGAGGGCGTGCGTGAAGCCCGCGCACACGACGTTGAGGTCCATCACGCACGGCCCGGGGATGCCGAGCCGGGCCGCGACCCGTGCGGCCATGTTCGGCGAGCGGTCGATGGCCGTGGAGGTCGCGACCAGGACCAGGTCGATCGCGTCGGGGGTCAGACCGGCGGCCGCGAGGGCCTTGCCGCCGGCGTGCGCGGCCAGCTCGTCGACCGGCTCCTCCGGGCCCGCGATATGGCGGGTGCGGATGCCCACCCGGGAGCGGATCCACTCGTCGCTCGTGTCGACCAGGCCCGCCAGGTCCTCGTTGGTGAGGACCTTCGCGGGTTGGTAGTGGCCGACAGCGGCGATGCGCGAGCCGTGCATGTACGGGTCCCCCTTGTTGCCGGAGATGCGGGACCCTCCAGTCTGGTCAGCGACTCACGAGTAACGGTGCACGTGATGCGACAGGAAAGGAGCACAGGGTTTGGATGCTTCTCATGATGTGGTCACCCTCTGAAGAGTTGCGTGACCGCGTGTACGAGTTCGTACCGTCCGTACCCCAGTGGCAGCCCCACCCAGCGCCGGGTCGTGGTCATCGGCGGCGCCGAGCACGCGGCGCCTGCTCACATCGTTCATGAGGTGTCCTCCTCCTTGGTACGGCGATGGATGACGGCTAGTCGTACGGAGTACGCGAGGCAGAGTGCGGCCAGGACGGGGAGGACGATCAGGGTGGGGTTCACCCAGGCCGGAACCAGGTCGTAGTCCGCGTTGCACTTTTCGTGCAGCGGGTACCACCGCCCGAATTCGCGGAAGTGCGCACTGCGATACGCCGAGTCGTAGGCCTGGCCCGCGCGGTGGCATTCCTCTCCGGTGTCCAGCCCGCCGGCCAAAGCGCCGATGAGGTAGGTGATCCCGGTCCCCAGCAGGAGGATCACGGCGTTCACGGCGAACCAGAGGGGACTGCGGCGCCATACCCCGGCAAACACTGGGTAACACCAGAGCCCGATGAGGACAGCTACGAGGATCAAGAGGATGCTCATGGAGTAACCCTGCCCGTCCTTCCTGCCCCACCTGGCCTCCGCCGCCCGCTTCGCGGCGGCAGCCCTGCTGTTCTCCAGGGCTGTGAGGGCGAGTTGGCGGCCCGTGAATCCCTGGGAGAACGGTACGCGCGCGGGCTCCTCGGCTACGACGTCCTCGGCCCGGAGTTCGACATGCGCGCCGCGGAGTCGGCTGCAACCTGACCCTGCACGTGCAGGACAATGAGATCGTGTAGGTCACCTCGCCGCACGCCAACCCGGTGACCCACGGCAACCTCTGCGTCAAGGGCCGCTTCGGCTACCAGCACATACAGAACCGGGACTGATCACGACATGGGACGAGTCACTGAGCGACGCAAGGTGATACGGATCCGGGACGGGCACGTCTCGGAGCGGCCCGACACCCTGGTCGCCGAGGAACCCCTGGAGATCCGCCTCAACGGCAGGCCGCTCGCCATCACCATGCGCACCCCCGGCGACGACTTCGCGCTCGCTGCGGGGTTCCTGGTGAGCGAGGGCGTGCTCGGGTCCGCCGACGAGCTGGGGTCCATCGTCTACTGCGCCGGTGCGACGGCGGACGGCTCGAACACGTACAACGTCGTCGACGTGCAGACCGCCCCCGGCGTCGTGATCCCCGACATCACGCTCGAACGCAACGTCTACACCACCTCCTCCTGCGGCCTGTGCGGCAAGGCGAGCCTGGACGCGGTCCGCACCACGGCGCGCTTCCCGATCGCCGACGCTCCCCCGGTCCGGCTCGGGACCGAGCTGCTCGCGGCCCTCCCCGACCGGCTGCGCGCCTCGCAGCGGGTCTTCGACAGGACCGGGGGCCTGCACGCCGCGGCGCTCTTCGACGAGGACGGCGTACTGCTCGACCTGCGCGAGGACGTGGGACGGCACAACGCCGTCGACAAGCTCGTCGGGCGGGCCCTCCAGGACGGACGGCTCCCGCTCTCGCGGGCGGTCCTGCTCGTCTCGGGCCGCGCCTCCTTCGAGCTCGCCCAGAAGGCCGTGATGGCGGGCATTCCGGTGCTTGCCGCGGTCTCCGCGCCGTCCTCGCTCGCCGTCGACCTGGCCGCGGAGACGGGACTCACGCTGATCGGTTTCCTGCGCGGCTCCTCCATGAACGTGTACGCGGGCGAGCACCGCGTCGCCCTGCGGGCCACGGCCGGCCAGGGCTGACCCGGGCCGCCCGCCGCACGGCGGCGGCGGGCCCACTGCCTAATCCCGCGAGGCCTCGACGCCGGAGATCCGGCCCAGCATGTCCAGGAACCGTTCACGCTCGGCGGGCGTCAACGGCGCGAGGAGTTCGGCGTTGGCGTGCGCGGCCGCTTCGGCGCACCGTTCGACGGCGCGCCTGCCGTCCGCCGTGATGGTGATCGCGTTCTTGCGGCGGTCCCTGGGGTCCGGTGCGCGCTCGACGAGCCCGTCGGCCTGCAGGTCGTTCAGGACGCCGACCATGTCCTTGGGGTCGAGCGAGACGCTGCGGCCGAGCTCCGCCTGGGCGAGTGGGCCGAGATCGGCGACGGCGGACAACACCACGTGGTGCCACATCTTCAGCCCCTCACGGGCCAGCGCGTCGGCGACAAGACCGCGCCCGCGGGCCGCGGCGCGACCGAGCAGCCAGCTGGGGAGGGTGCGGATCGTGCGGGGGGCGGGCGGTGTCGTGGCCATGGGAGAACCCTAGCCGCAGATCGACGTAATCGTTGGACTTCCCCATGACTTTGGGCTTACCGTTGGGCCTCCCAACGATCCTTCTTGGCGGAGGTGTACGGATGCGTCGTGTCCGGTACGAGCGCAGCGGCGGCCCCGAGGGCCTGTTCCTGGAGGACGTGCCCCTTCCCGAGCCGGGACCCGGCGAGCTCCTCGTGCGGGTCGAGGCGGTAGGGGTGACGCTGCCCGTCGTCCGCAAGGTCCGCGAGGAGCGTGACCCGATCCCCCTCGGCGGCGAGGTCGCCGGTGAGGTCGTCGCGCTCGGCGAGGGTGTGAGCGGCCACGCGCCGGGCGACCGCGTCACCGGTCTCGTCTTCGGGCACGGCTACGCCGATTACGCGCTGCTCCAGGCCGCGATGGCCTCCCCGGTCCCGGACGGCGCGAGCGCCGTCGACGCGGTCGCGCTGGTCCGCTCCGGGCTCGTCGCGTACGGCGCCCTCGAAGCGGCCCGCCCCGCGCCCGGCGAGTCCGCGCTGGTCACGGCGGCGGCGAGCGGTGTCGGACACCTCGCCCTGCAACTGGCCCGGCTGAAGGGCGCCGGGCGCGTCGTGGCCGCCGTGTCCGACCCGGGCAAGGCGGACTTCCTGCGCGAACTCGGCGCCGACGAGGTCATCACGTACGACCGGCCTCAGTGGGGCGAGCCGGTCGACTACGTCCTGGACGCGGTCGGCGGTGAACTGCTCACGCCCGCCGTCAGGTCCCTGGCCCCGCACGGTCGGCTGGTGGCCTACAGCTCCGGCGGCGGCACCGTGGCGGCGTACGACCTGCTCGTGGGCGCCAAGTCCGTCATCGGATTCCAGATGGGGCTCATCGCGCGCGGGCAGCCCACGCTGTACGAGGCGTGGCGGCGCGAGCTGTGGCGGCTGCACTCCGGTGGCGACCTGCGGGCCGCCGTGCACGGCGAGTACGCGTTGGAGGACGCGGCAGGGGCACATGCGGTGATCGAGGCGCGAAGGAACCGGGGCAAGGTCGTCCTGATCCCCTGACGCGTGCTCCTTGTGAGGTAATGACACCCCCACGTAGCGTCTGTGACACGCACATGGGACGTGGGATGTCAGGATGTCCGAACCTCGCTGTCAGGATGTCCGCACATCATTCCCATGTCTGCCGCCCCGGGCCCGGCCCGGGGCGCTTCGCACCGATCCGTCATCGCCATGAGTCGCCGTCGCCCCGAAAGGCGGACCGCACCATGCCATCGAGTCTCCGTGCACGCCTCAGACCGTTCCGCGCCGCGGCCGCCGTCCTGACCGCGGTCGCCGTCGGCGCCCTGCTGCCCGTGCCCTCTGCGCAGGCGTTACGCGCGGCACCGGCAGAGACACCGCCGTTTGAACAGCAGGTGCTGTTCAAGGCCTCCCAGGACCCCGGGTACGCCTGCTTCCGCATCCCCGCCGTGGTGCGGACGGTCAAGGGCACGCTCCTCGCCTTCGCGGAGGGGCGGGTGAACGACTGCGGCGACGCGGGCGACATAGACCTGGTGCTCAAACGGTCGCACGACGGCGGCCGGACGTGGGGGCCGCTCCAGGTCATCAGCGAGGGGGCGGGTGACACCCACGGCAATCCGGCGCCGGTCGTGGACCGCAGGAGCGGCCGGATCCTGCTGGCCGAGACGTACAACACCGGCCGCACGGACGGCAAGAACTGCGACGTGCCGTGCGACCGGACCCCGCACCTGCAGTACAGCGACGACGACGGCAGCAGCTGGTCGGCGCCGCGCGACCTGAGCGACCAGATCCTGCCGGAGGACTGGAACTCCTGGTACGCGACCGGCCCCGTGCACGGCATCCAGCTGACCCGCGGCCGGCACGCCGGGCGGCTCGTCCTCACCGCCAACACCGAGACGTGGGACGGCGGCCGGGTCACCGCCAACCACGCCGCCCTCATCGTCAGCGACGACGGCGGCGACCACTGGAAGATCGGCGCCACCGACTCGTACCCCATACCGCCCGAGGGCACGTTCCGCCAGAAGCCGTCCGAGATGACGATCACGGAGCGGCCCGACGGGGCGGTCTACGTCAGCGGCCGCGAGCAGGACGGCACGGATCTGGGGCACCGCACCCACACGGTCAGCCGCGACGGCGGCGACTCCTTCGTCGCGCCCTTCCGGGCGATCCCCGACCTCTACACGCCCCAAGTACAGGGCTCCACGCTGCGGTTCGGCGGGCGCATGCTGCTCGCCTGCCCCGCCGACCCGGACCGCCGCCGCACCATGCAGATCCGCTCCTCCTACGACGGCGGCCGCACCTGGGACAGCGTCGACCGCGGCACGACGGTGACCGCGGACTGGTCGGGCTACTCCGACATGGTGCGGGCCGACGGCGAGCACGTGGGGCTGCTGTACGAGGGCGGGGCGGTCGACGCCCGCGACGAGATCCGGTTCGCCCGCTTCACCGAGGAGTGGCTGAAGCCGCGCCGCGGCCCGGACCCGACCACCCGCGACCGCGCGCCGGGCGCCCGCCCCGCGGCGGTGCTCGGCGGGGCGGACACGACCGAGGGGCGCTTCGGCCGGGCCATCGCCTTCGACGGCACCGACGACGCCGTACGCCTCCCGTTCCGCCAGCAACTCCCGCTGTACACACGGGATTTCACCGCATCACTGTGGTTCCGGTACTCCGCGACGACCGGTGAGCAGCCCCTGCTGTGGATGGGCGGCATCGGCACCAACCAGCCGCAGGTGTGGCTGCGCGGCGAACCGGCGAGCAACCGCGTCACCGGCCTGATCACCACACGGGACGGCGCCACGCCCCCGAAGTCGGCGTCCGTGCGCACATCGAGCGCGTACAACGACGGCGAGTGGCACCACATCGCGCTGCGCCGCGGCGCGGGAAGCCTGACGCTGTTCCTCGACGGCGCCCAGGTCGGTGCCGTCGCCGACGTGCCGGGCTCGGTCAGCCGCAACTCGCCCTTCGGCGTGCACGTCGGGCAGCGCCTGGACAGCCGGGCCCACTTCACCGGCGCCATCGACGAAGTGGCGGTGTACAAGCGGGCGTTGGAGGACTCGGAGATCGAGTCCCTGGGCACGGGTGATGCTCCTGTGACACGGGACACCGTCGTCCGGCTCCCCATGGACCACGTGCGCGACAGCAACTAACGTCCCGGGCGTGTCCGCCCGCGAACGTACCGCGACGGGGCCGCGCAGGATCTTGCTGGTCCTGCTGCTGGCCCTGGCCTGCGCGGCCGTGCTGCTCATCGCCCTCCCGGACGACGACCGGGAGGGCGGTGCGGCGTGCGGGCCCCGCACCGTCGCCTCCTGGGCGGCCGACGACGGGACCACCGCGGAGTTCGCGCGCTACGGCGACGACCCGACCCACGCCGACGACTGGACCGGCGGGGACGGCACCCATTCGGTGCGGCTTCCGGACGGGCGGCTGCTTTGGCTGTTCTCCGACACCTTCCTCGGCCAGGTCCACGCGCCCCCGAACCCGGTGGGCCAGCCACACACCTGGCGCGACGCGAACACGCCGATGGTCCGCAACTCGGCGGTGGTGATGTCCCGTTCGGGCACCCTGCAACGCACCCTCGCCGCGCCGCTCTTCCCCGACCCGGCGCCCCAGCAGTGGCGCTGGCCGGTGGCGGCCCACGTGGAGCCCCGCTCGCCCGGCTCCGACGAGCGCGTCGTACACGTCCTGCTGTGGAACCGCATGGCGAGCCAGGGCGGCCCGTGGATCTACGGCGTCCCCCTCGCCACCGAGGTCGCCACGCTCTCGCTGCCCGGCCTGCGCGTCGAGTCCATCGTGAAGGTCTCCGACCAGCAGGCGGTCGCCGATCCCGAGAAGCGGGTCCTGTACGGCACGACGACGGTCGACGACGACGGCTGGACGTACGTCTTCGGCGGCACCGACGCCCAGGCGAACGCGCGCCCCTCCTCCCACGCCTACGTCGCCCGGGTCCCGCACGGCAGGCTCGCCGAGGCCGCGGCGTGGGAGTACTGGGACGGCGAGGAGTGGGGGCCCGGTGTCACGCCCCGGCCGGTGCTCGGCGACGGCGGGCGCAAGGGGGTGGGCAGCGCGTTCACCGTGGTGCGGGACGAGGGGACGTACGTACTGTTCACCATGGCCGCCGGCACCGAGGGCATGACCACCGTCAACTCGTACTGGTCCTGCTCCCCCACCGGCCCCTGGCACGGCCCCGCCAAGGGCTTCGACGCGCCCCTGCCCAGGGACGGCGCGCCGCGGCAGGACACCGCGGCCTACAACCCGCAGGCGCACCCGGCGCTCGGCGGCGGGGGCCGCCTCGTGCTCAGCTACGACGTGAACTGGCTGGACCCGACGCCCGCGAACGCGCAGGCCAACATCAGCCGGAACGTGTCCCTGTACCGACCGCGGTTCGTGTCCCTGCGACTCTCGGCGCCAGGCTGACGGGCTCCTCCGGGTCCCGCGAGCGCCGCTTGGCGATGACCGCGCAGACCATCAGCTGCATCTGGTGGAAGAGCATCAGCGGCAGCACGGCGAGGGAGGCGTCCGCCCCGAACAGGACGCTCGCCATGGGCAGCCCGGCGGCCAGGGACTTCTTCGACCCCGCGAACTGGATCGCGATGCGGTCGGCCCGGCCGAACCCGAACCGTTTCGCGCCGTACCAGGTCAGCGCCAGCATGGCCGCGAGCAGCACCGCCTCGACACCGAGCAGCGCGAGCAGCCGCACGGGGTGCACCTGGCCCCAGATGCCCTGCACCATGCCCTCGCTGAACGCGGTGTAGACGACGAGCAGGATCGAGCTGCGGTCGACGTAGCCGAGGATCTTCTTGTGCCGGGTGATGAACCCGCCCACCCAGCGGCGCAGGAACTGCCCGGCGAGGAACGGCACGAGCAGTTGCAGCACGATTCTGAGGAGCGAGTCGCCGGAGAAGCCGCCCCCGTCCCCGCCGAGCAGCGCGGCCGCGAGCAGCGGCGTGAGCAGGATGCCGGCGAGCGAGGAGAAGGAGCCCGCGCAGATCGCCGCGGGGACGTTGCCGCGGGCCATCGACGTGAAGGCGATGGACGACTGGATCGTGGAGGGCACCAAGGTGAGGAAGAGGAAGCCGCTGTAGAGCGCGGGCGTGAGCACGTACGGGACGAGCCCCTTCGCCGCGAGCCCGAGCAGCGGGAAGACGACGAACGTGCAGGCCAGGACGGTGACGTGGAGCCGCCAGTGCTTGAGTCCCTCGAGCGCCTCGCGGGTGGAGAGGCGGGCCCCGTAGAGGAAGAAGAGCAGGGAGACGGCGGCCGTGGAGGCGCCGGACGCGACATCGGCTGCGGCGTCGCGGGCGGGCAGCAGGGCCGCGAGCCCCACGGTCGCGAGCAACGCCACGATGTACGGGTCGACCGGCATCCAGGACGGCCACTTCAGGCGTTTCACGGTGCTCCATGCTCTCGGTACGGGGCGGTGCCCCCGTTCGGTGCCGGACGGTGCCCCGCCGGGCGCGGGGCGTGCCCTCTCCATGATCCTCCCGAAACGGGTGAACGGGAATCCCGTACACCGCTCTGACTGCCATCACGTTCCGCGATGAGCGACGCTACGGTGGTCCGCATGTACGACCCCACGCAGCTCCGTACGTTCCTCGCGGTCGCCCAGACGCTCGGTTTCACGCGGGCCGCCCGCCGGCTGAACCTGCGCCAGTCGACCGTCAGCCAGCACGTGCGCCGCCTGGAGGACGCCACCGGGCGGCAGCTGTTCACGCGCGACACCCACCGTGTGGAACTCACCGAGGACGGCGAGGCCATGCTCGGCTTCGCCCGCAGGATCCTCGCGGCGCACGAGCAGGCGGCGGCGTTCTTCACCGGTACGCGCCTCGGCGGGCGGCTGCGCTTCGGGGCGTCGGAGGACTTCGTCCTGACGCGGCTCACCGACATCCTGGAGTCGTTCCGGCACGACCACCCCGACGTCGACCTGGAGCTGACGGTCGAGCTGTCCGGCACGCTGCACGAGCAGTTGGACGCGGGCAAGCTCGACCTGGTGCTCGCCAAGCGGCGCCCGGAGGACCCGCGCGGCGAGCTGGTGTGGCAGGACGACCTGGTCTGGATCGGCGCCGAGCGGCTCCGCCTCGACCCGGAGCGCCCGGTACCGCTGATCGTCTACCCCCCGCCGGGCATCACCCGGGCCCTCGCCTTCGAGGCGCTTGAGCGGCGGGGCCGCGCCTGGCGCGTGGCCTGCACGAGCGGCAGCCTCAACGGCCTGGTGGCGGCGGCCCGCGCGGGCCTCGGCGTGATGGCGCACTCGCGGGGCCTCATCCCGCCGGGGCTCGTCCGCGTCCCGGACCGGGCGGGCCTGCCGGAACTCGGCCCGGTCGACTTCGTCCTGCTGCACGGCGAGCGGCGCGCGCCGGCCCAGGAGGCCGCGGACGCCCTGGCGGGAGCGATCCTGGCGGGCGGGACCTTCGACACGGGCCTCAGCGCAGTGGCCGCGGGTAGGTGAGTTCCTTGAAGCGGCGCAGGTAGGGCGCCGACTCGACGTGCCGTACGCCGTCGAGCGCGCCGAGCTTTCCGCTGAGGTAGGCGTAGAGCTCCGCGGTGTCGCGGGTCACCGCGCTCGCCATCAGGTTGGCGGGGCCGGTGATCGCGGAGGCGTGGGCGATCTCGGGGTGTCCGGCCATCGCGCGGCCCACCGCGTCGAGCGCCCCGGGGTCGACGGTGATCCAGAGCATCGCGGCCGTCGTGAAGCCGACGCGGGCGGTGTCGTACTCGGTGTCGAGGTAGAGCCCGCCCGAGCCGAGCAGCGCGGCGATGCGCCGCTTCACGGAGGACTCGGAGCGGCCCGTGAGCCGCCGCAGTTCCGGGTAGGTGGCGCGGCCGTCCTCCTTGAGGGCGGCGGCCAGGGGCTCGTCCTCGGGGGTGATGCGGGCCGGTCCGGGGGCGGCCGGGGGCAGGAGGGGACGCAGCGCGGCGACCTGCTCGTCACCGAGCGGACGGTGCTTGCCGATCCAGCCGGTCCGGCCGCCGTAGAAGCGGTGGATCAGCTGGTGCGCGGTGATCTCGATGAGCTTGCGGCTGCGCAGCAGCTTGCCGAAGACGAGGTCGTCGTGGTCGCCCGGGGTGCGGGGCAGTGTCACGCAGGCGACTTCGGTGCCCGCCGACATGAGGTGGACCCAGGCCGTGTCGGGGCGGCGGGCCAGGGCGGCCGCGATGGCCTCGGCGCCGTCGGGGGTGCAGCGCAGCCGCAGCATCCACTCGTCCCTGCCGAGCCGTTGCGTGTCGCGGACGGCGATCACGCGCAACCCCGCTTCGGCGCGCAGCCTGCGGTAGCGGCGGGCGACGGTCTGGTCGGAGACGCCGAGGACGGCGGCGATACGGCTGAAGGAGGCCCTGCCGTCGACTTCCAGCGCGTGCAGCAGTTGCAGATCCAGCTGATCGAACTGACGGAACGCCCCGGGCGCCGTGCCGGAGGCATCGGATTCCACCACTGTCTCCTCATCTGATGTCGGATTGCATCGGTCTGCCGTCCCGCGACACCGGGATCGTCCGCCGGAGGGCTCATCGTACGAGGACAGACGCATCCGTCGTACGACGAGTCGGAGGAACAGGGAAATGCGTAGATGGGGGCCGCTCACGGCGGTGTCTCTGGGAACGTTCATGCTGCTGCTGGACGTGACGATCGTGATCGTGGCGCTGCCCGACATGACGCGGGCGCTGGACGCCTCGCTGAGCGATCTGCAATGGGTCATCGACGGCTACGCGCTCGCGCTGGCCGCGCTGCTCCTCGGTATCGGCGCCGCGGCCGACGTGCTCGGCAGGCGGCGGATCAATGTGGGCGGCACCGCGCTGTTCGCGCTCGCCTCGCTGGGCTGCGGGCTCGCCTCGGACGCGGACCTGCTGGTGGCGGGCCGCGCCGTGCAGGGCCTCGGCGCCGCCGCGATGCTCGCGACGACGCTGCCGCTGCTCGGCGCCGCCTATCAGGGGCGGGAGCGGTCGGCGGCGCTCGGGGTGTGGGGCGCGGTGAGCGGGGCGTCCGCCGCGCTCGGGCCGATCGTGGGCGGACTCCTCACGGAGGGGCCCGGCTGGCGCTGGATCTTCTTCGTCAACCTGCCCGTGAGCGTGGCGTCGATCTGGCTGACGCTGCGCGTGGTGCCGGAGTCGAAGGGTCCGGCCGGCCGGCGGGTCGACTGGGCGGGCACGGCGACGTTCGCGTCCTTCGCGGGCGCGGGGACGTACGGGGTGCTGCGGGGCGGCGCGGAGGGCTGGACCTCGACGGCCGCCGGTACGTCCTTCGCCCTCTCCGCGCTCGCGCTGCTCTGCTTCGTCCTCGTCGAGCGGCGCGTCGCACAGCCGCTCCTCGACCTGCGGCTGCTGCGCAAGCCCGCCTTCACCGGGGTGCTGATCGGCGCCGTCGGCTACAACGCGGCGGCCTTCGGCGTCATCCCGTACCTCTCCATCTGGCTGCAGACGGTGCTCGGCATGAGCCCGCTGCACGGCAGTCTGGTGCTGCTTCCGCTCGGTGCGACGTCGTTCGCGGTGGCGCTGGTCGCCGGGCGGCTCCTGCACGGGGCGGCGCCACGGCTCGTCATCGGTGGCGGGCTGCTGCTGATCGGTGCGGGCGGTCTGTGCCTTGCGGTGCTCGACGCCGGGTCGTCGTGGGAAGCGCTCGTGCCGGGCCTCGTGCTGGGGGGCTTCGGCTCCGGTCTGGTCTCGCCGGGTCTCGCGGGGGCGGCGCTCGCCGCGGTGCCGCCCGCGGAGGCCGGGATGGCGGGCGGTGCGGTCAACACGTTCCGCCAGCTCGGGTACGCGGTCGGGGTCGCCCTGTTCGGGACGGTTCTCACCACCCGTATGGAGGACTCGCTCGGCCACGAGGCGGCGCACACCGTCGCGGGCGGCGGCGCGTCGGCCCTGCACGGGACGGTGCCGGAGCACGCGGTGCGGGCGGCCTTCGCGTCGGGCCTGAACGGGGCGTCGCTGGCGGCGGGCGCGGCGGGGCTGGTCGCGGGGGTCCTGGTGCTCGTGATGGTGCGGGGGCCTCGGCGGCGGGCGGGGGTGGTGGCTTCGGGCGCCTCGGGCGGTTCGAGCGCTGCGTCGTCGGCTGCGGGCGCGTCGGTCGGGGCGGCGGCGCCGTCGGAGCGGTGATCCGGCGGGGCGGTCCCGGGGCATCCGGCAGGGTGCCCCGGGACGCCCGCGGTTCCGCTCGTCCGCGCGAATTATCGGCCATTCACGGAGCGAGAGCACAGCGCCCCCGCATTCACCTTCCGGGTATATCGGTGCGGCGCTATCGTCACCTTCCCGGCCGATCGGCCGCGGGGAGGGATCAACCGGGCAGAGGAGATCTGCGCATGTCGAAGGTCGACACGTCGGGTACCTGGACCGCGATCAGCATCAACCCGCCCAACCTGGAAGGCTTGAGCTCCGACAACGTCAAGTGGGGAATTCCCGCGGGCGGCGGAAAGAGCGGCTATCTGTTCGCGGGCGGAACGGTCGAGGTGCTCCTCGACGGCACGGAGTTCACACTGGGGACGTTCACCCACCAGAACTTCCCGATCCAGGGAATGCCGCAGAACCAGTTCGAGGTCGACCTCGCGGCGCGCGTCGTATTCGAGGACCAGGTCCCGCACGACTTCAGCTTCCGTTTCCAGCACAACGAGACACCCAACGTAGGCCCGAACCCCGAGGACATCGTCGAGCTGCCCACCAGGGTGTCGCCGGAGACGGTGGTGATCGACAACACCGAGTACGCGGTGGTCATCACGGGGTTCAAGCAGGGCGGTCAGATCGTCACCCGGTTCATCAGCCCGGAGAACAGCGCCAACAGCGCCGACCTCGTCGCGGTCCTGGCCCGCACCGGTCTCCCGGACGTCCACATCACCACCGTGCGGTTCAAGGGCGACGTCAAGCGCACCCAGGCCGACGAGTTCGTCGAGGTCGTCAACCGCGGCACCGCGCCCGCCGATGTCTCCGGATGGGTCCTCGGCGCGGACGACGCGGGGCAGAACTTCACCTTCCCGCCGGGCACGGTGCTGCTGCCGGGCGCGCGCATCCGCATCTACACCAACCAGGTCCACCCGGAGTGGGGCGGTCACACCTACGGCAGCGGCCGCCCGATCTGGAACGACCGGGGTGACGCCGCCAGACTCCGCGACACCGACGGCAACCTGATCTCCGAGTACGCGTACGGATCGGCCGCGACCACTCCTTGAGAGACGTCGAGGATGAGCACGGTTCGCCCAGTGGGGTCATCGAGATGGGAGGTACGCGAATGTCCGGATCCTCCGACGGCAGGTCGCCGAAGGCCGTTGAAAGACAGAAGATCGCGTGGGTCGAGCAGGGGCTTTCCAAGCCTGACAGGGAAGCCACGAAGCGGATTCCGCGCTTCGTCTCCCGCGGGGAATGGGGAGCCGAGAAAGCTGCTCGGGAAAGCTACGAGTTCTTTCCGCAGAATGGCGGGATCACCGTCCATCACGAGGGTGGCGGCCACAAGATGCGGGGGCACCACTCGCTGTTCAATTGGCCAAGCGCCCCGAATCTGCCGGACAACTGCTACACGCAGGTGCTGCAGATTCAGCACCAGCACATGCATCCGCTTCCCTGGATAGGCGGTGACCGCTATTGGGACATCGCCTACAACTACCTCGTGTGCCATCACGGTTACACGTTCGTGGGCAGGGGCATCGGCGTCCAGCCCGGCGCCAACGGCACGCACTGGGCGAACGTGAACCTCTACGCCGTCTGCGGCCTCCTCGGCGCCGACGACGAACCGACGCGCGAGATGCTCGACGAGATCAAGGCCGTGTGCGACTGGGTCCGTGACAACGACGACGCAGGCGCGAATCTGCCCGGCCGCACGGTCGTCGGCCACAAGGACATCATCCCCGGCAAGACCGACTGCCCCGGCAACCTCTACCAGTACGTCAAGGACGGGCGCTTCGAGTGAGGAAGGGCGACATCTGTGTGCCGCGTACAGATTCGGTGGAGATTACGCCACCGAAACTTACTCCTCCGTAAGTAAGTTGTCCGGCCCTTCCCCTTGTGGCCGCATTTCCACCGGCTGACCTGTGCCGATGGTCCGTACCGGGCGCGCCTGGACCCCCTCCCGGAGGCGCGCGCCGTGGGGTACGGTCACGGCGCTGTGCGGAGCGCCACAAGGAGCATCATTGCGCGAGTTCTCGAATCCTCCGATGGCGACGGCGCCGCTGGTGGGCGGCCTTGCCGACGCCGTGTTCGACCATGCCCTCGAGGACCCCTCGCGCATCGCTTTCGGCCGCAAGACCGAGGGGCGCTGGACCGACGTCACCGCCGCCCGGTTCCGTGACGAGGTGCTCGCCCTGGCCAAGGGCCTGATCGCGCAGGGCGTGCGGTTCGGCGACCGGGTGGCCATCATGTCCCGCACCCGGTACGAGTGGACGCTCTTCGACTTCGCGCTGTGGACCATCGGCGCCCAGGTCGTGCCGATCTACCCGACCTCCTCGGCCGACCAGGTCCTCTGGATGCTGCACGACGCGCAGGTCTCGGCCGCGATGGTCGAGCACGAGGACCACGCGATGACCATCGGCTCCGTCATCGGCCGCCTGCCGCAGCTGCGCAAGCTCTGGCAGCTGGACGCCGACGCGGTGGGCGAGCTGGGCGCCGCGGGGCGGGACATCGACGACGAGGTGGTGCACCGCCACCGCCGCGCGGTCACGCCCGACTCGATCGCCACGATCATCTACACGTCAGGCACCACGGGCCGCCCCAAGGGCTGCCTGATCTCCCACGCGAACTTCATGTTCGAGGCGGACGTCATGGTCGCGCGCTGGGAGCCGGTCTTCCACTCCAAGCGCGACAGCGAGGCCACCACCCTGCTCTTCCTGCCGCTGGCGCACGTCTTCGGCCGCATGGTGCAGATCGCCGCGGTGCGCGGCCGGGTGAAGATGGGGCACCAGCCCAATCTCAACGCGGCGGCGCTCCTGCCCGACCTCGCCGCCTTCCGGCCCACGTTCATCCTGGCCGTGCCGTACATCTTCGAGAAGGTCTTCAACGCGGCGCGGCGCAGGGCGGAGAAGGACGGCAAGGCGGGTCCGTTCGACAAGGCCGTCGAGTGCGCCGTGCGCTACGCCGACGCGCTGGAGGCCAAGGCCTTCGGGACGGGACCCGGCCCCGCCGCGGCGCTGCGCATGCAGCACCAGCTCTTCGAGAAGCTCGTCTACTCCAAGGTCCGCGAGGCGATGGGCGGCCGGGTGCGGCACGCGATGTCGGGCGGCTCGGGGATGGACCGCCGCCTCGGCCTCTTCTTCGCGGGCGCCGGCGTGACGGTCTACGAGGGGTACGGCCTGACGGAGTCGACGGCCGCCGCGACCGCCAACCCGCCCGAGCGCACCCGCTACGGCACGGTCGGCCGGCCGATTCCCGGCACGACCGTGCACATCGCGGAGGACGGCGAGGTCTGGCTGCGCGGCGACAACGTCTTCCAGGGCTACCTCAACGACCCCAAGGCCACCGACGCGACCCTGCACGATGGCTGGCTGGCCACGGGCGACCTGGGCACGCTCGACGAGGACGGCTATCTGACCATCACCGGGCGCAAGAAGGAGATCCTGGTGACATCGGGCGGCAAGAGCGTCTCGCCGGCCCAGCTGGAGGAGCGGGTGCGCGACCATCCGCTGGTCGCCCAGTGCATCGTCGTCGGCAACGACCGCCCCTACATCGCGGCGCTCGTGACCCTGGACGCGGAGGCCGTGGAGCACTGGCTGACCATGCGCCGCAAGCCCATGATGGCCCCGGCCGACCTGGTGCGCGACCCGGATCTGGAGACCGAGGTGCGCCGGGCCGTCGTCGCCGCCAACACTCTTGTCTCGCAGGCCGAGTCGATCCGTACGTTCCGCATACTGGCGCATCAGTTCAGCGAGGAGCACGGCCTTCTGACACCGTCGCTGAAGCTGAAGCGGAAGGCGATCGAGACGGTGTACTCGGCCGAGGTCGAGGCGCTGTACCGCAGCTAGATCCCGCCGGGCACCCGTTCCTGACGGTGCATCAATTCCTCTCGCGCCTGTTCTTGACGGTTCATCAGGTCGCGCACAGAATCAGCCCCACTTCGATTCCAGGGGGTTCGACCGTGTCGCGATCGATCCGCACCATCACCGCCGCCGTCGCGGCCCTGCTGCTCGCCACCGCCTGCAACTCCGCGTCCGACAGCGGTGGTTCGGGTGGCGGCGGTGACGAGAAGGGCGGCGGTTCCACGCGCGGTGTGACCGAGGACTCCATCAAGGTCGGCGGGATCGTCTCCATGACGACGGCCAGCGGGTACAGCAAGAAGGACACCGACCTCGGCGCCAGGGCCCGGTACGACCGCGCCAACGCCGAGGGCGGCGTGCACGGACGGAAGATCGACTACCTGGGTGCGGAGGACGACGGGCAGGACCCGGGCAAGAATCTCGCGGCGGCCCGCGGGCTCGTCCAGCGGGAGAAGGTCTTCGCGATCTCCCCGATGAGCTCGGTCACCTTCTCCGGCGCCGGCTTCCTGCAGAAGCAGAAGGTTCCCACGTTCGGCTGGGGCACCGTCCCGCCCTTCTGCGGCCCGACGTACATGTACGGCTTCGGCGGCTGCATGGTGCCGATGCCCGGCGGCACCATCACCCAGAGCTGGCCCGAGGGGCTGAAGAAGGTCACGGGCGGCGCCAGGGGCAGGACGGTGGCGATCCTCGCCAACGACAACGACGCGGGCACGTTCGCCATCCGCACCTACAAGCAGAGCTTCGCGGCGGCCGGTTACGAGGTGACGTACGCCAAGTCGACCGTGCCCGCCACGTCGGTGCCGAGCGACTGGTCGGCGTACACGAAGGAGATCCTGCGCTCCGACGGCGGTAAGGCGCCTGACGCCGTCGTCTCCGTCATGCAGACCCCGTACAACATCGGCCTGTTCACGGCCGTCAAGCGTGCCGGGTTCAAGGGCGTCCTCACCGATCCCACCGACTACGACCCGGGCCTGCTCGCCAAGAGCGCCACGCGGAAGGCCCTGGACGGCGTGCACATCCTGCTGGCCTTCCAGCCCTTCGAGCAGGACAGCGCGGACATGAGGCGGTTCAAGGCGGACATCGCGAAGGCGGCGGGCAAGAAGGTGCCTCTCAGCATGCACATGATGACCGGCTACATGTCCGCCGACCTCTTCCTCGCCATCGCCGAGAAGGCGGGCAAGGACCTCACCGTCGACTCCTTCCAGAAGGCGGCGGACGGCTACTCCGACACCGGCACCATGGTCGGGGACCGCAGACTGCCCGACGGGCGCAAGGAGTCGTTCGGCTGCGGCGCGCTCGTCCAGCTCCGCGACCGGAAGTACACGGTGTCGTCGCCCTTCAAGTGCTACGAACCGATCCCCTTCAAGTAGGGGCGGGCCGCCATGTCGGACCTGCTGGGATTCGTGCTGAGCGGTCTCGTCTCCGGTGCCCTGTACGCCCTCCTCGCCACCGGACTCGTCCTGTCCTACTCGGCGTCGGGCCTCTTCAACTTCGCGCACGGCGCGACCGCCTACCTCTGCGCCCTCACCTTCTACGAGCTGCACTCCGGCTTCGGCTGGCCCGCCGTGCCGACGGCGCTGCTGCTCGTCGCCGTGGTGGCCCCGGCCCTCGGCTTGGGCCTCGACCGGCTGATGTTCCGCAAGCTGGCCCGGGTCGGCGAGAGCGCGCAGATCGTCGCGACGATCGGCCTGCTCGTGGCGCTGCCCGCGCTCGGCCTGTGGGTGGTGGAGCTCCTCGCGGACGCGGGCGCCCCCGTCGAACCCGCGGAGAACCAGTTCGGGCTGCCGGGCGTCGGGCCGAGCCCGGCCAGGAGCTGGCAGCTGACGGACGGCGTCGGCATCGACTCCGACCAGCTGATCACCTGGGTGGCCACGGCGGTCGTCGCGGTCGGCCTGTGGATCCTGATGCGCCGTACGCCGCTCGGCCTCCGGCTCCGCGCCGCGGTCGACAACCGCTCACTCGTGGAGCTGCGCGGTATGAGCGCGGACCGCCTCTCGTCGGTGGCGTGGATGCTGTCGTCCGCTCTCGCGGGCCTGGCAGGCGTGCTCGCCACCCCCCTCCTCGGACTCTCCTCGCACGACTTCACCCTGTTCCTGTTCGTCTCCGCGACGGCCGCCGTGCTCGGCCGCTTCCTCTCCGTCCCGCTGGCCTTCGCCGGTGGGCTCGGGCTCGGCGTCCTGCAGAACCTCGTCGCGGGGTACGCCGACTTCGCCGAGAAGATCACCGGATTCCGTACCGCCGTGCCCTTCCTGATCCTGTTCGCCGGACTGCTCCTGCTCACCCGCAGCCGGCGGACCGCGGGCACGGTGGCGGTCGACGCACCACCCGTCGACTACCTCGCCGGACGGTCGTGGGCCCGCAGGTGGGGTCCGTGGACGGCGGCAGCGGTGCTCATGGCCCTCGCCCTCTACACGGTGACGACGCCCTTCTGGAGCGGCCTGCTCGCCCAGGGGCTCGCGATCTCGCTGGTGTTCGTCTCCTTCACCGTGGTGACGGGGCTCGGCGCGATGGTCTCCCTTGCGCAGGCCACCTTCGTCACGGGTGCCGCACTCATCGCCGGGCTGCTGATGAGCCACGGCTGGCCGTTCCTCGCGGCCACTCTGGTGGGCACCTGTGCGGCGGCGGCGCTCGGCGCGCTCGTGGCGCTGCCCGCGCTGCGGCTCGGCGGACGCTCCCTGGCCCTCGCGACCCTGGCGCTCGCCTTCCTCGCCGATCAGGTGCTCTTCCAGATGGGGTGGCTGCGCAACGGCGACACGGGCTGGGAGATCCCCCGGCCGGTCTTCGGCCCGGTCGACCTCTCGGACGACCGGGCCATGGGCGTCGCGATGATCGTCCTTGTCTCGGCCACCGTCACCGCGCTCGGTGCGCTGCGGAACTCCCCCTCGGGACGCGCGA
Source organism: Streptomyces sp. NPDC058284 (assembly GCF_042881135.1). NCBI lineage: Bacteria > Bacillati > Actinomycetota > Actinomycetes > Kitasatosporales > Streptomycetaceae > Streptomyces > Streptomyces sp. NPDC058284. Next base: position 708,819 of record NZ_JBHVYE010000001.1, read on the forward strand.
TGCTCGCGGTACGGTCCGCTCCCACGGCGGCGATGGCGTCGGGGGTGTCCGTGGTGCGCACGAAGCTGCTCCTGTTCACCCTGTCGGCGGGGCTCGCGGGGTTCGGCGGGGTGATGTACGCGTCGTACAACACCCGTATCACCGCCACCGACTTCACCGCGATGACCGGTCTTGTCTGGCTGGCGGTGGTGGTCGCCGCGGGGGTGCGCAGGGCGCAGTTCGCGGTGGTGGCGGGGCTGGTCTTCGCGATCGTGCCGCACCTGCTCGCGGAGTACGTCACGGAGTCCGTACAGCTGCCGGTGATCCTGTTCGGCCTCGCGGGGCTCGCGCTCGCCAACGACCCGGACGGGTACTGCGCGGCGGTGTCGGTGCGGATGCACCGGAGGCGGCTGAAGGCCCGGCCACTTGACGAAGCCGAGTCCCCGACCCCTCCGGCGGTGGACAAGCGGAGCCCGGAGCACGGCCCAGGGCCGGACGGGGGCGGGCCCGGGCAGGAACAACCCCCCGCCCTCGTCCTCCGCCGCCTCCATGCCGGGTACGACGGCGCCCCCGTCCTGAACGGCGTCGACCTCACCGTCCGCCCCGGCGAGATCGTCGCCCTGCTCGGACCGAACGGCGCGGGCAAGTCCACCACGTGCCTCACGGCGGCGGGACTGATCCGCCCCCTCACGGGCCGGGTGTACGTCGACGGGCACGACGCGACCCGCTGGGGCGCCGTCGGCCGTGCCCGCGCCGGTGTCGTGCTCGCCCCCGAGGGCCGCGGCATCTTCCCCTCGCTCACCGTCGAGGAGAACCTCGCCCTCCACCTCAGGGACCGGGACGCGCGCGACGCCGTGTACGAGCGGTTCGCGGGACTCGCCGCCCGGCGCAAGGTAGCCGCCGGCGCCCTGTCCGGCGGGGAGCAGCAGCTGCTCGCCCTCGCCCCGCTGCTGCGGCGCCCGCCGAAGGTGCTGATCGCGGACGAACCATCGCTCGGACTCGCGCCCCGCGTGGTCGACGACGTCTTCCGCCTGCTGCTCGAACTCCGGGACGCCGGGGCCGGGCTGCTGCTCGTGGAGGAGAAGGCCGCGGAGATCCTCGGTATCGCGGACACCGTGGCATATCTGGCACAGGGCCGCGTCTCCTGGTGCGGCCCGCGCTCCGAGGTCCGGGCGGACCGGCTCACGGAGGCGTATCTGGGCATCGCCGCGGAGGGCGTGGAGGACGCAGAGGGCGCGGACGGCGCCGACGCCGGGCGGCGGACGACGAAGGGCGTGACGCGGCCATGACGGAAGAGGCCTACGTCCTGCGGGCCGCGGACATCGAGGTCCGCTTCGGCGGGATCCGCGCCCTCGACGGAGTGGACCTGGCCGTACGCCCCGGCGAGATCTGCGGACTCATCGGCCCCAACGGAGCGGGCAAGACCACCCTGTTCGACGTGTTGTCGGGCATCCGCAGGCCGGACCGGGGCCGGGTGCTCGTCGACGGCCGTGACGTCACGCGCCGCTCCCCCGTGTGGCGCGCCCGCCACGGCATGCGCCGCACCTTCCAGCGGCAGCAGCTCTTCGGGCAGCTCACCGTCGCCGACCATCTCGTCCTCGCGCAGGAGTGGCGGGGTGGTGGCGGCGGTCTCGCCGCCGATCTGCTGGCCGCGCCGACCCGGCGTACGCACGAGGCCGCGCGCCGGGACCGGGCCGCGGCGGTGCTGCGCGCGTGCGGCCTCGAAGCGCTCGCCGGGCGGTACGCGGGCACGCTGCCGGTCGGGCAGGCCCGCATGGTGGAGCTGGCGCGGGCGGTGGCGGACCCGCCCAGGGTGCTTCTCCTGGACGAACCCGCGTCCGGGATGACGGCCGATGAGCGGCGCCGTCTCTCGGCCGTCATCCGCCGTCTGGCGGACGACGAGGGCTGCGCGGTGCTGCTCGTCGAGCACAATGTCGCCTTCGTGATGGAGCTCAGCGCCCGCGTCGTAGTCCTCGACCTGGGCCGGGTCCTGGCGCACGGCACGGCGGCGGAGGTGCGCGCGGACCCGAAGGTGCGGGACGCCTATCTGGGTACTTCGCCGGGCGCGGGGGCGGCTGCGGATTAGCCGCGGGGCGGCCGCGGACCAGCTGCGGAGGCCGGTTGATTCCCGGCGGGTTCCGTGTTGATTCCGGGGCGGCCCGCCCCCAGGAATGCGACATCGCCGCTGATCGTTGACCATGGAAGCACCAACCGACGACTGAAGGATCGAAAGCTCGTGAGCAAGGTTCCCCCGATCATCCTGAACAACGGCGTCGAGATGCCCCAGCTCGGCTTCGGTGTGTGGCAGGTTCCGGACGACGAGGCCACCAAGGCCGTCGCGCTGGCCCTGGAGGCCGGGTACCGCAGCATCGACACCGCGGCCGTCTACGGCAACGAAGAGGGCACGGGCCGGGCGATCGCCGCCTCCGGCGTGCCCCGCGAGGAACTGTTCGTCACGACGAAGCTCTGGAACGGCGACCATGGCCACGACGCGGCACTGCGGGCTTTCGACGCCTCGCTGGCCAAGCTCGGCCTCGACTACGTGGACCTGTACCTGATCCACTGGCCGCTGCCGTCCAAGGACAGCTACGTGGACACGTACAAAGCCCTGGAGAAGATCCTCGCCGACGGCCGCGCCAAGTCCATCGGCGTCTCGAACTTCCTCCCCGAGCACCTGCGGCGGCTCCTCGACGAGACGTCGGTCATCCCGGCCGTCAACCAGATCGAGCTCCACCCGCAATTGCAGCAGCGCACCCTGCGCGAGTTCCACGCGGAGCAGGGCATCGCCACCGAGGCGTGGTCGCCGCTCGGCTCCGGCAAGGGCCTCCTGGAGGTCCCGGCGATCATCGCCATCTCGCGGAAGCACGGGCGCTCACCCGCACAGATCGTGCTGCGCTGGCACGTCCAGCTGGGCAACGTCGCGATCCCCAAGTCCGTGACGCCGTCGCGGATCAAGGAGAACATCGACGTCTTCGACTTCGAGCTCGACCCCGAGGACATGGCGGCGATCTCCGCGCTGAACGAGGACCGCCGGACCGGCCCGGACCCGGCGACGTTCGACGTGGTCTGAGGGAGGGGCCCGCTGGGGCGATGCCCGGGGGCGGGCGGCAGGTGCGGTTCCGCGCCGCCCGCCCGAAAGGCGGCGTCAGCAGGTCTCGCGGTACTCGGTGTCCGGCAGATACGTGCGCCACTGCTCGCGTGTCAATCCACCGTGGGCCCGGACACATGTCCTGTCCGCCGCCCGCTCCGCCGCGACCAGGACGCCGCGGACCGTGCCGCGGGAGGTCGTGACGCGCAGCTCGTCCCCGGCGAAGCCGAGGGCCAGGACTGGCCCGTCCGCCGCCGGGTACCGGGCGCCGGTGAGGCGCGGGGTCTCCGTCTCCCACACGCGGACGGAGCCGTCGGCGCGGCTCGCTGCGAGGTGGCGGCCGTCGGCGGAGAAGGCGACGGCCGGCACGGGCTCGCCCCCCACGGGCCCCTCCTCCCACAGGACGGCGAGGGGGTGGGCGGCTCTGCCGTCCCACAGGGCGAGTCTGCCGTTGTCGTCGCAGACGGCGAGGAAGCGGCCGTCGGGGCTGAACGTGGCGGATGTCAGCGAGTCCTCGCCGTGCAGCGCGGATCGCGTGCGCCCTGTCGCGATGTCGATCATCGTGCCGTCCAGGGAGAGGAGTTCACGGCCGCCGGGTGCGAGGACCGTCAGGCCGGAGAGCGTGCGGTACGGCAGGCGGGTGCGGGCGTGCCCGCCGATCCGCCAGACGGCGATCTTCGGAGCGTCATGGTCCTGCGTCCCGAGCGGCGCGCCCGCGGCGAGGGGCGGCCCGCCTCTTTTGGGCAGCGCAAGGTTCTCCACCCACGACGGCACGGCCGTCCTTGCCGTCTCCTCGCCGCGCCGCAGGTCCCACCGCCGGACCGTCGAGCCCTTCGCCGCGTCGACGCTGTACGCGAGGGCCCCGCTGTCCGGGGAGAACGCCAGGGCCGGGGCGCCGCAGTCCGCGCAGATCCGGCCGGGCAGCGTGCGCAGCACCGTACCGTCCCGCCCGTCGCGCAGCAGCAACCGCCCCACGCCGGCCCGGCGTTCGAGCGTGACCAGGGTGCGGCCGTCCGGACTGAAGTGAGCCTCCTCGAAGGGGGGCGGTGGTGCGCCGCGCGGCTCGGCCAGGACGTCGCGCACGTCCAGGGTGCGGATCACCCTGGCACTGGTCTGTACACGGATCACCCCGGCCGTCTCGTCAAGGCGCACTCCTGTCGCCGTCAGCTCACCCATGCGATGCCGCAGCAGCGGAGTCCGCGGAGCGGCGGTGCGCCACAGGACCACCTCGCCGTCGCCGAGGGCCACCGCCGTGGCGCCGTCGGCGCTGAAGTCCAGGCTCGGTTCGTACGCGCCGGGGAGGTCGAGTCCGGGCCGCTCATCGCCGGTCCTGACGTCCCAGGTCCGTACGCCGCCTTCCACGGGGACGGCCAGCGTCCGGCCGTCCGGTGTGAAGGTCGCCTCCTGCGCCAGGCAGAACGCCCGGTCGAGCGCGCGCGGCCAGGTCCTGGCGAGGTCGCGCCCCGTGTCCACCTCCCGTACGAGGAGCGGTCCTTCGTCTCCCGTACAGGTCGCGAGGAGCCGGTCGTCAGGGCTCACGACGGAGAAGGGGGAGCTGCTCGCCCAGGCTCCCCCGACCGTGGTGACGACCTTGTGCCGCCGCACGTCCCACACCTGGACGTTGTGCCGTGCCTCGTCCTGGACGATGAACATCCGTCCGCTGGGCGAGAACCTGCCACTCGTATCCGACCCGCCGCCACTCGCCAGCGTCCGCCCCACCGCGCGTTCGCTGCGCAGGTCCCAGATCTGGAATCCCCGCCCGGTCGACCGCGCGATCAGCCGGCCGTCCGCGCTGACGTCCGCGTCAAAGTCGGCGGCCCGGAAGGAGCCCGGTCTGTCGTACGTGCTGATCCGCCGCCGGCCGCTCAGTCCCCAGCGCGTCACCCGGCGCCCGGTGGAGCTGGTCAGGGTGTGTCCGTCCGCGCTGAGGAACCGGGCCGTCGCGGGCGGGCCCGCCCCGCCGCTCCCGAAGAACGTGTCCTGCTCCCGCTGCGCGGACGCGCCGCGCACCGCCTCCCGGGTCTCTGGCAGGTCCGCGATCCGCCAGGCGGCCACGCTCAACCGCATCGCGGTGACCGGGTCGGACGTGCGCAGCGTCGCCGCGATCCCGGCGATCCGCCGCGCCCGGGCCTCGTCGCTCCGCCGTTGTCCGTTCCTGTTCTGCTGCCAGGCCAGCGCGCCCGCGACCGTCGCGAGACAGAGGACCACGGCGAGCGCCGCGAGGAGCACGCGGGTACGGCGTCGGGCGCGCGTGCGGGCCCGGACGCCCTGGTCGTGGGCGGTGACGGCGGCCCGCAGGAACTCGGCCTCCTTGGCCGTGAGTTCACTGTCGCCTCTGCCGCCCTCGAACGCCTCACGTGCCGCCTTGAGTCTCGCCCCCCGGTACAGCGCCCCGGCGTCCCGGCCCAACTCCTGCCAGGCGCGGGCGGCTTCGGTCAGCGCCCGGTGCAGTCGCAGCCGCTCCCTGTCCTCCTCGATCCAGCCGCGCAGCCGTGGCCAGGCGCCGATCAGCGCCTCGTGCGCGAGGTCGACCGTCGTGCCGTCGACGGTCAGCAGGCGGGCCGCGACCAGTCGTTCGAGGACGCCGTCGCAGCCGGGCGGCAGTTCGGTGCGGTCGACGGGGCGCCGCGTGTCCTGCGTCCCTTCGCCCGGTGCCACCATGCGCAGCAGCAGCGTGCGCGCCCGTGCGGCCTCCGTCACGTGCAGACTGCCGTAGACGTCCTCGGCGGTGTGCGCGACGGCGCCGCGTACCCCGCCGATCGCCTCGTACGCCGCCTCGGTCAGCGTCCTTCCGCTGCGCCGCCGCCACACTTCGCGCAGCGCGTGGGCCATCAGCGGCAGCCCGCCCGGCTCGTCCGCCACGTCGGCGACGATGCGGGCGGTCAGGGCGCGCTCCACGACGAGCCGGCCGGCCCCGGCAGGTCCGACGACGGCTTCGCGCAGCCGGCCCGGCGACATCGGACCGACCAGGACGTTGGCGTCGCCCAACGCCTCGGCCAGCGGTCCGTGTTCGGCGCACCGGCCGTAGAAGTCGGCCCGTACGGCGAGGAGCACGCGGAGCCGGGAGGCGGTGTCGCGCGCGGCGAGCAGCCCGTCGAGGAAGGCGTTCCGCTCGGCCGGGTCGTGGCAGAGCGAGAAGACCTCCTCGAACTGGTCGACGACGAGCAAGGTGTCGCCGTCACCCTCCACCGGCGTGAACAGATGGCGGTGGGTGCGGGCCGGGCGCTCCCCGGGGGCCAGGATGCGGATCGCCGCGGGGCGCGCGGGTCCGGTCGACTGCCGTAGCGCCGGGATGAGCCCGGCCCGCAGCAGGGACGACTTGCCGCTGCCCGACGCACCGATCACCGCGACCACGCGCCGCAGGGCCGTGAGCGCCACCAGCTCGTCCACGAGGTCGTCACGGCCGAAGAAGAGTTCCCGGTCGTCGGCGCCGAACCGGGCGAGGCCCGGGTAGGGCGACTCGCCCTCGTCCGTGCCGCGTCCGGCGTCCTCGGCCACCGTCTCGTACCAGTACCGCTCCCATTCCTCCGGGTCGCCCTCGCACGCGGTGACGTAGGCGCGCAGCACGGGCAGCGTCGGCAGTCGATCGCCCGCGGCCGCCGCGGAGAGCGTGGGCGCCGAGTACGGGACGCGCTGCGCCATCGCGCGGTACGTCGGGCCGCCCGCGTCGACGCGGAGCTTGCGGAGCCGGTGCGCGAGGTGCTGGACGGGGCCCGCCGTCGGCTCAAGCGGCTTCTCACGACGCCCCACCGCGAACCCCCCTCCCCCGCACTCGTCGGCGCCCCGGCCGACGCCGTCACCGGCTCTCCCGGTCGAGATCCTGCGCCACGCTAGCAATTGATTGACGCGGCGGAACAGGGCTGCCCATCAATCCGCGCGCCGCTGAACTCGGCCTTCCGGGCCCGCTCTTGGGCCCGTCGGCCCCTTCGCAGCGCACCCTCGGGAGCACGTCATCGTCACCACCCGGCCCCTCCCCTCGACCGACGTCCGCCGCTCCACGCGGGACGGCCCGCACCGGCCCCGGCTCCGCGCCCGCGCACGTTCGGCGGCCATCGCCCTGCCCGGACTGCTGCTGGCGATGGGCCTCGGCCTCTGGGGCATCCGCCGGGACGGCACGATGTGGCGGGACGAGGTGGTGACGTACGACGTCTCACGACGCGACCTGTCCGACCTCTGGCACACACTCGGCAACGCGGACGCCGTGCACGGGCTCTACTACCTCCTGATGCACGGCCTGTTCCGGATCACCGGAGGCGCCGACCCGCTCCTCGTCATGCGGATTCCCTCCGTCCTCGCCATGAGCGCGGCCGCCGCGGGTGTCGCGCTGCTCGGCGCCCGGCTCGCGGGGCCGCGTACGGGAGTGCTCACCGGTGTCGCGTTCGCGGTGTTCCCGCTGATCCAACGGTTCGCGCAGGAGGGCCGCTCCTACGCTCTGGTCTGCGCGCTGGTCGTCTGGGCGACGTCCGCCCTCCTCGACGCCGTCGCAACCGATGAACCGCGCTCGGCACGCATGTGGTGGCGGTACGGCGCGCTGATGCTGGTGGCCTGCTGGCTGCACGAGTTCGCGGTGTTCGCCCTGGCCGGGCACGCGATGGCGATACCGCGTGCGGCTCGTCGCCGGTGGGGCGTGGCCGCGGGCGCGGTGGTCGCGGGGCTCGCGCCGCTCGTCGTGCTGAGCGAGCGGCAGCAGGCGCAGGTTTCCTGGCTCTCCTTCAGCCCTCGTCAGTACGCGGCGACCCTCGGAGTGTGCCTCGTGGGCGTGGGTTGTGCCGTGCTCCTCAGGAAGTGGCTTCCCCGGGGCGCGGTGTCGAGGGACGGGCTCGTCCGGGTGGCGCTGCCGCTGCTGGTCGCCCCCGCCGTCCTGCTGATGCTCCTCACGCCGTTCAAACCCCTGTTCGTTGACCGCTACGTCCTCTACATCTGGGCCGGTCAGGCCCTCCTTCTCGGCGCTCTGTCGGACCGGGCCCTGCGCGCCGGGCCCAGGCAGACCGCCGTCGCCACGGTGGCCGTCATGGTCGCTCTCACCTCACTGGTCCCCCTCTCCCTGCATCTGCGGACCCCCGGCAGCCGCCTCGACGACGCCACCGCCGCCGCGCGCTCGATCGGGGCCGCCGGCCGCACGGGGGACGCGGTGGTCTACCTGCCGTCGCGCCGCAGGGTGTGGACGCTTGCGTCACCCGATGCCGTCGAGGGGCTGCGCGACATCGCCCTGGACCGCGGCCCGGTCGCCTCGCGCACCCTGTACGGCACGGAGGTGCCCGCCCAGGTCGTCCGCGACCGCATGACGGCGGAGCCGCGCATCGTCCTCGTCACCGATCCGTCGGGCGAGACCTCCGACGCCGTGGAGCAGGAGACCGTGAAACGCCGTGTCATCGAGGACCGCTTCGCGAGGTGCCGGTCCTGGCACACGCGCGGGGCGCGCGTCACCCTGTACGCGCGCCCCGGTCACTGCTGAGTCCCCTTGCCCCGCTCTAGCTCCGCCCCCCGTCCCGCACCGCCACATGCACCGTCTGCGCCGTCAGGAGGAACAGGTCGCGGCGCTGGTGCAGGCTCTCGAGGTCGTTCTCGTCCAGGAGGCGGTCGAGGGTGGTGAGGTCGTCGGGGGCGAGGCGGTCGGCGTGCATCTCGCGGCGGCGGGTGAGCTCCGTGACCACGTGGGCCCTCGCGTCCTGCGAGAGGGGAGCGGGCAGGTCGAGGAGGAAGGTGCGCGTGGCCTCGTACCGCAGGCCCGCGTCGGCGAGCAGCGTCGGCCAGTCCTCGGTCGCCTCCTTCGCGCCGTCCAGACCCGCGCGCATCCCGGTGAACCACTCCTCGTCCGCCGCCTCAAGCCGGGCCTGGAGTCCCGGACGGCCGAAGCCGATGTCGCGGGGCAGGGAGCGGGCGCTCAGCCCGCCCTCAAGCAGGGCGATGGCGCCACCCGGTGCGAGGTGTCCCGCGAGGGTGGCCAGCGCGGCGCCCTGGTCACCGACGTGGTGCAGGGACTTGCACAGCCAGAGCAGGTCGGCCGTCGGCACGTCGTCGACGGCGTCCGGGAGCGCGGCGCGCACCGTGCCGAAGCGGCCCGCCAGGCCCTCGCGTTCCGCGCGCTCGCGGGCCCGCTCCAGGAGGGGCTCCTCGGGGTCCGCGGCGACGATCCGTGCCTCGGGGAACGCCTCGGCCAGCAGGAAGGAGATGGCGCCCGGACCGGAACCGACGTCGGCGACGACGCCCGGGGCCGGGGCCCAGCGCTTCAGCCAGTCGGTCACCTCGCCGTACAGGGGCGCGGCGACCCGTGCGTAGCGCTCGAGCATCTCGCCCATGGCTGCCCAGTCCATGTCGCCGTCGTGCCCGTGCCCGTGTCCGTGTCCGTGGCCCTGTCCGTGCCCGTGGTGATGGCCCATCGTCTTCCGCCGCCTTCCGGTCAAGCCGCCTCGATGACGTCCTGTCGTGTCGGTGTCGATCCGTCCTCGTCTCGACAGGGACAGCCTGCTCCGGGTTTCCGGTATCCGCCCAACGGTATTGCCGGACCCGCAAATTTCTGTTCAGCGCTGCTTGCGGTACGCGCGCAGGCTGAACTGCGGGTCGGGCCGGGGAACGTCCTGGTCCGGCAGGGCCGCCAACCGCGCCGCGAGGCGGGCGGCGCGCGGCCCGTCGGGCGGGATCTGCGTGAACCAGCCGCGCCGCAGGTCCGCGACCGTGGAACGGGGCGAGCGGCCCTGGCCGTGGCCGCTGAAGCGGGCCCGCCCGGCCGGGACCAGGCCGTGAGCGGCGGCGTACGCGTCGACGGTCTCGGCCCGGTCGGCGGCGGTGAGGACCGGGCGTGACGCGAGTACGGCGTCGATGTCGCTGCGTACGTCGTGCGAGGCGGCCTTGTCCACGGTGGTGATGTAGACGCCGCCGGGCCGCAGCACCCGTGCGCACTCGGCGACGACCGACGAGGCCTCCTCGGGTCCGGCGAGCAGGTGCAGCAGCCATACGGTGCTCACCGCGTCGAAGGAGCCGTCGGCGAAGGGGAGTCGGCGGCTGTCGCCGAGGACGACGGCGCCCGGCAGCCGTCCGGCGGCCATCCGGGCCATGCGGTACGCGGCGTCGACGCCGGTCACCCGCAGCCCCTGCCGCGCGGCGAGGCGCCGGGAGACCAGGCCGGTTCCGCAGGCGGCGTCGAGGAGCGTGCCGGTCCCCGCGGGAAGCAGGCCGAGGACCGCGGTGGCGGCGGCCTCGGCGCGCGGCTCACCGCCGCGTGAGGCGTCGTACCGGTCGGCTTCCTTGCCGTAGTCGAGCATCGGCGGTCACTCGGCGCCGTGGGCGGGGGCCAACCCCGCGACCCGGCGGGCCAGTTCGAAGTCGAGGGCGGTGAGCGCGCCGCCCGCGCTGTGCGTGTGCACGGCCAACGTGACGGTGTTGTAGCCGAGGGTCAGGTCGCAGTGGTGGCCGAGCTCCTCCTGCGTCCGGGCGATGTGGACGACCAGGCCGGTCGCGGCGAAGTGCGAGGCGAGCCGGTAGGAGCGGGTGATTTTGCCGTCCGCCACGGTCCAGCCGGGCAGCTCCGCCAGGCGGGCCTCGATCTCCTTCTGCGAGAGCGGTTCGGGGGTCATGGGTCACGCTCCTTCGGGGAAGTCCGGCGCTGTGACCGGGGAGAAGCCGGTCTCCGGCTCACCTTGCCACAAAGTGTTTCGTTACCGTCTACGTATGACAACCGCCGCGCCCGCCACGGGGAACACCAGAGGCAAGGCCAAGGGGGCCGTCAACGAACACGCGGCCGGCGTGGGACCGCTGCTGCGCGGCTGGCGCGAGCGGCGCCGGGTGAGCCAGCTGGAGCTGGCCCTGCGCGCCGACTCCTCCGCCCGGCACATCAGCTTCGTCGAGACGGGCCGGTCGCGGCCGAGCGAGGAGTTCCTGCTGCGCCTCGCCGAGCATCTCGACGTGCCGGTGCGGGAGCGCAACTCCCTTCTGCTCGCGGCCGGTTACGCGCCCCACTACCGGCAGACCCCGCTCGACGACCCCTCGATGGGCGCCCTGCGCGAGGGCCTCGATCAGCTCCTCGCCGGTTACGAGCCCTATCCGGCTCTGGTCGTCGACGCGACGTACGGCGTGATCGCGGCGAACCGCGGCATCGCGATGATGCTCGAAGGCCTGCCCGAGCACCTCCTCGCGCCGCCCCCGAACGCGATGCGGCTCACCCTCCACCCGGAGGGCCTCGCCCCGCGGATCCGGAACCTGCGGGAGTGGCGCGGTCACCTGCTGCACCAGATGGAGCGCCAGATCGCCCTGCAGCGGTCGGACGCGCTGCGGGCGGTGTACGAGGAGGTGGCGGCGTATCCGGTGGAGGATCCCGGGGTGGACGCCTTCGAGGCGGGGCCGTCCGGGGGCACGGTGCCCTACTTCGCGCTGCCGCTGCGGATCGAGCACGGCGGGCAGGTGCTGTCCTTCATCTCCTCGATCTCGACGTTCAACACGCCGATGGACGTGACGGTCGCCGAGCTGGCCATCGAGACACTGCTCCCGGCCGACCCGGCGACGGTCAAGTACCTGCGGGCGAACGTGTCCTGAGCCGGCGGGCTCTTGCGGACGGCGAGGCATCCGGCTCCCGCGGCGGAAGGGGCCCCGGGGCGGCGGCGTGCGCGAGGCCGTTGCCCGCGGTCACGGCCGCGTCCAACCCGTACGGCGGCGGTCGGCAGGTGCTCCGTGATCACCGCGGCTAGGTTCGGTGGGAGGCACACCTAGGGAGCTCCACGGTGACAGAGACGACCGAGCCCGCCGCCGCCCTGCTGCGGGCGGGGAAGTTCTTCCGGCGCGGCACGGCCGCCCCCGACCTGCACAGCGTCCGGCTGACCGGCGGGCGGGACGCGGACGCCTTCTACCGGGACCGGTGGAGCCACGACAAGGTCGTGCACTCCACGCACGGCGTGAACTGCACCGGCTCGTGCCGCTGGAAGGTGTACGTCAAGGACGGCATCATCACGTGGGAGACGCAGGCGACGGACTACCCGAGCGTCGGCCCCGACCGCCCCGAGTACGAGCCGCGCGGCTGCCCCAGGGGCGCCGCGTTCTCCTGGTACACGTACTCGCCCACGCGTGTCCGCTACCCGTATCTGCGCGGCGTCCTCGTCGACATGTACCGGGAGGCGAAGGCGCGCCTGAAGGATCCGGTGCTGGCCTGGGCGGACATCCAGGGCGATCCGGAGCGGCGCCGGGCCTACCAACTGGCCCGGGGCAAGGGCGGACTGGTGCGGGCGAGCTGGGACGAGGCCGTCGAGATCATCGCGGCCGCGCATGTGCACACGATCAGGACGTACGGCCCCGACCGGATCGCGGGGTTCTCCCCCATCCCCGCGATGTCGATGGTGTCGCACGCGGCGGGCGCCCGCTTCATGTCGCTGATCGGCGCGCCGATGCTGTCGTTCTACGACTGGTACGCGGATCTTCCTGTCGCCTCGCCGCAGGTGTTCGGCGACCAGACCGACGTGCCGGAGTCGGGTGACTGGTGGGACGCCGCGTATCTGATGATGTGGGGCTCCAATGTGCCGGTGACGCGGACACCCGACGCGCACTGGATGGCCGAGGCCCGCTACCGGGGCCAGAAGGTCGTCGTCGTGGCTCCCGACTACGCCGACAACGCGAAGTTCGCCGACGAGTGGCTGCACCCGCATCCGGGCACGGACGGGGCGCTGGCCTTCGCCATGGGACATGTGATCCTCAAGGAGTTCTTCGTCGACCGGCAGACGGAGTTCTTCACCGACTACGTGCGCCGGTTCACCGATCTGCCCTTCCTGGTGACCCTGGAGGAACGCGACGGCGCGTACGTCCCCGCGAAGTTCCTGCGCGCCACCGACCTCGGCGAGGACGGTGAGGGCGGGGAGTGGAAGACGGTGGTGCTCGACGCGGCCACCGGCCGTCCCGCCGTCCCGAACGGCTCGCTGGGCTTTCGCTGGACCGAGTCCGGCAAGGGCAAGTGGAATCTGGAGCTCGGCGACATCGAGCCGGTGCTGACGTTGCGGGGCTCCGACGTGGCGGTGGGCGTCGAGGTGCTGCTGCCCCGCTTCGACACGGAGGGCGGCACGCACGGGCAGGGCCGCGGTGAGGTCGTGCGGCGCGGGGTGCCCGCCACCCGGCTCGGCGGTCAGGGCGGACCGCTGCTCACCACCGTCTTCGATCTGCTGCTCGCGCAGTACGGCGTGGGGCGCGCGGGGCTGCCGGGCACCTGGCCCGCCTCGTACGAGGACGCGGACGCGCCCGGCACCCCGGCCTGGCAGGAGGCCCACACCTCCGTGCCCGCCGCCAAGTGCGTGCGGATCGCCCGGGAGTTCGCCGCGACGGCCGAGAAGTCCAGGGGCCGCTGCATGATCCTCATGGGGGCGGGGACCAATCACTGGTTCCACTCGGAGACGATCTACCGGTCCTTCCTCGCACTGCTCCAGCTCACCGGCTGCCAGGGCCGCAACGGCGGCGGCTGGGCGCACTACGTCGGGCAGGAGAAGTGCCGCCCGGTGACCGGCTGGGCGACGCTCGCGGGCGCGGGCGACTGGAGCAGACCGCCGCGGCAGATGATCGGCGCCGCGTACTGGTTCCTCAACACCGACCAGTGGCGCTACGACAGGTTCGCGGCGGACGTCCTCGCCTCGCCGCTGGGCGATGGCCGGTTCGCCGGGATGACCGGCGCCGACTGCCTCGCCCTGTCCGCGCGCTCCGGCTGGATGCCGTCGTACCCGACCTTCGACCGCAACCCCCTCGACCTGGCCGACACGGCGGGCGATCCCGTGGCGAACGTGGTCGACGCACTCAAGGCAGGCACCCTCAAGTTCGCCTGTGAGGATCCGGACGCCCCCGAGAACTGGCCGCGCGTGCTGACCCTGTGGCGCGCCAACCTCCTCGGCTCGTCCGCGAAGGGCGCCGAGTACTTCACCAAGCACCTGCTCGGCACGCACTCCTCGCTGCGCGCCGAGGAGGCGGCACCGGACGAGCGTCCCTCGACGGTGACGTGGCGCGACGAGGCGCCCGAGGGCAAGCTCGACCTGCTGGTCTCCCTGGACTTCCGCCAGACCTCGTCGACGCTGCTCTCCGACGTCGTACTGCCCGCGGCCACCTGGTACGAGAAGCACGACCTCTCGACCACCGACATGCACCCCTACGTGCACTCCTTCACCCCGGCCGTCGACCCGCCCTGGCAGGCCCGCACCGACTTCGACACCTTCCGCGCCATCGCCGACCGGCTCAGCGAGCTCGCCGTGGACCACCTCGGCGTACGCAAGGACGTCGTCGCCACCGCGCTCCAGCACGACACCCCCGGCGAGACCGCGCAACCGGGCGGGGTGGTCCTGGACTGGCGCAAGGGCGAGTGCGAGCCGGTCCCGGGCAGGACAATGCCGAACCTGGCGGTGGTGGAACGCGACTACACCGCGATCGGCGCGAAGTTCGCCGCGCTCGGCCCGCTCGTCGAGCAGCTGGGGCTGCCCGCGAAGGGCATCGCCCTCCACCCCGACCAGGAGGTCGAGGAGCTGCGCGAGCGCAACGGCGTGGTGCGCGGCGGGCCCGCGGACGGGCGGCCCGCCCTGGACACGGCGGTGAAGGCCGCCAACACCATCCTCGCGTTGTCCGGCACCACCAACGGCCGCCTCGCCACCCAGGGCTTCCACACCCTGGAGGCGCGCACCGGCCAGGAGATGGCGCACCTGGCCGCCGAGCACGAGGGCAAGCGCGTCACGTACGCCGACACGCAGGCCGCGCCCGTGCCGGTGATCACCTCGCCGGAGTGGAGCGGCAGCGAGGCAGGCGGGCGCCGGTACACGGCGTTCACCCTCAACACCGAGCACCTCAAGCCGTGGCACACCCTCACCGGCCGCCAGCACTTCTTCATCGACCACGACTGGATGCACGAGCTGGGCGAGGCGATGCCCGTCTACCGGCCGCCGCTGGACATGAACCGGCTCTTCGGGGAGCCGCGGCTCGGCCCCAACGGCGAGCGGGAGGTGACCGTCCGCTACCTCACGCCGCACAACAAGTGGTCGATCCACTCCGAGTACCAGGACAACCTCTTCATGCTGTCCCTGTCGCGCGGCGGCCAGTGCCTGTGGATGGCGCCGCAGGACGCGGACGCGATCGGCGTCAAGGACAACGACTGGATCGAGGCCGTCAACAGGAACGGCGTGGTGGTGGCGCGCGCGATCGTCTCGCACCGCATGCCGGCCGGCACGGTCTACATGCACCACGCGCAGGAACGCACCGTGAACGTCCCCAAGACGGAGGCCACCGGGAAGCGCGGCGGCATCCACAACTCGCTGACCCGCCTCATCCTCAAACCGTCCCATCTCATCGGCGGCTACGCCCAGTTGTCATGGGCGTTCAACTACCTCGGCCCGACGGGCAACCAGCGCGACGAGGTGACGGTCGTCCGCCGCCGAAGCCAGGAGGTTCAGTACTGATGCGTGTGATGGCTCAGATCGCGATGGTCATGAACCTCGACAAATGCATCGGGTGCCACACCTGCTCGGTCACCTGCAAGCAGGCGTGGACCAACCGCGACGGCATGGAGTACGTCTGGTTCAACAACGTCGAGACCCGGCCAGGACAGGGCTATCCGCGCCGCTACGAGGACCAGGAGAAGTGGCGCGGCGGCTGGGAGCTGAACAAGCGCGGGGCCCTGAAGCTGAAGAACGGCGGCCGGATCAAGTCGCTCCTGGAGATCTTCTCCAACCCCAAGCTCCCGGAGATCAAGGACTACTACGAGCCCTGGACGTACGAGTACCGGAACCTCACCGACGCCCCGCTCGGCGACGACTACCCGGTGGCCGAGCCGCGCTCGCTGATCTCCGGCAAGCCCATGAAGATCGAGTGGTCGTCGAACTGGGACGACAACCTCGGCGGTACGACCGAGCACGGCCACCTCGACCCGATGGTCGCCAGGGCCCGCCAACAGGCAGCCGACAAGGTGCAGTTCGCGTTCGAGCAGACGTTCATGTTCTATCTGCCGCGCATCTGCGAGCACTGCCTGAACCCGTCGTGCGTGGCATCCTGCCCGTCCGGCGCGATGTACAAGCGCTCCGAGGACGGCATCGTCCTCGTCGACCAGGACCACTGCCGCGGCTGGCGCAAGTGCGTGACCGGCTGCCCGTACAAGAAGGTGTACTTCAACCACCGCACCGGCAAGGCCGAGAAGTGCACGATGTGCTACCCGCGCGTCGAGGTGGGCCTTCCCACCATCTGCTCGGAGACCTGCGTGGGGCGCCTGCGCTACCTCGGGGTGATCCTCTACGACCCCGACAAGGTGACGGAGGCGGCCTCCGAGCCGGACGACCACAAGCTGTACGAGGCGCAGTTGGGCGTCTTCCTCGACCCCGCGGACCCCGAGGTGCGGCGCGACGCGGAGCGGTCCGGGATCTCCCACGACTGGATCGAGGCCGCGCGCCGCTCCCCCGTGCACGCGCTCATCAGCACGTACAAGGTGGCGCTCCCGCTGCACCCGGAGTACCGCACCATGCCGATGGTCTGGTACATCCCGCCCCTCTCCCCGGTGGTGGACGCGCTGACGGAGACCGGGCACGACGGCGAGGACCTGGGCAATCTGTTCGGCGCCATCGACACGCTGCGCATCCCCCTCGAATACCTCGCGGAGATCTTCACGGCCGGTGACGTCGGGCCCGTGCGCTCATCGCTGGAGAAGCTGGCCGCGATGCGGGCGCACATGCGGGCCATCAACCTCGGTGACGAGCCGCCCGGTTCGGTGGCCGGGGCCGTGGGCATGTCGGGCCGGGAGATCGAGGAGATGTACCGGCTGCTCGCCGTCGCGAAGTACGAGGACCGGTACGTCATCCCGACCGCGGCCGTCGCGGACGCGCGGCGCCTGGAGGAATCGGCGCTCCCGGACTCGTGCAGCCTCGACTACGAGGGCGGGCCCGGCATGGGCGCCGACGGTCCCTTCGGGCAGGACTCCGGCCGCAGGCAGCTGCCCCTCGTCACCATCGAGAACTTCCACACGCTGCGGGCCCGGCAGACCGCCGACAAAGAACCCAGCGCGGCTCAGAAGGCCCACGCGGCCAAGGAGGAGGACGACAAGTGACCCGCAACGCCCTGCTCTACCAGGCCGCCGCCCTCTGCCTGGCCTACCCCGACGACGAGTTCCGCGAGCGGCTGCCCCTGCTCACCGCTGCCGCGCCCCCCGAACTCGGCGGCTTCCTCAAGTACGCCGCGGCCACCGCCCCGCGCGAGCTCGCCGCGCACTACGTCCAGGTCTTCGACTTCAAGAACCGCCACAGCCTGTACCTGAGCTGGTGGCGGGACGGCGACACCCGGCGGCGCGGCATGGCCCTGGTGCGCTTCAAGGAGGTCTACCGCGAGCACGGCCTGGAGTTCACCGGCGAGGAGCTGCCGGACTTCCTGCCCGCCGTCCTGGAGTTCTCCGCGCAGGCGGGCCCGGTGCTGCTCACCGAGCACCGCAGCGGCCTGGAACTGCTGCGGATCGCACTCACCGACTGCGGCACGCCGTACGCCGCGGTCCTCGACGCGCTCTGCGCGACGCTGCCGGGCCCCTCTCCCAAGGACCGCGCCGAAGCGCTGGCCCTCGCCCGGTCGGGACCGCCGCGCGAGGACGTCGGCCTTCAGCCCTTCGCACTCACCGGGGAGCGGCCGTCATGACCACGCTGCTGTGGGGCGTGCTCCCCTACGTCGCCTTCGTGCTGCTCGTCGCGGGCACCGTCTGGCGCTACCGCTACGACAAGTTCGGGTGGACGACCCGTTCCTCACAGGTGTACGAGTCGAAGCTGCTGAACATCGCCTCGCCGATGTTCCACTACGGCATCCTCTTCGTGCTCGTCGGCCACCTGGTGGGGCTGTTCCTGCCGCAGTCGTGGACGGACAAGGCGGGCCTGAGCGAGCACATGTACCACCTGTTCTCGCTGTACGGGGGCACGGCGGCCGGTGTCCTGCTCGTTCTCGGCATCCTGCTGCTGCTCTACCGGCGGCGCACCAACACGCCGGTGTTCCGCGCCACGACCGCCAACGACAAGCTGATGTACCTGGTGCTGTTCGCGGCGATCGTGCTCGGCATGGTCGCCAAGCTGACGCACGCCTCCGGCGACGGCTACCACTACCGGGAGTCCATCGCCCCCTGGGCGCGCAGCCTGTTCACGCTGCGGCCCGACATCGACCGGATGACGGGCGTGCCACTGCTGTACGGCATCCACGCGGTGGTCGGGATGCTCCTCATCGCACTGGTGCCCTTCACCCGGCTCATCCACATGTTCAGCGCACCCGTGCAGTACCTCTTCCGGCCGTACGTGGTCTACCGCGCCCGGGACCCGAAGCGGGTCGGGGCGCGGCCCGAGCGGCGGGGCTGGGAGCGGACGGGGTCATGAGTCCCGCCCGCCCCCGCGGCACCTACTGGGCGCCGCCCTTCTCCCCGGCACTCTTGTCGTCCTCGTCCACGATCTCGGCGTCCACCACGCTCTCCTCGGCGGGGGCCTCCGCGGCCGTCTCCTGCTGGGCGCTCCCGCCGGCATTCTCGTACATCGCCTGGCCCATTTTCTGGCTCACCGCGGCCAGCTTCTCCGCGCCGGTCCGCAGCGCCGCCGTGTCGTCGGCCCGGTTCTTGAGCAGCTCCTTCAACTCGTCGGCAGCCGACTCCACTTCGGCCTTCGTGTCGGCGGGCACGTTGTCGCCGTTCTCCCGCAGGAACCGCTCGGTCTGGTAGACGAGCTGCTCGGCCTGGTTGCGGGTCTCGGCCGCCTCGCGCCGCTTGCGGTCCTCCTCGGCGTGCTCCTCCGCCTCCCGCACCATGCGGTTGATGTCGTCCTTGGGCAGCGCGGAACCGCCCGTCACCGTCATGCGCTGCTCACGTCCTGTGGCCTCGTCCTTCGCGGAGACGTGCATGATCCCGTTGGCGTCGATGTCGAAGGTGACCTCGATCTTGGGGACGCCGCGCGGGGCGGGCGGCAGGCCTGTCAGGTCGAAGACGCCGAGCTTCTTGTTGTACGCGGCGATCTCCCGCTCGCCCTGGAAGACCTGGATGCCGACGGAGGGCTGGTTGTCCTCCGCGGTGGAGAAGGTCTCCGAACGGCGGGTGGGAATCGTGGTGTTGCGCTCGATGAGCTTGGTCATGATGCCGCCCTTGGTCTCGATGCCGAGGGAGAGCGGGGTCACGTCGAGCAGCAGGACGTCCTTGACGTCGCCGCGGATCACCCCGGCCTGCAGGGCGGCGCCGAGCGCCACGACCTCGTCGGGGTTGACGCCCTTGTGCGGGTCCTTGCCGGTGAGCTCCCTGACCAGGTCGGTCACCGCGGGCATCCGCGTGGAACCGCCCACCAGGATCACGTGGTCCACGGCGGAGAGTTTGACGCCCGCGTCCTTCACCGCCTGGTGGAAGGGCTCCTTGCACCGGTCGAGCAGATCCGCTGTCAGCTCCTGGAACTGGGCGCGGGTCAGCTTCTCCGCGAGGTGCAGCGGGCCCTCGGCCGACGCGGTGATGTAGGGCAGGTTGATGTCGGTCTCACTCGACGAGGAGAGCTCGATCTTCGCCTTCTCGGCCGCCTCGCGCAGGCGTTGCAGCGCCATCTTGTCCTTGCCGAGGTCCACCCCGTGCCCGTTCTTGAACTGGCGCACCAGGTACTCGACGATCCGCTGGTCCCAGTCGTCGCCGCCGAGCTGGGTGTCGCCGTTGGTGGCCTTCACCTCGATGACGCCCTCGCCCATCTCCAGGAGCGAGACGTCGAAGGTGCCGCCGCCGAGGTCGAAGACGAGGACGGTCTCGTCGTCACCCTTGTCGAGGCCGTACGCGAGGGCCGCCGCCGTCGGCTCGTTGATGATGCGCAGGACGTTGAGCCCGGCGATCTCACCGGCCTCCTTGGTGGCCTGGCGCTGGGTGTCGTCGAAGTACGCGGGCACGGTGACGACCGCGTCGGTGACGTCCTCGCCCAGGTAGGACTCGGCGTCGCGCTTGAGCTTCTGCAGGACGCGCGCGGACAGCTCCTGGGCGGTGTAGCGGGTGCCGTCCACGGAGCCGCTCTCCGGGAAGCGCCAACCGCCGTCGCCCATATGGCGTTTGACGGAACGCGCGGTGCGCTCCACGTTGGTGACCGCCTGCCGCTTGGCGACCTCGCCCACCAGGACGTCACCGTTCTTCGCGAAGGCGACGACCGAGGGCGTGGTGCGCGCGCCCTCCGCGTTGGCGACGACGGTGGGCTCACCGCCCTCCAGTACGGCCACCACTGAGTTCGTCGTACCGAGATCGATCCCGACCGCACGTGCCATGGTTCAGTCCCTTCCGCCGTGAGCTCACATCCCCCGTATCCAGGTCTACTCGGTTCTCCATCACAAAACTTGAGCGCGCTCTTGTCAATGCCGGGCGTGACAATGCCGCCACCCCTTTTCGGGGTGACGGCCTCGTCAACTCGGTCGCGCTCAGGCCAGCTTGGCCGAAAGCGTGATGGTGGTGCCCGACAGTGCCTGGCTCACCGGGCAGCCGCCCTTGGCCTTCTCGGCGGCCTCGACGAAGGCCGCCTCGTCGATGCCGGGCACGGTGCCCTCGACGGTGAGGTGGATGCCGGTGATGCCGGTACCCGGCTGCAAGGTCACGTCGGCGGAGGTGACCAGGCGGGTGGGCGGGTTGCCCGCGCCGGTCAGTGTGTGCGACAGCGCCATGGCGAAGCAGCTGGAGTGCGCGGCGGCGATGAGCTCCTCCGGGCTGGTCCTGCCGTTCGCCTCCTCGGCGCGCGACGGCCAGGACACCGCCTGCTCCCCGATGCCGGAGGAGTCGAAGGTGACGGTGCCCGAGCCCTCTGCCAGAGAGCCTTCCCAGACCGTGTGCGCGGAGCGCGTGGTTGCCATGATGCAGATCCCTTCAGTGCGGTTCCGTGATCGGAAGTTCCGTTGGCCCCATCCGATCACACTCCGGGCCGGAACGGGCCGCGCGGAGACGGTACGGATCAGGCCTTGCGTGCCACCGCCCCGTACATGGCGATGGCCCGGTCGTCGATGCCGTCCTGCAAGGGCCCCGGACGCCACGTGTGCACCTGGGTGACGCCAGGGTCGACGAGCTCCATCCCCTCGAAGAACGACGTGGCGGTCTCCAGATCGCGCAGCACCATGGGCATCCCCTGCTGCTCGTACTCCTCGGCCACCCGGCCGACCTCCTCGGGCGCGAAGTCCGCGGTGCCGATCGTCAGCGCGAGGAAGCTGCCCGACGGCAGCGGTTCGAGCAGCCGCCGCACCAGGCGCCGGTCGTCCGGCGGCAGAATGAAGTGCAGGATCCCGATGACCATCAGGCCGACCGGCTCGTCCAGGTCTATCAGCGCGCGGAACTCGGGGCTCTCCAGGATGGCTTCGGGATCGTGCATGTCGGCGTCGACGTAGGCGGTCGCCCCCTCCGGGGAGCTCTGCAGCAGGGCGCGGGCGTGGGCCAGCACGATGGGGTCGTTGTCGACGTAGACCACCCGGGACTCCGGCGCCACGCCCTGCACCACCTCGTGCAGGTTGGGGGCGGTGGGCAGCCCGGTGCCGATGTCGAGGAACTGCCGGATGCCCTGCTCCTGGGCGAGGTGGCGTCCGGCGCGGTGCATGAAGCGGCGGTTCTCCAGCATGTGCACCGGCAGCGCAGGCCAGTGCCGGCACATGGCGTCGCCCGCCTCGATGTCGACGAGGTAGTGGTCCTTGCCTCCCAGGATGTAGTCGTACACCCGCGCCGAGTGGGCCGTCGAAGTGTCAATACGATCACCCGCGTTGTGCATGTGCCGCTCCGCTCTTCACCGTTGTCAGTGGTTCCCAGAGGCTATAGCGGACCCGGGCCCGGCCCGCACGCGCGCGGCGCCGCGGTGAACCCGCGAGGGCCTCCCCCGGTGCCCGGGAGACCCTCGGGTGAAAACGGGCCGCGCGGGGCGCGGCCGGGTCACCGAGGTGTTCGAGCGGGGGCCGCAGGTGCGCGTCGGCCGATACGAACACGTTGTGTGCGCCGCCACGCCACAGGGGTCTCTGAGGTGCGGGAACGGGTGCGTGGCGGGGGTTCTATGGCCGGAAGTACAACTGTGCAAGACGCACCCGCGGTGACACTTTGAGGCCCCCTCGCGCACGTCAGCGAGGAGATCCTCTCAGGGGGTAAGGCCATGCGCATCAACTACTCGGACCGCGGTCCCTCTCCACTGGAACCGGAGAAGCCCGGAGCGGCCGGCGACCGGGACTCGACCTTCGGATGGTGGGGGGCCTTCAGCATCCAGAAGTTCGTCAACCAGGCCACGCTCTACCACACGCACGAGGACGCCACCGGCTGGCTGGCGTACCTCCAGCAGTTCTACGACCGCAACTTCTGGTTCGCCGACGGCGGCGCGCAGGTGTGGGCGTACGAGGAGACGTACGACAACTGGCAGGACCGCTACGGCATGGACGCGGTCGTCGCCGTCTACCACTCGGGCCACGGCGGCATGGACGGCAACGGCGTCTTCTTCGCGCCACTCGGCGCCGCCTGGGACGGCCGCAGCGACGCCGTCTCCAACCGGATGGCGCTCGGCAACGAGAAGGCGAACTACGTCTTCTGGTCCACCTGCGACTCGCTCAAGGTCACCGGCGGCCACTCCCCGATCCGCACCTGGGCCGGACCCAACGTCGGCTTCCGGATGATCTTCGGCTTCGAGACCACCAGCATCGACAGCGGAGACTACGGAAAGAAGTTCTGGGAGAAGTGGCGGGCCGGGCAGACGTACTGCGACGCCTGGCTGAACGCCAGCTGGGACATCTACCACGGTCAGGCGCCCTCGGTCTGCGCGGTCGGCTCCACCCAGGCGGAAGCCACCAACCGCCTCAACACCGAGCGCAACTTCTACCGCGACCACGTGCCGGACAACTGGTACGCGTGGCGCTGGTACTACGCCCGTGCGGGCATCAGGGAACTGCTCACCCAGCTCCCCGGACAGCAGCAGATCATCCAGCTCGCGCCCCGCGACCCGAGCGCCGAACTCGGCCGCCTCGGGCAGCTCGCCGACTTCCCGTCGGCGGCGCTCCAGGAGGTGCACGTCGAGCGGATGGGCGTGCTCAACGCGACCTCCGGCGACCGCATCATCTCCACCGCTCCGCAGGGCAACCGGTGGATCAAGCTCGCCGAGCCCAACCACCGCAACACCCAGCAGCTACCCACCGAACGCGCCGTCCAGACGGCGCGCGCGTTCGCCGAGCGGTACGCCGAGGGCGCCGAACTCGTCGTCGACAGCGTGCACGACCTGATGCAGAACTCGGGGACGAAGGACGGCTCCGAGGTCGGGCGCCCCGTCTCGCTGCAGACGCACGTGACGTTCCGGCAGGTCTTCGACGGCATCCCCGTCATCACCCCGGGCCGCGGCCTGATCCGCGTCGCCCTCGACAACGACGGCACGCCCGTGCAGGCGCAGATCGCCACGCGCCGGCCCACCGGCGTCACCCGCGAGCCGAGCACCGAGGTGTCGCCGCCCGCACCCAAGGGCGGCAGGGCCACGGCGGCGCCGCTGGAGCGCGACCCGCGCAACGCGCTCGACGCGGCGCAGCGCAGGCTCCTCGCCCACCTCGCGGCGGTCACCGCCGACGAGTCGGGCCGGGGCGCGGCGGCGGAGCGTCCGCCGCAGGTCAACGACGTCCCCGGCACATTCGAGGTCGGCTACGAGATGGAGGGCAACGAGGCGTACCCCGCCGCCCGCAAGCTGATCGAGATCAGCACACAGGGCAGCATCTTCAAGACCCGCCGCTGGGTCGTCGCGCCGCTGGCGCGGTAGGCGCGAGCGGCGGCGGACCGGGGAACCGGTTCAGCCGTTCACGGTGGCGGCCCGCTGCTTGCGGGCCGCCATCAGCGCGTACACGAGCACGCCCACGAAGAGGAACAGCACGCCCTGGTAGACGGCCGCGTAGCCGGACCCGGCGACCAGCCACATGGAGAACGCGAAGGCGACGCCCGCGAGGACCGCGTCCCGCACCAGGCGCCCGCGGTCGACGCGCTCGCGCTGCCCGGAGACCAGGAAGTAGATCTGCGCGACGGTGGCCAGGAGGTACGGCACGGTCGCCGTGAACGTGGTGATCAGGACCAGGGACTCGAAGACGCCGCTCGAACCCGCCGTGTAGTTGTAGACGGTCAGCAGCGAGGCGAGGACGACGGTGACGAGGACGCCGACGGTCGGCACCCCGCGCCTCTTCCTGCCGAACGCGCTCGGGAAGAGCCCGTCCTGGGCCGCCGCGTACGGCGTCTGGGCGCTGAGCAGCGTCCAGCCGTTGAGGGCGCCGACCATCGAGATCAGCGCGGCGACGGCGACCGCGGTGCCGCCCCAGGAGCCGCCGAACATCACGTCGACGGCGTCCGAGAAGGGCGCGGTGGAGGCCACCAGCTTGTCGTGCGCGACGGTGCCGAAGACGGCGAGGGTGCCGAGCAGGTAGACGAGGGCGGCGCCGAGGGTGCCGAGGATGGTGGCGCGGCCGACGTTGCGCCGCGGGTCGCGCACCTCGCCCGCGCTGACGGCGGCCGACTCGACGCCGAGGTAGGAGAAGAGCAGGATCGCGGCGGCGGCGGAGACGGCTCCCGTCGGGCTGTCGTCACTGGCCCGGAAGGGGCCGAGGTTGCCGCTGTCGAAGAAGAAGAGCCCGCCGACCGCCACGAGCAGCAGCGGCAGGAACTTCAGGACGGTGGCGACCAGTTGGACGGCGCCGACGTACCGCGTGCCCGCGAAGTTCGCGAGGGCGGGCAGGAGTTGCAGGACCAGGGCGGCCAGACAGGCGGTCCACCTGTGGTCGTTGACCGGGATCAGGACGTCGAGGTACCCGACGGCGGCGACGGCCAGGGCCGCGTTGGAGACCCAGGTGGTGATCCAGTACGACCAGGCGGCCAGGAACCCCGCGAAGTCGCCGAAGGCGGCGCGGGCGTAGACGTAGGGTCCGCCGGTGCGCGGGTCGCGCTGGGCGAGCCGTCCGAAGACGAGCGCGAGAGCGATGGCCCCGGCGGTCAGAACGCCGAACGCGACGAGGCTGATGGTGCCGAACGGGGCGACGGAGGCCGGCAGCAGGAAGATGCCGCCGCCGATGATGTTCCCCATGACGAGGCAGGTGGCGACCGGAAGACTGAAGCTCCGCGCGTGCTTGCTCTGCGCGCCCGCAGGCGCGTCCACCCCGGTCGACGCGTCCCCTGCTGTGTCGGTCGGCGCCGATTCTCCCTGGTGGGAGGCCGGAGCCGACGGTTCCACGGTTCCGGTGTCGTGCATGGGGTGGTGCGCCTCTCGTCGTGCCCTGCCGCCCGGCGTCGCCGGGCGGAAGCCATGGTCGGGCACGGCGGACGCTGCTCAAAATCAGTGTGTTTTGTCCTGCGCGGCATGGTCGGGAGCCGCAAAAGCTGTGCTGTCCGGCCCGTCGAACAGAGAATCGTTCAGGGGTACGGGAGCGGGGGTGAGCGCGGGCGCGGGGGCGGGAGTGGGCGCGGCCACGGGAATCTCCGGCCCCAGGGCCTCCCTCAGCCAGCGCCGCAGGACGCGGTGGACCTGCTCGGCGCCGACCAGCTCCGTGCCGTCCGCCACCGGGTCGGGGAGCACCAGCGGCGACAGCAGGAAGGGGCGGCCCTGCGCGCCGCCGAGCCCGCCGTGCGAGCCGATCTGCTCCTCGAAGGCGAGGACCTCGCCCTCCTCCGGGTCGTACCAGGAGTTGACCATGATGTCGGCGACGTGCGGGAACCCGTCGGTGCGCCGCACGGCGTCCGCGGCGCCGGGCCCGAAATCGGCGAGCGGCCCGAGACCGTCCTGGCCGGGTTCCTCGTCCAGATACACCTCGGCGCCCCGCGCCCCGAGCACGAGCGGGCCCCGCTCCGCGCTGCGGACCAGGAGGAAGCCGACCCCCGGATGGTTGGCGAGCGTGGTGAGCAGCGCCGGATGGCGGCGGTCGATCTCCTCGCGCGTCATCCGGTGCGGCACGTCGGGGAACGACACGAGCCCGAGATTGCCCGACGCGAGCACGATCGGCTCGGCGCGGCGGGCCGGCCTGTGCTGGTCGGCGCCCTCCTCTACGGGCCTGCGCAGCGCCGCCCGCACCGCCGAACGGGCCTCCGCGCCGCTGTGCGTACGCTGCGCCTTGCGCGGCACCGGCAGCCCGCAGCCGGCCCGGACCAGGTCGCCGAGGGTGAGGCCGTAGCGAGTCCGGAAGGTCTCGCCCGGGCTCTGCCCGTGATCCGAGAGCACCACGATCCGGTAGGCGCGCGGCGCGTGCTCGGCCACCTGGTCGAGCAGCGCGAGCGACCGGTCCAGGCGCCGCAGCACCTTCTCGACGTCCTTGCCGGACGGCCCCGAGTGGTGCGCCACCTCGTCGTACGCGACGAGGTCCGCGTAGACCGCGCTGCGCCCGGCGAGCATGTCCCCGATGACGGCGGCGACCACGACGTCCCGCTCGACGACGGTCGCGAAGGCGCGGATGAACGGATAGAGCCCGCCCCGGCCGACCCGCGGACGGCGCCGCTCGATCCGGGCGCGCGTGGACTCACCGATCTCCCTGAACACCTCGGCGACGAAGGAGAGGGCGGTGCGGACGGCGTTGGCGGGATCGGAGAAGTACGCGAAGTACCCGGCCCGCGACCGGTTCTCCCTCCCCCTGCGTGCCGCGATCGACAGCACGAGGGCGAGCTGCTCGGCGCCCCCGCTGAAGAGGTTGCCGCGGCTTGCGCCGTCGACGGTGAGGAGCCCGCCGTCCCCGGTGCGGCCGACGGCCCGCCGCTGCAGCTCCGCGGCGGAGGCGGGCCGGTTGCTGACCATCACCTCGCCGGTGTCCTTCTCGTACCACCGGAACGCGGGCACGTCGTGGTTGGAGCCGTGCAGGATGCCGAGCTGGCTGGCACCGGTCTGGCTGGACCAGTCGGTACGCCACGGGGTGAGCCGGTGGGTGGGACGCCCCGCCGCCGCTCCCTCTCCCTGCCCCAGCCAGCGGGCGACGGTGGGCATGAGCCCCTTGCCGACAGCCGCGCTGAGCACGTCGTGCCCGACACCGTCGAGCTGGATGAAGACGGTGCCGGGGGTCGTGGGCCCCGGGGCGCCGCCGGAACCTCGCCGGCGGCGGCGGTCGGCAAGCCGGTACAGCCGCCGGCGGTAGGCGTCGTCGTCCCGGACCGCGAGGGCGCCGCCGGTGGCCGAGGCGACGGCGGACATCACCGCGGCGACGACGACGGCGGTCTCCGCCCCCGCCTCACCGCGCCCCTCAGGGATGAGGCTCAGGGCGAGCAGGAGCAGCGACCCGTTGAGGAAGAAGGCGAGCAGTCCGAGCACGAGGGCGGGGACGAGGAGCAGGGCGCGTACGAGCAGCGGCCACACCAGGACGGAGAGCAGACCGAAGGCGCCCGCGCCGAGGGCTGCGGTGGTCGCGACGCGGGTGGCGCTGTCGCCGTTGTCCGCCTGGAGCTTGAAGTCCGGGAGGATGCCGGCGAGCACGAGCATCGTGAGCGTACTGACGGCCCACACAGCCACCACGCGCCACAGCGCGCTGCCAACTCTCCGCCATCGCCCTTGCCCCACACCAAGCCCTTTCCCACGCCACCCCGAACCGGCCCCCAGCGTGACACAGCCCGGGACCTCGCCGCGGAGTACGGGTGGGCGGGTGGGAGAAGCCGCCGCGGAGCGGCGCAGCGGTACGGGGCGCGAAGACGCAGAGCACAGAACCCCGCCGCGGAGCGGCGCAAGGCAGGAGAGGCCCCGCAAAAGCGCAGAGCACTCGAACTAGCGCCCGTCGTACCCCGCCGTAGGCATGGACAACCGCCGATGCACCCGCGCCTTCATCTGCGCGTCGTACGCCGGCTCCGCGAGCCCCGCCGTCTCCACCCGCACCCCCCGCCGCGCACACTCCGCCGTGAACTCGTCCGCCGACCGCAGCGCCAGCTCCAGGACCCGGCGGCTCGGCACCACGAAGAGGTCCACGAGGCCCGCCTCGACGTCCCCCCACAGCACCGCGTGGTCCGCGCGCAGCCCCCGTACGACGAGCTCACGAGTGATCACGTACCCCTGCGCGGCCGCCCACCGCGCGCACATCGCGTGCTGGCTGCGCGAGTCGACGAGGAAGGGGTCGGCGTCGAGCTCCTCCAGCGGCGTGAGGCTGGCGATCGCCGCGACGCGCACGGCGGCGGCATCACCACGCACGACCGTGCCGACGGCGAAACCCGCACCGGAGCCCACGACATCTCCCATGGCGTCCCCTCACCCTCGGCGTAGGCCGCCGACCCTACTCCTGGCCGTAGGCTCGGAGACAGTCGCACGAAGGAGGAACCGGGTGCCCGTCGAGGTCACATGGTGGGGTCACGCCACATGCACGGTCGAGGACTCGGGTGTCCGCGTACTGACCGATCCCCTTTTCGCCCGCCGCCTCGCGCATCTGCGGCGCCGCAGGGGTGCGCCGCCACCGCCGACCGCCGCCGTCGCCGACGTCGTGCTCCTTTCGCATCTGCACGCCGATCATCTGCACGTCCCTTCGCTCGCCCGGCTCGCGGCGGGCACCCGTGCGCTGGTTCCGCGCGGGGCGGCACGTTCGGTGCCCGGTCTGGCCCGCAGGCTCCGCCATCTCCACTTCACGGAGGTCGTGCCGGGCGACGAGGTGCGGGTCGGCGACCTGGTCGTCCGCGTGGTCTCCGCGCTGCACGACGGCCGGCGGATGCCCGTGGGACCGCACCGCTCGCCCGCCCTCGGCTACGTCGTCAGCGGCGAGGCGCGGACCTACTTCGCCGGGGACACCGGGCTCTTCGACGAGATGGCCGCCGAGGTCGGCGACATCGACGTGGCGCTGCTTCCGGTGGGCGGCTGGGGCCCCTGTCTGGGTCACGGTCATCTGAATCCGGCCCGCGCCGCCGAGGCGCTCCACCGGATCTCGCCGCGGAGCGCGATCCCGGTGCACTACGGAACGTACTGGCCGATCGGCATGGACGCCGTACGGCCGCATGAATTCCACGCACCCGGCCACGAGTTCGTCCGCCACGCGGCCCGACTCGCCCCCGGGGTGACGGTGCACCGGCTCGCGCACGGGGAGAGCGTGCTGCCGGAGGTGGCCCGGTGATATTCGACGCGGCGACCCGGATACCGCCGGAGAGCACTCAGCAGGCGCTCGGCTATCCGTCGCTGTTCCTCCTCGTGGTGATCGGCGCGCTGGTGCCGGTGGTGCCGACGGGGGCGCTGGTCAGTTCGGCGGCGGTGGTCGCCTTCCATCAGACGACGCCGTTCTCGCTGCTCGTCGTCTTCGGTGTCGCGGCGTTCGCGGCGTTCCTCGGCGATGTCGGCCTGTACTGGCTCGGGCGGCGCGGCATGCGCTCGAAGAACGGGTCGCGCTGGCTGGCGGCGATCCGCGACCGGGCGCCCGAGGAGCGCCTCGCGCAGGCGCAGGAGAAGCTCAAGGACCACGGTGTGATGGTCCTCGTGCTGTCCCGGCTCGTCCCCGCGGGCCGCATCCCGGTGATGCTGGCGTGCCTGATGGCGAAGATGCCGCTTCGTCAGTTCGCCCGCGGGGACGTCCCTGCGTGCCTCGCCTGGGCGGTGACGTACCAGCTGATCGGCATTCTCGGGGGTTCCCTCTTCAAGGAGCCCTGGGAGGGCGTCGCCGTGGCGATCGTGCTGACGGTGCTGATCAGCGTGGCGCCCGCGCTGTGGCGCAAGGTCAGGCGCACCCCGGCCTGACGCCCCGCCGGAGCCGGAGCCCCGCCCTCAGGTCGTGAGGACCCGCGACGCCCCGACCGGCAGGTCCCAGAGGTCCTCGCGGGGCCGCCCCGTCCGCTCCCAGGCCGCACGGACCCGGGTGAGGGGTTCGAGGACCGGTTCGGCGGAGAGCAGGAAGGTGCCCCAGTGCATGGGAGCCATCCGGCGGGCGCCGAGGTCGCCCGCCGCCCGGACCGCGTCCTCCGGGTCGCAGTGGACGTCCCTGAGCCACCACCGCGGCTCGTACGCGCCGATCGGCAGGAGCGCCAGGTCGATGCCGGGGTAGCGGGCGCCGATCCGCTCGAACCAGTGGCCGTACCCGGTGTCGCCCGCGAAGTAGACCCGTTGGCCCTCCGCGTCCGTGAGTACCCAGCCGCCCCACAACGTGCGGCAGGTGTCGAACAGGGTCCGCTTGGACCAGTGGTGGGCGGGCACGAAGTCGATTTGCACCCCGCGCAGTTCGGCCCCTTCCCACCAGTCGAGTTCGGTGACGTGGGTGAAGCGGCGGCGGGTGAACCAGCGGCCGAGGCCCGCAGGCACGAAGACGGGCGTGTCCCTGGGGAGCCTGTTCAGGGTCGGCGCGTCCAGGTGGTCGTAGTGGTTGTGGCTGATGACGACCGCGTCGACGCGCGGCAGGGCGCCCCAGGCGACACCGACGGGGGTGACGCGGGCCGGGGTGCCGAGGATCTTGCGGGACCAGACGGGGTCCGTGAGGACGGTGAGGCCGCCGATGCGGACGACCCAACTGGCGTGCCCCGCCCAGGTGACGGCGACAGTCCGGGCGTCGACGCGCGGCAGCGGTCCTGGTTCGAACGGCAGCCGTCCGATGTCCGCGAGCCCCTCGGGGCGCGGCCGCAGGGCCCCCTCGCGCGCGAACCGCGCCATTCCCCGCAAGCCGGGCAGCGGCGCGGTCAGCCGGTCGGCGAACGACTTGGGCCACCGTCTGACGCCGCCCGGTGCCCGCGGCGGGGCGAGCGGCTCGGGGGCCTCTTCCCGCGCGTATATCTGCGGCTGTGTCTGCTGCTCCACCTGCTGGGTCATCGAGGGGGCTCCATTCGCCGGTCTGCTGCGCCGAGGTCGTCCAGGGCCGCTTCGAACGTGCCCAACGCCCGCTTCACGTGGGGAAGTTCCAGCGGGTCGGGTGCGGCGAGCGACGCCAGGCGTTCCTCCGGGGTCGTGCCGAGGAGCGGTCCCGTGGACAGTCGTACGCGCAGGGCGTCGATGTCGTCGCCGAAGCGGTGGCCGCCCGGCGCGGGCATGCCGAGCCGTTCGACGAGGAAGTCCTCGAGTTCCTGCGCGTCGCCGACGCCGCGCGCGGCGAGCGCGGACCGCAGCGGGCCGAGGTCCGCGTACAGGTGCCGGCCCGCCTGCGGGGGCCGGGACAGGGCGCCGGCGGCGAGCAAGGCGCGGTGCGCGGCGGCAGCCACGCGCGCGTGCAGGCGGACGGCGGCGGCGAGCCGCCCGGTGATCGCGTCCGGTTCGCCGAGTGCGTACGCGGCGGCGGCCGCGGCCGGGGCGGCGAGGGTCGCGCCGAGCGCGGTGAGGACGTCGAGGGTGCGGGCGCGCAGGGCGGCGCCCGCGTCGCCCGTGGGGAAGCGGGCGACGGCGGCGGGCAGGGCGGGCGGCAGCAGGGATCCGGCGAGGTCGCACAGGACGGTCACCCGTTCGTGGTCCATCTCGGCCGGGCCGATCAGGACGGTGTCGCGGGGGTGGTGCAGGGTGTCGCGCCAGGTCTCGTCGCTGACGATGTGCAGGCCCTCACCTGCCGCCGCCTCCACCGCCTCGTGCAGCACTTCGGGGGGCGGCACGGTGGCGGTGGGGTCGTCGGCCACGGAGAGCACGAGGAGCCTGGGCCTGCCGCCCTCGGCGCGGACCCGGCGGACGGTCTCCAGGAGGGCGTACGGGTCGGGGACGCCGCCGCACTCCGCGGGCGTCGGCACGTGGTAGACGCCGCTGCCGAGCAGCCGCGCCTGGGGCGCCCACCAGGCGGGGCACGGACGGGGCAGCAGCACGTCTCCGCCGAGGGCCGCGGCGAGGGCGAGGAGCAGGGGCGGGGCGCCGGGGGCGGCGGCGGTCAGGCCGCGTTCCACGGGCAGGCCGCGCCGGGCCCAGTAGCCGCTCGCGGCGTCGAGGAGCGCGGGGCCGCCGCCCGCGGGCTCGGCCGGGGAGCGGCCCGCTGCCGCGGCGGCCGCCGCCGCGACCTCGGGCAGGACCGGGAGGCCCGGCTCGGGCGGGGGCGGCCCGTACCGGACGGGGCCGTGGCCCTCCGTCGCCGTCCGCCTCATCCGTACCTCCGTGCACTCACGTGACTCTGTTCCCCTCATGCCCCGATGACCCGGTCCGTACCCAGGACCTGCCGGAACATCGCCGCGGGCCTTCATCACCTCGTACGTCTCCGTCACCGTCACGTCCTACGTCTCCATGACAACGCGGCGCCCCACTGCGTGCCCGCCCGGGTGAGCCGTCCGGAGCGCGCGAAAGGCCCGGACCGGCCGTTTCCGGCCGGTCCGGGCCGAAGCCCGCGGTGCTCAGCGGGCCAGCGAGACCAGTTCGCGTTCCAGGCCGCGTCCCCTCGTCTCGACCAGTGCGGCCGCGACGTCGGCCAGCTTCCGGTTGGTCGTCTGGGAGATCCGCCGGAGCACGCCGAAGGCGGCGTCCGCGTCGCACCCGAGGACGTGCATGACGATCCCGGATGCCTGGTCCACGACGGGCCTGGTCCGCATGGCCGCGCCCAGCTGGTCCAGCTCGATCAGCGCGGCGCGGTACTGCCGGTCGCGCACGAAGCTCGTCGTGGCGAGGTCGCCGAGCGCCTGGGCGGGCCCGTGTTCCGCGTCGTCGAACGCGCCCGGGCGGAAGCTGAACAGGGTCAGGGTGACGGTGAGTCCGCCGCGCGGGAAGGGCAGCGTGACGCAGGAACGTACACCTGAGTCGAGCGCCATCGCGCGGTACTCGGGCCATCGTTCGTCCCGCAGCAGGTCCTCGGCGTCGACCGGCGCGCCCTTCTCCTCCGCGGCGGGAATCGGCCCGTCGCCCGACCGCAGCTGTACCGCGACGAGTCCGGCGAGGTCGGGGTGGGTGACCGCGGCGGGGTGCTCGTCACCGCGGTCGGAGACCGTCGTGCTCGCGCCGCAGCAGGCGGGCGTGCAGCGTACGGCCTGCTCGGCCAGTTCGGCTAACCTGCGGCCGGGCGACGACGATTCCGGTCGCAGCAGGTCCGGATCCGGCAAGGGGGCCATGGGTGTTCCTCCTCTCTCCTACGGCTTCCCGGCAAGGCCTCCGGAAAACGGTCCCAGCGGTTAGGTTCGACACATGTCTCAAATGGAAGAGTTCGGTGAAGAGCTCGCGGATTTTGTGCGCCGCATCAGCGAGTTGAAGGCGGCTCGTTCCGTTCCCGCGAGCGACCTCAGCACCGTGCTCGACGCGGCGATCTTCGAACTCGACCACGTGGCAGGCCAGTTGTGGCCCACGTACGAACGCCTCGCCATCAATGGGCAGTGGGACAGCGCCACGTCGGACCGGGACGAGCAGCGGCTGCTGCGGGCGCTCTTCCAGCGAATGCCGCTGCCGGTCGCGCTGATAGACAGGGAGACCGTGGTCCGTCGCATGAACTTCGCCGCGACGGGCCTCACCGGGGTCCGCGCGGGATACGCGACGGGCCGGCCGCTGACCGGATTCCTGGTGCACGCGGACCGCGTCGCGTTCCGCTCGCAGACCGCGGCGGTCGCGCGCGGCGAGGGCGACCGCAGCCTCAACGTCCACCTGCAGCACAGCCCCGGCACGCCGGTCCGCGCGACGCTCACGGCGCTGCGTCCCGGCACCGAGCCCCGCATGGCGGTCCTCGTCGTGCTGCAGCCCGCCGGGGAGCGCGCGCACGGGGGGCCGAGCGCGCCGGGCCCCGCCCCCGACCTCGGGGAGGCGACCCGGCACGCGGCACAGCTCGATCTGGCGGACGCCATGACGACGGCGCTGCTCACCGCGTCCGCCGGTGACCGTACGGCGGTCCTCGAACGGGCCGCGGCGGTCCTGCACGGGCGGTTCGCCGACTGGGTGATCGCCGACGAGGGGGCGGCACGGCCGCGGCGCGTGACGGTCCTCGGGCCGCCGGACGCACCGGTCGCCGACGTCCTCGGCCAGGACCCCGCCGCGTGCCCCCTCGTCGTGGAGGCGGCGCGCGGCGGGGCGGCTTCGCTGCAGGTGCGCCCGGAGGACCCGGACGCCTTCGGCAGGGACGCGTCCGGCGCGCACGTACTGGTCCGCGCCGAGGTCACCTCACTGCTGTGCGTGCCGCTGACCGCTCATGCGCACGGTCCGGTGGACGGCGTCCTCACGCTCTTCCGCAGCGGCCCGCGGCTCGCCTTCTCGATGGCCGAGGCGCGGGCGGTCGACGTGCTCTCCCGGCACGTGGCGCTCGCCATGCGCCGCGGCGCCGCAGCCCGCTGAGGAGGCGGACGCGCGGCGGCGCGGAGCGGCCGGTCGTCAGGCGGCGTCCCGCATGACCTGGTCGCGCAGCCGGTCGCAGCAGCGGCTGATGAGCCGTGAGACGTGCATCTGCGAGATGCCCATCTCGTCGGCGATGCGGCTCTGCGTCATGTCGCCGAAGAACCGCATGTAGAGGATGGTGCGTTCGCGCTCCGGCAGCTGGGCGATGCGCGGCTTGACGGCCTCGCGGTCGACGACGACGTCGAGCGCGGGGTCGGGGCCGCCCAGGGCGTCGCTCAGCGAGTAGCCGTCCTCGCTGCCCGGCAGTTCGGCGTCGAGGGAGAGCGCGGTGAAGCTGTCGAGCGCCTCGAGGCCGGCCCTCGCGTCCTCCTCGCTCATCTGCGCGTGCGTGGCGATCTCGGCGATGGTGGGGGCCCGGCCGGAGACCGACTGGGAGAGGTCCTGGCGGGCGAACCGCACGCGGTTGCGCAGGTCCTGGACGCGGCGCGGCACGTGCAGGGTCCACATGTGGTCGCGGAAGTGCCGTTTGATCTCGCCGGTGACGGTCGGCACGGCGTAGCTCTCGAACGCGGTGCCGCGCCGCGGGTCGTAGCGGTCGACGGCCTTGACCAGGCCGAGGGCCGCGACCTGGCGCAGGTCGTCGAGGGACTCGCCCCGGTTGCGGAAGCGGCCCGCGAGGCGCTCGGCCATGGGCAGCCAGGCCTGGACGATCTCCTTGCGCAGGGCGTCGCGTTCGGCGCCCTGGGGCAGCTCGACGAGACGCTCGAAGGCCTCGGTGGTGTCCGGGGCGTCGTCGTGCGGGTGACGCTTGGTCCGCGCGGGTACGGCGGTGCCGGTCGTCCGTGCGGGTACCGCGGTGGGGACGGTGTCCGCGGATGCCGCGGCGTCGGTCGTCCTCGCGGGTACTACGGCGGTACTGGTGTGGGATCGCATGGTGCGTCGCAACTCCCTAGAAATCGGTGCCTTGGGTGGACGGTCACCGTGGGAGTGCGTGCACGCCGGACCACGACGGGGCACACCCGGGAAGAACGACGCAGCCGCTCCCACGGACGTGCCTCCGGTCCGAAGCACTTTCTTCCGCCTGCCCCGCGCGCCCGGTGACAAACACCCGGAGGTTTTCCGCCGGTTCGATCGGAAACCCGGGCGTGATCGCCGTTTCCGAGCCGGCCGGAGGGTTCCGTCATGAGCGTCAAGGTCGCCGACCACATCCTGGAGAGGCTGCGCGCCTGGGGTGTCGAGCAGGTCTTCGGCTGTCCGGGTGACGGCGTCGACGGCCTGCTCGCCGCGTGGGGCAGGGCCGGGGGCGGGCCGCGCTTCGTACGGTCCCGGCACGAGGGGACGGCCGCGTTCGAGGCCGTCGGCCACGCCAAGTCCGGCGACCGGCTGGGGGTGTGCGTGGCGGCGTCGGGGCCCGGTGCGGTCCGCCTCCTGGGTGGCCTGTACGACGCGCGGCCCGACCACGTGCCGGTCCTCGCCGTCGTCGGCCGGACCGACCGCGGCGCGACGGACGGCCCGTATCAGCCGGAGATCGACCTGCACGCGCTGTTCAAGGACGTGGCGGGCGACTTCGTGGAGACCGTGACGGAGCCCGGGCAGCTGCCGGACGTCATCGACCGGGCGATCCACACGGCGTACGCGCGCCGCTGCCCGACGGCCGTGATCGTGCCGGCCGACGTCCAGGAGCGGGAGTACTCGCCTTCCGGCGGCGCGTGCAGGACGATCCCCTCCGTTCCCGGCCGCGACGGCCGGGCGACGACGCCCTCACCGACGGCCCTGCGGAGGGCCGCGGAGGTCCTCAACGCCGGTGAGAAGGCGGCGGTCCTCATCGGCCGGGGCGCGGCGGGCGCACGCGCCGAGGTCGAGGAAATCGCGGAGCTGCTCGGCGCGGGCGTCGCCAAGACGCTGCTCGGCAAGGACGCGCTGAGCGACGAACTCCCCTACGTCACCGGCGCCGTCGGCCCGCTCGGCACGCGCCCCAGCCACGAGCTGATGCGTGACTGCGACACGCTCCTGACGATCGGGACGGGCGTCCCCTGCGCACAGGTCCTGCCGGAGTCCGGCAAGGCGCGGGGCGTACGGATCGACGTCGATGCGTGCCCGGCCGGAACGCGCCACCCGTACGAGGTGGATCTCGTCGGCGACGCGCGGGCGACGCTGCGCGAACTGATCCCGCTGATCGACGAGGACCGCCGCGCGGTGAACCGCGAGTGGCGGGACGAGATCCGTGCCAACGTCACGCGCTGGCACGCCGTGCTGGAGCGCAGGGCCGCGCTCTCCGCCGATCCCGTCAACCCCGAACACGTGGCGCGCGCCCTGGACCCGCTCCTCCCCGACAATGCGGTCGTCACCTGCGACTCGGGCTCGGTGGCGGCCTGGTTCGCGCGCCACCTCACGCTCCGCGGCGACATGCGCGCCTCGCTGTCGGGCACGCTCGCCACCACGGGGTGCGGTGTGCCGTACGCGATCGGGGCGAAGTTCGCGCACCCCGACCGGCCCGTCATCGCCCTGGTGGGTGACGGCGCGATGCAGCGGAACGGCATGGCCGAGCTGATCACGGCGGCCGAGTACCGGCACCTCTGGGACGATCCGCGGCTGGTGGTCGGCGTGTGGAACAACCAGGACCTGAACCGGGTGACATGGGGGATGCGGGCGGTGGAGGGCGCTCCGTCCTTCCTGCCCGCGCAGTCGCTGCCTGACGTGCCGTACGCGGAGTTCGCCCGCTCCATCGGCCTGACCGGCATCCGGGTGGAGCGGCCCGAGGACGTCGGGGCCGCCTGGCGGGCCGCACTCGCCGCGCCGGGCCCCGCGGTCCTCGATTTCCGCACCGATCCCGCGGTACCGCCTCTCCCGCCGCACGCGACG
Organism: Streptomyces sp. NPDC058284; assembly: GCF_042881135.1. NCBI lineage: Bacteria > Bacillati > Actinomycetota > Actinomycetes > Kitasatosporales > Streptomycetaceae > Streptomyces > Streptomyces sp. NPDC058284. The sequence goes on from NZ_JBHVYE010000001.1 coordinate 745,794, forward strand.
TGGGCCCAGCTTGAGGCGACGGCCACGGCGGTCGTCAAGGGGGACGCGGACCGGGTGTCGATGGTGCGTCAGGGGCTGAAGGCGAAGGTGCAGGAGTTCTTGCCGAGTGCGGGGGCCGGGAGCGGGGGCGAGGAGCGGTAGGGCGCCGGGCACGGCGGTGCGGCGTCCCGCGACGACGTCCACCTCGTCCGGGTTCCGTACGGGCGGCAGCAGCAACTCCTCGTACCGGCCGAGTGCCAGGACCACGCCCAGCATCACCAGCGGGATGAATACGGCGAGTACCGCCATGACCCCTGCCCTCCCAGATGGATGTGGGGGGTGTCACGGGGCGGGTTCCCTGGCGCGGTGGAGCAAACCTCCACGGGGCGGCAAGGCATAGCACGAGGGTGCAGGGGTACTGCGGCGGAGCACCACGACGAACGAGGCACGTACGACGGACGTTTGCAGGAAGGGCTCAGCCATGGCTGATTTCGTAAGGGACGTCATGACGCCGGGCGTCGTGGCGGTACGCCCCGACGCTTCTCTCGTCGAAGCGGCGCAGTTGATGCGCGCCCAGGACATCGGCGATGTGCTGGTCGCCACGGACGGCCGGATCCTCGGCGTGCTCACCGATCGGGACATCGCGCTGCGCGCCGTGGCCGACGGCGCCGATCCGCTGACGGTCAGCGCGCAGGCGGTGTGCACGCCCAACCCCGTCGTGGTGGCGCCCGACGACCCGGTGTCGGACGCGGTCGGGCTGATGCGTGATCACGCGGTGCGCCGTCTGCCGGTCGTCGAGGACGGCAACCCGGTCGGGATGGTGAGCCTCGGCGATCTCGCGCTGGCCCAGGACCCGTCGTCGGCGCTGGCCGACATCAGCAGGGCCGCCCCGGACGGCCGGCCGGGCATCGTCTGAGAGCCCCTGAGAGCCGGGGAGCGCCCACGGATCAGCCGGGCCCGGTCGGCTCAGGCCGGATCAGCTCAGGCCGGATCAGGTCAGGCCGGATCAGGTCAGGCCGGATCAGGTCAGGCAGGTCGTCGCGGCGAGACGCAGGGACGCCGCGCCGCCCCGGGCGCCGTCGCCGGTCTCCACGTGCTCCCGGGCCCACCAGTCCGCGTCGCCGTCCTCGATGTAGCGCAGCAGGATTCCCTCGCGCAGCGCCCAGGGGCAGACCGTCACCGCCTCGATCCCGGTCAGCTTCATCGCCGTGTGGGCCACCACCGCGCCGGCCACGCACTGTTCGGCGCGCGCCGCCGAGATCCCGGGCAGCTGCGCGCGCCGGTCGGTGGGCAGCCCGGCCAGTTCCTTCAGCGCCTCGCCGAGCGCGCGGCGGTCCAACTGCCGTTCGACGAACGGGCCGTACCTGCCGGGTGCCGCCCCGCACAACCGGGCGAGCTGCTGGAACGTGCGGGACGTGGCGACCGCCGTGTGCGGCATCTCCCAGCGGATCCGGGCGGCCACGTCCCGCAACTGGTGGCGCACCTGGCGGCGGACGGCCTTGAGGTGCTCGGGGCGGGGCGGGTCCTGGCCGTCGAAGAGCTCCCGGGTGAGGCGTCGCGCGCCCAGCGGCAGCGAGGCCGCGTAGTCGGGCAGGCGACTGCGGCCGAAGGCCACCTCCAGGGACCCGCCGCCGATGTCGAAGAGCACCAGCGGCCCGGCGCGCCAGCCCATCCACCGCCGGGCGGCGAGGAACGTCAGCTCCGCCTCGGCCTCACCCGAAAGGGTGCGCAGCCGGACCCCCGCCCCCGACTCCACCGCCTGGAGCACCTCGGCCCGGTTCGGGGCGTCACGCACGATCGACGTCGCGAAGGCGAACGGTTCCGCGACGCCCCACCTCCGGGCCTCGTCCTGCACCTCGCGCACCGCGTCGACCAGCGCCCTGACCGGCTCATCGCCGAGCCGCCCGTCGCCGTCCACGTGCTCGGCGAGCCGCAGCCGCCGCTTCGCCGTGTGGACCGGCAGCGGCACCTGGCCGTCGGCGTCCGCGACGACCAGGCGCACCGTGTTCGATCCGACATCCACCACGCCAACTCTCATGCACACACGCTTCCCTCTGTGCGCGGGAGCAAGCAAGCGGCGGACGTCACACCAGGGGCCACACCATGAGTCACACCGCGAGTCACACCTGACGTCCCAGGAGGCTCAGCAGCTTCGTCTGCTCGTCGGCGTCGGCCGGCGGCTCCACCGCGGGGGCGAAGAGCCCGCTCTTCTGCAACTCGTCCGCATACGGCGACACTTCCCGCAGCGCGAAGGCGACCACATCCTCGGGCAGCTTCTCGTCGGCGCCGATCGCGCGGGACAGGTCCCAGGCGTGCACCACGAGGTCGGTGGTCATCTGACCGCAGTAGAACGTGGCGTCGGTGGGCCCGAAGGAGAGGTGGACGGTGCGCTCCAGGGCGCCCGGCTCCAGGAAGGCCGCGCGGGCGGCGGCGGACGCCGTGTCCCAGGACGCCACCGGGTCGGGGCCGAGCATGTCGCCGTCGAAGGCGTCGCCGACGGATTCGGTGGTGGCGCCGTCCCTGACCAGGGCGGGCACCCACAGCTGCTCGACCGTCAAGTGGTTCACCAGGTCGCGAACGGTCCAGTCGGTGCAGGGCGTGGGTGCGTCCCACTGGTCGGCGCGGATGGCGTGCACGCGGTCGGCGAAGAGGTCGAGCGCCTCGCCGTGCCGGTCGAGGACGACCGGCCGCGCCTCGCCCACCCCGCTTGTCGTGTCTGCGTGGTCGCTCATGAACCCGTGGTTCCCTTCTCCCGGTCGCGCGCGCCCGCGCGGGTCCGTCCGTCCGCCACCGACCTGCGCGGATGGCGGCGAAGGTACTCGCCCTCCAGTTCCGCCATGCGTTCGTTGTGGGTGCGCAGGGCGTCGTTCGAGCCGTGCAGCAGGGTGCTGTGGCGGGTGCGGTGGATCGTCTCCAGCTCCTTGATGAGCTGCTGGTCGTCCAGCCGACCCGGGTCGACTCCGGTCATGGATCGCTCCGATCGTTCAGTCGCGTCGCTCCCAGCGCCGGGTACCCGTTCAGCCCGTACTACCCAGGATGCACCGCAAGCGGTCCGCGCGCGCACCGCGCGGCGCGAGTGGCGGGCACGGGACGCCGGGACACGCGCGCGACGGCGGTTCCGCCGGGGGAGGCAGAGGGCACTGTTTCCGCGTCCATCCGGTCGGCAGAGCAATACGGCAGGCAATACGGCAGAGCAATACAGCGCAGTTTCCGAAGAGCAGTTCCGACCGGAAGGACCGCCCACGTGCCCCACCGCACACCGAGACGCCGCCTCTTACCGCTCCTCGCCCTCGGCACGGCCGCCACCCTGGCGCCCGGCCTCGTCACGACACCCGCCTCCGCCGCACCACGACAGGCCGCAGAAGGCCGGCCGCTCGCGCGGTTCACGGACCAGAAGCCGGACTGGAAGCGCTGCGGCGCCGATACGCCCGCGCGCTTCAAGTGCGCCACCATCAAGGTGCCGCTCGACTACCGCTCCCCCGGCGGCGGCACCATCGACCTCGCGATATCCCGGCTCGCGGCGGGTGACGCCACCAAGCGCCGCGGCGTCCTGCTGTCCAACCCCGGCGGTCCTGGCGGTCCTGGCCTGGACCTCCCGCTCTACCTGGCCGAGAAGATGCCGAAGTCCGTGAAGGACCGGTACGACCTCATCGGGTTCGACCCCCGCGGCATCGGCCGCAGCACACCGGTCGACTGCGGCCTCGACGAGAGCGAGCGGGACTGGCCGCGCACCTACCGGCCGTTCCGCGAGAGCGTCGCCCGGGCCAGGTCGGTGGCGGACAAGTGCCGTGCGAAGGCGGGCGGCACCCTCGCGCACATCACCACCCGCAACACCGCACGGGACATGGACGTCCTGCGGGCCGCCCTCGGCGAGAAGAAAATCTCCTACTTCGGCGTCTCGTACGGAACGGCACTCGGCGCCGTCTACACCCAGCTGTTCCCCGGACGCGCCGACCGGTTCGTCCTGGACAGCGCCATTGACCCCGAACGCATGTGGCGCGAGATGTTCCGGATCTGGGCGCCGGAGGTGGAGCCCGCGTTCGAGCGGTGGTCGCGGTGGACCGCCGAGCACTCGGCGACGTACGGCCTGGGCAGGAGCGGGGCCGAAGTCCGCGCCACATTCTGGGGGTTGGTGAAGCGGGCCGACCGTGACCCGATCGTCGTGGGCGACGACAAGGTCACCGGCACCGACATCCGCGCGATCCTGCGGCGCGAGTTCTTCACCGTCCGCAGCGCCGCCGAGCTCGTCGCCGTCCTCAGGGACGCCGCCGCGGGCAAGCCGGTCCCGGAGTTCCCGACGGTGCCCGAGGACACGGACAACGGGGTCTCGGCGCTCTGGGCCGTCGTGTGCGGCGACTCCGCGTGGCCGCGCGACCCGGGCACGTACCTCCGTGACTCGGCCCGCGACGCCGCCCGCCATCCGCTCTTCGGGGACTTCGCCTCGAACATCTCGCCGTGCGCCTTCTGGGACGGCCCGGTGGAGCCGGTCACCCGGGTGGACAACACGGTCGACGCGCTGATCCTGCAGAACGAGTGGGACTCACAGACGCCGCTGACGGCCGCGCGCAGCATGCACCGCGCGCTCAAGGGCTCCCGCATGGTGACCGTCGACGAGGGCGAGGGCCACGGCGTCGCATACGGCATGGCTCCGGGCCCGACCAACCGGTGCGCGCAGGACACCGCCACGGCGTACCTGGTCACGGGCGTCCTGCCGGGCAAGGACGTGACGTGCCGGGCGGTGCCGGGCGCCGCGCCGACGAAGCCGGTACGCCCGGCGTTCGGCTGAGGCACCCGGGCCCGCCGCCGGTGGATCCTGCGGCGGGCGGCGGGTCTACCGCACGCGGTCGACCCGCCGCTCGTCCCACACCGGCTCCGGGGTCTCCCTGACCTGCCCGTCGCTGCCGAAGACCAGATAGCGGTCGAAGGAGCGGGCGAACCAGCGGTCGTGGGTGACGGCGAGGACCGTGCCCTGGAACGCTTCGAGGCCTTCCTGGAGGGCCTCGGCGGACTCCAGGTCGAGGTTGTCGGTGGGCTCGTCGAGGAGCAGGGCCGTGCAACCCTCCAGCTCCAGGAGCAGGATCTGGAAGCGGGCCTGCTGGCCGCCGGAGAGCCGCTCGAACTTCTGCTCGGCCTGCCCCGTCAGCTCGTACCGCCGCAGCCGGGACATCGCGGCGCCGCGGTCCTGCGCGTGCTCGCGCCACAGGATGTCCAGGAGCGGGCGGCCGACCAGCTCGGGGTGGGCGTGGGTCTGCGCGAAGTGCCCCGGTACGACGCGCGCGCCGAGCTTCCAGGTGCCGGTGTGCGCCACCGGGTTGTCGGGGTCGCCCGCGAGCAGCCGCAGGAAGTGCGACTTGCCCGAGCCGTTCGAGCCGAGGACGGCGACCCGCTCGCCGTAGAAGACCTCCAGGTCGAAGGGTTTCATCAGACCGGTGAGTTCGAGGTTCTCGCAGGTCACCGCCCGCACGCCGGTGCGTCCGCCGTGCAGGCGCATGGTGATGTCCTGCTCACGCGGCGGCTCGGGCGGCGGGCCCGCCTCCTCGAACTTGCGGAGCCTGGTCTGTGCCGCGTGGTAGCGCGAGGCCAGCTCGTGGCTGATGTCGGCGGCCTGGCGCAGCGTGCGCACCAGCTTCTTCAGCTGCTCGTGCTTCTCGTCCCAGCGGCGGCGCAGCTCCTCGAAGCGCGCGAAGCGCTCCTTGCGGGCCTCGTGGAACGTCTCGAAGCCGCCGCCGTGCACCCAGGCGTCCGCGCCCCCGGGGCTCTGCTCGACGCTGACGATCTTCTCGGCGGCGCGGGCGAGCAGCTCCCGGTCGTGGGAGACGAACAGGACGGTCTTGCGGGTCTCCTTCAGCTGCCCCTCCAGCCAGCGCTTGCCGGGGACGTCGAGGTAGTTGTCCGGCTCGTCGAGGAGCAGCACCTCGTCGGTGCCGCGCAGCAGCGCTTCGAGGACGAGGCGCTTCTGCTCGCCGCCGGAGAGCGTGCGGACCTCGCGGAACTGTGCCTTGTCGTAGGGGACGCCGAGCGCGGCCGTGGTGCAGATGTCCCACAGCGTCTCGGCCTCGTACCCCTGGACCTCGGCCCAGTCGGAGAGCGCCTGCGCGTATCCCATCTGGGCGGCCTCGTCGTCGACCGTCATGATCGCGTGCTCGGCGGCGTCGACGGCCTTCGCGGCGTCCCTGATCCTCGGGTGGGAGACCGAGACGAGCAGGTCGCGCACGGTGGTCTCGTCGCGCACGGAGCCGACGAACTGCGGCATCACGCCGAGGCCGCCGCTCACGGTGACGGTGCCGCCGTGCGGCTGGAGCTCGCCGGAGATCAGCCGGAGCAGGGTGGTCTTGCCCGCGCCGTTGGCCCCGACGAGGGCGACGACGGCGCCCTCGCCGACCCGGAAGGAGACATCACCGAGCAGCGCCCGCCCGTCCGGCAAGTAGTACTCGAGGTGTGCGGCTTCCAGATGTCCCATGTGCGGGATTGTCCGTGGCGGACCGCCGCTCGGGCAAACCGTTTCGGGGGCCGGGCGGGCAGGGGCTCCTCGCACGGCTCCCACCTGCGGCTGCGGCTTCGCCCTGGCGGGCGCCTGATTCGCGGCGCTCGGGGTAAGCGGGCGCCATGAGCTCTGACACCCCGGACGTCTCCGGCCTCGACCTGTCCCGGCCCGCCGCCGGGCACCGCCCGTTCAAGGCCCGCCTGGTCTCCGTCGACAGCCGGCTGTTCGACGCGGTCGCCAAGCGGCACTGGCCCGGCGCCGACCGGCTGCTGCCCCGGCTGAGTCAGAGCGCCAACCACGGAGTGCTGTGGTTCGCGGCGGCCGCCGGGATCACCGCGACCCGCACCCCGCGGGCCCGGCGCGCCGCCGTGCGTGGCGTGGCCTCGCTCGCGCTGGCCTCCGCGACCATCAACACGCTGGGCAAGCGCTCGGTGCGCCGCGCCCGGCCGCTGCTCGACGCGGTGCCGCTGATCCGGCAGCTCAAGCGGCAGCCGATCACCAGCTCCTTCCCGTCCGGCCACTCGGCGTCCGCCGTCGCCTTCGCCACGGGTGTGGCGCTGGAGTCGCGGGCCTGGGGCGCGGCCGTCGCGCCGCTCGCGGCCGCCGTGGCGGTGTCCCGGATCTACACCGGGGCGCACTTTCCGAGCGATGTCGTGGTCGGCGGGGCGCTGGGCGCGGGCGCGGCGTTCGCGGTGCGCGGTCTGGTGCCGACGCGGGCGCAGCTCGCCCCGCCCGGCCGCCCGCGGGTGACGGCGCCCGCGCTGCCGGGCGGCGCGGGCCTGGTTCTCGTCGCCAACGCGGCGGCGGGCACCTCCCAGCGGGTGAAGGCGCTGCACGACGCCCTGCCCGATGCGGAGATCGTCGTCGCCGAACCGGCCGACCTCGGCGCCGAGCTGGAGAAGGCGGCGGCCCGCGCGACGGTCCTCGGCGTGTGCGGCGGCGACGGCACCGTGAACGCCGCGGCCACCGTCGCCCTGAACCACGGGCTGCCGCTTGCGGTGCTGCCCGGCGGGACGCTCAACCACTTCGCGTACGACCTCGGGGTCGAGGACGCCCGTGATCTGTCCGGCGCGGTGGAGGCCGGCGAAGCGGTCGCCGTCGACGTCGGCCGCTTCACGTCGGGGGACGGCACCGGGGCCGAGGGGCGCGTGGAGCGGTACTTCGTCAACACGTTCAGCCTCGGGGTGTATCCGAAGCTGGTGCGGTTGCGCGAGCACTGGTCGAAGCGCATCGGGGGCAAGCCCGCGTCGGTGCTCGCGGCCTGGAAGGTGCTCCGCTCGGACGAGCGGCCGATGGTCGCGCAGTTCCGGGGCAGGGAACGGGCGTTGTGGCTGCTCTTCGCGGGCAACTGCACCTACCACCGGCCGGGGTTCACCCCGGGCCGCCGCCTCGACCTGGCGGACGGGCTGCTCGACGTGCGGATCGTGCACGGCGGGCGCAAGCCGGGCGCCCGGCTCCTCGCCGCCGCGCTGACGGGCTCCGAGGTGCGCTCCCCCGCGCAGGCGGCCGTGCGGCTGCCCCGGCTGCGGGTGGACGGGCTCAGCGCGGGCACGGTCGTGGCGTACGACGGTGAAGTGACGCGGATCCAGGGCTCGCTGACGATCGACAAGCTGCCCGAGGCGCTGACGGTCTACCGTCCGCTGAGCCCCATACGCTGACCACCGCGTCGACCACATCCTGAGACGGTGGTCTCAATATTCGGCATAGCGGCGTACATTCCCCGTACACGTACTCCGGTACACGCACACGAAGGGGTTCCGCCATGCCGCAGGAGACCGCCGTCTACACGCACGGGCACCACGAGTCGGTGCTGCGTTCCCACACCTGGCGCACCGCCGCCAACTCGGCCGCGTACCTGGTCGGTTCGCTGCGGCCGCACATGAACGTCCTCGACATCGGCTGCGGGCCCGGCACCATCACCGCGGACCTGGCCGAACTGGTCCCCGAGGGCCGGGTCACGGGCGTGGACCGGGCACCCGGCATCCTGGAGACGGCGCGCGCCACCGCCGCGGGACGGGGCCTGGAGAACGTCGGGTTCGCCGTCGCCGACGTGCACGACCTCGACTACCCCGACGACACCTTCTGCGTCGTCCACGCCCATCAGGTGCTCCAGCACGTGGGCGATCCGGTGCGGGCGCTGCGCGAGATGCGGCGGGTCTGCAAGCCGGGCGGCATCGTGGCGGTACGCGACGCGGACTACGCGGCGATGACCTGGTACCCGCAGGTGCCCGCGCTGGACGACTGGCTGGGGCTGTACCGGCGGGTGGCCCGCGCCAACGGCGGCGAGCCCGACGCGGGACGCCGTCTCAAGGCGTGGGCGCTGGCGGCCGGCTTCACGGACATCACCACGACCGCGGGCACCTGGTGCTACAGCTCCGAGGAGGAGCGGACCTGGTGGAGCGGGCTGTGGGCGGACCGCACACTGGCTTCCACCTACGCCGAGCGCGCGGTGGACGGCGGGCACACGGACCGGGAGGGGCTGCGGGCCGCCGCGGAGGCCTGGCGGGAGTGGGGCGCCCACGAGGACGCCTGGTTCACCGTCCTGCACGGGGAGATTCTCTGCCGGAAGTGACGCGAGCGCATGCCGTCGGACCCCCGCCTGCGCAGCGGCGGGGGCCCGGTCCGGTCACTCCCTGGGCAGCAAGGGGCCGAGCGGTCCGAGATCCAGGTTCAGGTCCTCGGGCCGCAGCCCGTACCGGTCCCGGAGTTCGGCCATCCGGTCCTCCAGGAGCATCAGTGTGAGGCCGACCCGCTCCTCCTGGTCCTCGGTCAGCTCACCGGTGTCGAAACGGCGGATGGCTTGCCGCTCCATCAGCTGCCGCAGGAGTTCGACGACGGTCAGGACCAGTTTCACGAGGTCCCGCTCGACGGTGTCGGGATCCAGGTCCATGCGTTTGCGGCGGTCTGGCTCCATGGTTCACTCCGTCTCCGGCCACGGCGCCGGCACTTGCTCGTTCACCGAGCTGATCAACGCGTTCAGGTCGATGCGTACGAGGTCGACATCGGCGATCCGCAGGGTGATGTCGCCCGCGATGACGACGCCGCCCGCGAGCAGCCGGTCGAGCAGATCGACCAGCGCGACTTCCCGGCGCTCCACGACGGTCATCGGGCACCGTCCTTCTCGTCGCCGGTGAAGGAGTACGCGGCCCACGGCCCCGTCAGCTCCACTCGCAGGCCGCTCCCCCGCTCCTCGTCCTTGGTGCGGTCCACCAGCTCGACGAACTCCTCGGAGTCGGCGCGGGGCACGAGGTAGGCCGCGTTCAGGACGTTGCGGCCCGGCGTGCGGGAGAGCTCCGGGTTCTGCGGGGCGTGCAGCCGGGAGTCGTCGGCGCGCCGCGCGAGCGTCTCGTGCAATTGGCGTGCGAAGGCCTCGGCGCGCTGCCAGTTCTCCTCCTGGGCCGTCCGCTGGCTGCGCCGCATGCGCAGGTAGTCGCGGCCGCTGCCGGGACCGGCCGGCCGGGGCGCGGCGGCGGGAGCCGCCGACGCGGCGGGCTCCTCGCTCTCCATGTGCACCTTCACGCCCCATTCGACGCGCCCGTCGATCCGCTCCAGTACGCGGTGGAACCGCTCCGCCCCCTCCTCCAGCATGGCGCGCACGCCGCTGTCGTCCCGGAACACGGTCGCGAGGCGCAGCGGCAGCGGGCAGGTGACGGAGGTGAGCCCGTCGATCACCCGCTGGTGCGCGCGGGCCGTCGCGGCGAGCCAGTCCAGGTCCTCCAGGTGCGCGCGCAGCGGTGCCTCGGCGAAGTCCCGCTCCGGCACCGGGCCCACGAGGGCGACCAGGCCCTCGTGGGTGAGCTGGCGGGGCGGGATGCCGCCGACCCCCGTGAGGTCGGCGGCGAGCGGTGCGGCGAGCGGGCGGCAGACCGCGTAGACGTACCGCAGGTCGTCGTGGTGCGGTCCTTCGTGGTGCAGGCCGTCGCCGTGCGGGTCATCGTTCACGGCGTTCATGTGTCTCCTTCTCGGCCGGCTCCAGGGATTGGCGCTCCTCCAGTTCTGCCAGACGCTGCCTCAGTTCGGCGTTCTCCCGGGAGAGTTCGGCGCGCCGCGCCCCCGTGGAGAGCGCCGGATCGTCCTCCCACCAGTCGATGCCCATCTCCTTGGCCTTGTCGATGGAGGCGACGATGAGGCGGAGCTTGATGGTGAGCAGCTCTATGTCGAGCAGGTTGATCTTGATGTCACCCGCGATGACGATGCCCTTGTCCAGGACGCGTTCGAGGATGTCTGCGAGGTTGGCCCCTCCGCCGTTGCTGCCGTAGGGGCCGGGCAGTCCGCCGCCCGCGGAGGTGGTCATCGACGGTCCCGTCCGCCGCCGGCCGCCTCGGCGTACTCGCGCTGCTTCTCGTCCTCGGCGTCGGGCTCGGTGTCGGCCTCGTCCTCGTCCTCTTCGTCGTACTCGGCCTCCGGCTCGCCCTCGACCTCTTCCTCGGGCTCGTCCTCGTCCTCGTACTCCTCGACGGGCTCGTCCTCGCGGTCGGCCTCATCCTCGCCCTCTTCGGCCTCCTCGTCGTACTCGGCCTCCGGCTCGCCCTCGACCTCTTCCTCGGGCTCGTCCTCGAGCTCCTCGTCGGCCTCGGCCTCGGCCCCGTGCTCGTCCTGCCCGTCGTGCTCGTCCCGCTGGTCTTCTTCCTGCCGGTCCTCGTCCTCCTCGGCCACCACGTCCTCGTGGCTGCGGACGACCTCGCCGTCGCGGATCTCGCCGCGCCAGCCGTCGCTCGCCTCGCCGCGGATGGTGATGTGCCGGGCGAAGTGCTTGAGGTCCAGGCGTGCCCTGCGGCCCTGGGCGCGCCAGATGTTGCCGGTCTTCTCGAAGAGCCCCTTCGGGTAGTACTCGATGACCAGCAGTACCCGGGTGAGGTTCGCGCCGAGCGGGTGGAAGGTGACGACGCCCTTGGTCGTGCCCTTGGCGCCCTCCGACGTCCAGCTGATCCGCTGGTCCGGCACCTGCTCGGTGGTATGCGCCTTCCAGCTCCGGTTGGACCAGAAGACCTTGAGCTTCCAGTCGGACTCCGTCTCGTTCGCCACGGTGGCGCCCTTGACGCCCTTGGCGAAAGTGGAGAACTCCTGGTACTGCGTCCACTGGTCGTAGGCCTCCCGGACCGGGACACCGACGTCGACGTACTCCAGGATGACGGTGGGCTTCTGCCCCGCGCCGCCCTTCTTCCGTCCGCCGCCGCCGATGCCCTTGACGGCCTCGGTGACCTTGTCCTTCAGGTGGCCGCCGCCGAGCTCCAGCGCGCTGCGCACCGGGCCCTTGCCCTCGGAGACCTTCTTCCCCGCCTTCGCCGCCAGCTTGCCGAAGCCGGGGCTGTTGCCCTCGGCTATGTCGTTCAGCTTGACGGTGGCGTCACCGAGCCGGTGGCCGACACCGACGAGCAGGCGTTCGGCCTGCGCCATGAGGTAGGCCTGCGCCTCTTCCTTCAGGCGGTCGGCGGCCGGGCTGTGCGTGATGTTGTTCAGCGGTGACTCAGCCATGGTCGCTGCCTCCCTTCGTCCTGCCGCCGCCCGTGCGGGCGGTCGAGGCGGCCCTGCGGGCGCCGCCGCGCGCCCCCGCGGTGGACTTCTTCTGGGCGGTCTTACGGGCTGTGTTCTGCGCGGTCTTCTTGGCCGGCGTCTTCTTCGCCGCGGTCTTCTTCGCGGCGGACTTAGCGCCCTGCTTCGACTCGGACCGCTTCGCCGGCGCCTTCCTGCGCGGCTCGGACCGCTCGGACTCCGCGTCCTCGTCCCGGTCCCGGCCCTCCTCTTCGCCCTCTTCGCCCTCGTCGTCGTCGCGCTCGGCGGCTCCCTTGACGTCGTCGGGCACCACACCGGAGATGCGGTCCTGGACGTCGGCGGTGCGGTCGTGCAGACGGTCGGCGAGGCCTTCGAGCTGCCGGTTGAGGAGCGATCCGGTGGCAGCCTTGCCCACGCCCCGCAGGTCCTGGCGCAGCTGGTCGCCGATCTCCTTGAACTGCGGGTTGTTCTGCAGCTGCTGGGTGACCATCTCACCCAGCGCCTTGGGGCTCAGATTGAGCCGCTTGCCGGCCACCATGGTGCCGACGGCGAACGCCAACTTCGCCTTCTTCGTGCGTCCGAGGACGTATCCCGCGCCCACGGCGAGGCCCACTGCCATTCGGTTCATACTCAGAAGTCCCGTCCTGTGCTCTGCTGCAGCCGGTCGAGGAGCTCGTCCTCGTGCCGCTCGAACTCGGCCTCGTCGATCTCTCCCGCCTCCAGGAGTTCCTCGAGGCGGGAGAGTTCACGACGGATCGCCGAGGGGTCGTAGTACTGCCGCTCCGCCTCGTCGACCACCTGCCTGAGCACCCAGAGGGAGCCACGGGCAGGGGCCAGAGGCAGCAGGAGCAGTTCACCGATCAATCCCATGCGTCACGTCCCTGCGTCACTTCCCTCGCGTCACTGCGCGGGGTCGGCGGGCCCCGGGTCCACGAAGCTGTACGGGGGCAGCGGACCGTGCACCCGCAGCTCCAAGTGGGGCTGCGCGGCCTTGAGTTCCTCCACCGCGGCGAGGAAGCCCTCGGAGGACTTGCGGTTCACCAGGAACGAGACGTTCGCCAGCCACCCGGTGCCCTCGGGGCCGTCGCCGACCGCTTCGGCGGCCGGTTCCAGCGCGCGCCGCACCGCACCGGCGTCGCTCGTCTCGCGGGCCCGCACATGGGAGGTGATCGCCTCGCCGAGCTGGAGCTTCTGCTCGTGGGTGCCGCCGCCCTGGCGCTGGTTGGCCTCGACCATGGCGCGCAGCTCCGGGTTCTCGGCGAGCACCTGGTGCAGCACGGCCTCCTCGTTGTGGGTGGCCTTCACGTTGTACTCGACCCTGCCGTCGAGGGCCCTGAGGCGCTCCTCGTAGTGGTCGGACCGCTCCCCGAGGACGGAGATCACCGTCTCGTCGTCGGGGGCGAGGCTGCCGAAGCGCATCGGGAGCACGGAGCCCGCGGCGCCCGCCTCCGACAGGACGTTCTGGTGCGCGAGCAGGTCGCGCCGCTTCGGCTTGAGGTCCTCGGGAGCGTCGCTCACGATGGCGGCGAGCTCACCGTTCTTCAGGACGCGCACCGGGCAGGCCGGCCGGCCGATGCCCTCCATGCCGTCCGGCAGCGCCGGGTGGGAGCTGCTCGCGATGCCGTAGACGTACGTAGTCACTCCTTCTCCTCCTTCCGGCGGGACGTGGTGGAGCGCCGGGCCCGCGGCCGGTCCTCGCTCTGGCGCTGGCCGTCCTCACGGGACTGCTTGAACGCGTCCGATATGGTCTCGGCCGCTCCGGAGAGTGCGCCCTTCGACTTGCCCTTGGCGCCCGACTCCGTGATCTCACCCACGAGGTCGGGCAGCCCGGGGTCCTTCTTCCGTCCGGATTCCAGGTCGAGGCGGTTGCACGCCTCGGCGAACCTGAGATAGGTGTCGACGCTCGCGACGACGACACGGACGTCGACCTTCAGGATCTCGATGCCGACGAGCGAAACGCGTACGAAGGCGTCGATGACGAGTCCTCGGTCGAGGATGAGCTCCACGACGTCGTACAGGCCACTGGTGCCGCCTCCGCCGCCGGACTGTTGTGCCGGGACTACGGTCATGCCGACTGTGCCTCCTTGGCTCTTGCCTCTTGGCTTCTGCCGCTTGGCTGTTGCCCTTTCGGCTGTTGCCTCTTGGCTGTTGTCCGGTGTCTTGCCTGTGGTGTCTGGTGTCTTGTCTGTGGTGTCTGGCGTCTTGTCTGTGGTGTCTGGCGTCTTGTCTGTGGTGTCCGGCCTTGTCCCTCGGGCCTTGTTCCCCCGCGGTACGCGGGGGCGGCGGCCTAGTGGCCGCCGGTGCCGCGGGGTTCCGAACGTCCGCGCTCGTAGCGGCGCAGCCGCCGGTAGCCGGTGAGTTCGCCGCGCGGGTCCAACTGCACCTCGTAGCTGGCGAGGAGACTCATCGTGTCGGGGACACGGGAGAGTTCGAGGACCTCGACCTCAAGGAGCCAGCCGTCCTCGGTGCGTTCGAAGGACGACACCGACTCGGGCGTCATGCCGGTCAGCTCGGCGAGCTGCTCGCGGGCGCCCCGCAGGACGGCCATGGGGCCCGGCAGCGCGTTCCCGCCGCCGTCGTTGTCCGATGCCCCTCCCTGCGAGGACGTGCCCCGCGAAGTCCTGGCCTCCGACGCTTCGGACTCCGACGCCTTGGACTCCGGCGCCTTTTCGCCTGATGCCTTGCTGTCTGTCGTCTTACGTGTCGTATTGGCCATGTTCACCTCCTCCATCGAGTTACCGCTTGAGCCTTGGCCAAACGTGATCGCTGAGTATCCGGCGCGTACCCGGCCGGGGCGCCGCGGGACGCTCAACCGCGCAGCGCGCGCAGCTTGCGACGGGCCGGACCGAGCGCCCGCCCCGAGCGCAGGACTCCGGCCCACGGCTCGCTGCGGGCCTGCTCCACGGCGTTGTCGATGGTCCAGCGGCGGGCGTGCACGGACGGGTCGTCGAGCTGCTGCCACGCGAGCGGTACGGCCACCGGGGCGCCCGGCGCGGCCCGTACCGAGAAGGGGGCGACAGCGGTCTGCGCGTACGCGTTGCGCTGCACGTCGAGGTAGAGCCGGTCGCCGCGCGCCTGCTTGCGGGCGGCCGTGGTGAACCGCTCGGGGTGGGCGGCGGCGAGGGTCTCGGCGACTTCCCTGGCGAAGTCGCGCACGTCGTCGAAGTCGTGATGGCCGTTCAGCGGCACGATCACGTGGAGTCCGCGCGAGCCCGTCGTCATCAGCACGGACGGCAGACCCATGTGGTCGAGGAGCTCACCGAGGAGCCGGGCCGCGTCCCGCACGGTGTCGAAGTCGTCCTTCGCGGGGTCGAGGTCGAAGACCATCCGGTCGGGGTGGTCGATCCGCCCCGTACGGGAGAGCCAGCGGTGCAGCGTGAGACAGGCCTGGTCGGCAAGGAACAGGAGCGTCGCGGTGTCGTCGCACACGGTGTGCGTGACGGTGCCGCCCTCCTTGGCCACCTCGGCGCGGGTGATCCAGTCCGGATAGTGGTCCGGGGTGTCCTTCTGCATGAACCGCGGGCCGTCGACGCCGTCCGGGTGGCGTTCCAGCATGAGGGGACGGCCGCGCAGGTGGGGCAACATGTAAGGGGCGACGGCCCGGTAGTAGTCGAAGAGATCCTGCTTGGTATGGCCGCCGGCCTCCGCACGGCCGTCGTCCTTCGCGTGCCCCGGGCCGTCGCGGGCAGGGAAGAGGACCTTCTGCGGCCGGTGCAGCTCTACGGTGCGGCGGCCGGCCCGCACCGTCCGTACGTCGCTCATGGGGCTCCCTTCGCCACGCTTCGCCGGTTCCGACGTCTCGGCCGGGTACCCCGGGCGGCGCCCGGTAGTCGTGCCCTGCCGCGTCGGGGACGGTGGTGTTCACCCTGGTGGAGAGGGTGGCTGGCACCACCGGGAAGTGGGGGGACGACGGGCGTGTCCGGGCGGCTCGGGGCCGGAAGGATCGGAGGTACCGACCAGCCGTCCCGCTCCCGTGAGGCCCGCCATGACGCACAACTCCGACACGACGCACGCGACGTACGACTCCGGCGCTCCCGCACCCCGAAACGAGCCGCCCCGCCTCCCCCGCCACCGTCCCGCGCCCCGCTCGCGCGAGCCGCGGTTCCTGGCCCGCATGCTGCCGGGGACGGACGAGCCACCCGCTCCCGACGCCGTCGGGGCCGCCTTCGCGCTCTGGCTCACCGCGGTCGCCGCGGGCGTTTTCGCGACGGTGCTCGCCGCCGTCGCAGCGGCGTCCGGGGACGGTCCCGGCGCCGCTTCCGGCCGGCTCGCGGGCACGGGCGCCGACGGTCTGCCGCTCCGTATGGCGGTCCTCGCGGCGGCCGTCCTCGTCGCGGTGCGCATGCGCCGGGGCGTCGGCTGGGCACGCCCGGCCCTCGCCTGCGGACTCGGCGCGCCCGGCGTGATCTCCGTCCTCGCCGGGCCCGCCCGCCACCTGGCAGAACTGCACGCCCCGGCCGACGCCTTCCGGGACGCGGGGGCCGTCGGCGTCCTGCTCGGCGCCAGCAGTGCACTGCACCTCGCGGCCGTGCTCGCGGCGACCGTACTGATGTTCCGCCCCGCGGCGAACGCCTGGTTCAGAGCGGCGCGGGGCCGCTGACCGCTCTCACCGTACGACCGCCTCCTCCACCAGCAGCCGCGCCGCCGCCGTGATCGACTCCGCGTCGATGCCCGCGGCGTGCAGCTGCTGCTCGGGCGACGCCGAGCCCGGCATCGTCCGCACCGCGAGCCGCACCAGGCGCGGCACCGGCCCGCCGTCGGTGAACGCGTCGAGGACCGCGTCGCCGAGACCGCCCTGCTCGCGGTGGTCCTCGACGGTCAGCAGGCAGCCGGTGCGCTCGGCCGCCTCGCGCAGGGTGCGGCGGTCGACGGGCTTGACGGAGTACAGGTCGATGACGCGTACGGGGATGCCCTCACGCTCCAGTGTCTTCGCCGCGGCGAGCGCCTCGTGGACGGTGACGCCCGCGGCCACCACCGTCAGCCGGTCGGCGTCGCTGGAGCGCAGCACCTTGGAGCCGCCGACCGGGAACTTCTCGTCGGGACCGTAGATGACGGGGGACTTACCGCGCGAGGTGCGCAGATAGCTGATCCCGTCGAGCCCGGCCAGCTGCGCGACGAGCTCCGCCGTCTGGTGGGCGTCGCACGGGTAGAGCACCGTGGAGCCGTGCACCGCGCGGGAGAGGGCGAGGTCCTCCAGGCCCATCTGGGACGGGCCGTCCTCGCCGATCGCGACGCCCGCGTGCGAGCCGACGAGGTTGATGTCGGCGCCGCTCACCGCGGCCATGCGCACGAAATCGTGGGCGCGGGTGAGGAAGGCCGCGAACGTCGACGCGTACGGCACCCAGCCGCGCGCCGCCAGCCCCACGGCGGTGGCGACGAGTTGCTGCTCGGCGATGTAGCACTGGAAGTACCGGTCGGGGTGTTCCTTGGCGAAGTACTCCGTCCGGGTCGAGTCGCCGACCTCGCCGTCCAGGGCCACCACGTCGCCGCGCGCGGTGCCGAGCGCGGCGAGCGCCTGACCGTAGGCGTCGCGGGTCGCGACGGAGTCGCCCGGCTCGTACCGCGGCAGTTCGAGCCGGCCGTCGCGCACCGGCTGCATCGCCCGCGCGTCGGCCGGCCTGCGCATCTCCACCCGTACGTCGCGTACGCCGCCCAGCTCCTCGACGGCCGCGTCGGCGTCCGGCAGCGGCTTGCCGTGCAGCCCCTCGCGGTTCTCCACGGAGGCGACGCCCTTGCCCTTGACGGTGCGGGCGAGGATCACGGTGGGCTGTCCGACGGTGGAGCGCGCTTCCTCACAGGCGCGGTCCACGGCGTCGACGTCGTGGCCGTCGGTCTCGACGACGTGCCAGCCGAACGCCTTGAAGCGGTCGGCGTAGGCGTTCAGATGCCACTCGTGGCGGGTCGGACCGCGCTGGCCCAGACGGTTGACGTCGACGATCGCGGTGAGGTTGTCGAGGTGCTCGTACCCGGCGTGCTCGGCGGCCTCCCAGACGGAGCCCTCGGCCAGCTCGCTGTCGCCGCACAGCACCCACACGCGGTAGGGGACGCGGTCGAGCCGCTTGCCGGACAGGGCCATGCCGACGCCGACGGGCAGCCCCTGCCCCAGCGATCCCGTGGCGACCTCGACCCAGGGCAGGGCGCGCGGCGTGGGATGCCCCTGGAGGCGGCTGCCCTGCCCGCGGAAGGTGAGCAGTTCCTCGTCGGTGAGCGCACCGGCCGCCTTGTACGCGGCGTACAAAAGTGGCGACGCGTGGCCCTTGGAGAGGATGAAACGGTCGTTGCCCGGGTGGTCGGGCCGCTCGAAGTCGTAGTGCAGATGACGGCTGATGAGCACCGCCATCAGGTCGGCGGCCGACATCGACGACGTGGGGTGCCCGGAGCCCGCGGCGGCCGCGGCCCGGACGGAGTCGACGCGCAGCTGCCGGGCGAGGGCGTCCAGTTGCTCTGTGCTGTGGGGCATGGGGGGTCCTCCTTGGACGGCGGGTACGGCGAGCGGTTCTCGGTGCGGTGGTCACCCGGCCTCGGTGCCCGGGCCACCTGCGGTGATGCGGCGTCCAGCGGCACCCATCATGAGCGGACCGGACCCGCGTGAGCGGGTCAGCGACGACCGCTCGGCGCGCCGCGCCGGTGTGGCGCCGGGCACGGCGTGGCGCCGGGTACGGCGTGCCGGGAGCGGCTGACGGGGAACCTCCCGCGGTTTCGCGCCCCCCGCGTGCCCCTGCGCGGCGGACGCCAAACTCCCGTACGGGACGGGGCGGGGCACTCCGGCCGCGGGCGCCCGAAAGTGCGGTCCGGACGCCGGGCCGTCGCCGTTTGCCCCCGCGCCCGGGGGTTACCCGCAGTCGTATCCGTCCAGCTCCGCACGCCGCTCTCCGGAGGTGCACCCCCATGCCCGAGTACGGATACTTCCTGGCGACCGAGGAGTTCGGTCCCGCCGAACTCGTCGAACAGGCCCGCATGGCCGAGCAGGCCGGATTCCAGGCGCTGTGGATCTCCGACCACTACCACCCGTGGAACGCGGCGCAGGGCGAGAGCCCGTTCGTCTGGTCGGTGATCGGCGCGCTCACCGAGGCGGTGTCCCTGCCCGTCCAGACGGCGGTGACCTGCCCGACCGTGCGGACGCACCCGGCGGTCGTGGCGCAGGCGGCGGCGACCAGCGCGGTCATGTCGGGCGGGCGCTTCCGGCTCGGCGTCGGCACGGGCGAGGCGCTCAACGAGCACATCGTGGGCGGGCCCTGGCCGCCGGTCCACGTCCGCCTGGAGATGCTGGAGGAGGCGGTCCAGGTGCTGCGGAACCTCTTCACCGGCGAGGAGGTCAACCACCGCGGCACGCACTACACCGTGGAGAACGCCCGCCTGTACACGGTGCCGGACGAGCCGGTCCCCATCGACATCTCGGGCTTCGGCCCCAAGGCGACCGCGCTCGCGGCACGCGTCGGCGACGGCTTCATCACGGTGGCGCCGGACGAGACGCTCGTCTCCCACTACCGCAAGGGCGGTGGGGGCGGGAAGCCGGTCAGCGGCGGTCTCAAGGTCTGCTACGGCCCCGACCGCGAGGCGGCCGTGCGCCGGGCGCGCGAGCTGTGGGGAAGTCAGCTGCTGCCCGGTGAGACGGCCCAGCTGCTGCCGACCCCGCGCCACTTCGAGCAACTGGACCCGCTGGTCACCGAGGCGCGGGCCGCGTCGTCCTTCACCTGCGGCGATGACGTCGACGAACACGTCGGGGCGCTCTCCGCGTACGCCGACGCCGGGTTCGACCGCGTGTACGTGGGCCAGATCGGCCCGGACCAGCGGGGCTTCTTCGACTTCTACCGCACCAAGGTGCTGCCGCAGGTGCAGAGCGCGGCGCCCGCCTCTCCCGAGGACGGAGGGGTCCGCTGACGCCCGGCGGTGCGACGGGCCACCACCAGCCCCCTACCGGGGCCCATCCCCACACTCCAGGAAAGATGCGATGAAGCACGAAGTTCCGATCGAACGGCCCGCCGTCTCCGCGTACACGGTGCCCGCGGACGCACCCGAGGCGGACGGGACCTTCGCCTGGGACACCACGACCATGGTCGTCGCCGAGATCACCGCGGGCGACGCGACGGGCACCGGCTGGACCTACGCCCCCGCCGCCGTGGCCGCCCTCATCGACGAACAACTCACGCCCGCCATCCGGGGACTCGACGCCCTCGACATCCCCGCGGCGCACGACGCGATGACGAAGGCGGTCCGCAACACCGGCCGCCCCGGCGCCGCCTCCTGCGCGATCTCCGCGGTCGACATCGCCCTGTGGGACCTGAAGGCCCGGCTTCTGGAGCTGCCTCTCGTACGGCTTCTCGGGGCGGCCCGCGACGAGGTCCCCGTCTACGGGAGCGGCGGCTTCACCACGTACCACGACACGCATCTGGCGGCCCAGCTGAACGGCTGGGTGCACGGGCAGCACATCCCGCGCGTCAAGATCAAGGTCGGGGAGGGCTGGGGCCGGGCGGCCGCCCGTGACGTGTCCCGGGTCCGCACCGCGCGCGATGTGATCGGTCCGCAGGCCGAGTTGTACGTCGACGCGAACGGCGGCTACACGCGCAAGCAGGCGGTACGCGTGGGCAAGGTGCTCGCCGAATACGGCGTGGGCTGGTTCGAGGAGCCGGTCTCCTCGGCCGACCTGCGGGGGCTCGCGCTGGTCAGGGACGCGCTGGTGTGCGACGTGACGGCGGGCGAGTACGGGTACGACCTGCCGTACCTCGCCCGCATGATCCCCTCCGTGGACTGCCTCCAGGTGGACGCGACGCGCTGCGGGGGCCTCACGGAGTGGCTGCGCGCGGCGGCCCTCGCGCAGGCGCACGGCCTGGAGGTCTCGGCGCACTGCGCGCCGCACGCGCATGCCGCGGTCGCCGCGTGCGTGCCGAATCTGCGGCACATCGAGTGGTTCCACGACCATGTGCGGATCGAGTCGATGTTCTTCGACGGCGCGCTCGACCCCACCGGGGGTGTGGTCCGCCCGGACGGCGGTGTCGGGCATGGTTTGCAGCTGCGCACGGGTGACGTGGAGGAGTTCCGGATCGTGTGAGCGGGCCGGGGGAATACCGGTCGCGCCGGGACGGGCCGCCCTGACAGGCTCGCGCGATGGAGAGACACACACGATCGCCGACTCCGCCGCCGTGTGACACGGGCGGGCGCACGGAGGCGTTGCTCATCGGGGGCCGGTCCGGCGTCGGCAAGTCGTCGGTCGGCTGGGAGGTGGCGGCGCGGCTGCGGGCGGCGGACATCGGCCATGCCCTGATCGAGGGCGACCTCCTCGACGCGGTCCACCCGGCTCCCCCGGGCGACCCGCAGCGCTCGGGGATCACGGAGCGGAACCTCGCCGCCATCTGGGCCAACTACCGGGAGCTGGGCTGCCGCCGGCTCGTCTACACGAACACGGCGGGCGTCCTCCCCAGCGAGGAGCACCTGTTCACGAAGTCGCTGGACGGGCCGCGCCTCATCCGCGTCCTCCTGACCGCGACGGACACCACGGCGGAACGCCGCCTCAGGGCCCGCGAGTTGGGCTCGGAACTCGACCAGCAGCTGCACCGCAGCGCACTCATGTCCCGCCACCTGGACGAACACGTGCCCCCGGACACCCACCGCATCCCCACGGACGACCGCGACCTGGGGGACATCGCGGCGGACGTGCTGAGGGCGACCGGGTGGCTGTGATCCGGCACCCCGCCCGCTCGCTCGGCCGCTGACACGCGGGGCCCGGGAGACCCCGGGCCCACTACTCGCGGCGGGCGGGATCCTCGGAGTCGTCGGCACGGTCGGCCGCGGGGTCCGGGGCGGACGTGGGCGCGGTGGCGGGGACGGTCGGCGGCTTCGGCGGGAGCGGCGGTACGCGCGGCCCGCCGGGCGTGAGGGGCTCGCCGGGGGCCGGGGGTGCGGGGGCGGCGGGGCCGCCGGAAGAGGGCTCGTCCGTGGCCGCGGGTTCGCCGTGGTCCGGGGACCCGACTGGCGCGGTGGCTCCGCTGGGAGCGGCAGGTCCGACAGACTGCGTGGAGCCACCGGGGGCCGCGGGACCACCAGCGGCGGGACCGGCCGCAGCCGCGCTTTCGCCGCGATCCACGGAACCGCTCGCCGCCGTGGCGCCGCCGGCAATCACAGATCCGCCAGAAGCCACACGGCCGCCCGAAGCCGCAGGCCCGCGCGCAGCCGTAGCGCCGCCGGAAGCGGGACCGCCCGGCGCCGCAGAGCTGTCAGCACCCGCACCGGCTTCTGGCGCGCTGCTGTCAGCACCCGCAGCCCCGCCCCGCCCCGCACGCCCGCCGTGGGCCACCGCACCGCCCGGGGACGCCGCCACACCCGGAGCCTCGGGGGCGCCCGCAGTCGTGCGACCGCCGGGAGTCGGAGGGCCGCTCGGGAGTGGAGGGCTGTGCGGAGTTCCGAGGGCGCCGGGCGCCGGGAGGTCACCCGGTGTCCCGAGCCCGCCCGGGCCAACGTCCCCGTCGCCGCCCGCGCCCGGGAGCGCGCCGTCGGCGGGAGCCGGAGCGCCCCGCCCCCGCCCCTGCCGCGCCGCGCCCCGCAACAGCACCGCCGCCACGAGAAGCACCGCGCCCACGATGAGGGACGCCGCCCAGGCCGGCAGGCCGAGGTCGATGGCGAGGCCCGCGGCCAGGGCGATCGCGGCGCCCGCGTAGAGCGCGGCGGCGCCGGACGCGGCGTAGAGCGTGGCCTTGCGCCGGTGCTTCGCGGTCCGCTCGCGGAACTCCTCCCGCAGTTCGGCGCGGATCGTGCGGACCAGTTCGTCGGTCAGGCCTTTGTCGAGGCCGGTCAGTGGGTTCTCGGGGCCAGTCATTGCGCCCGGGTACCCGGACCCGTCGGCACGTAACGACCGGGGGTCCGCCGTACGTGACGCAGGCCACGCCATGGCGGGGTGCCCCGCTGGGTAGGCGGCGCGTGATCGCCCGGGTTCGCACTCGGGAAGCACCATCGGAAACACGGAGGTATCCATGTCCTCGAAGCGACGCCGCAAGAAGAAGGCCCGCCGCAAGAACGGCGCGAACCACGGCAGCCGCCCCCAGTCCTGACGGACGGGCGCGAGCGCGAGCCCCGGAGGGCGGCACCGGACGGTGCCGCCCTCCGACGCGCTTGAGGGGCAAGAGAGTTGGCGGGCCGGAGACCGCCACACGTTCTCGGTGGAGGCGGTGGCGGGCGAGCGGGCAATCATGAAATCGTGGTGGGGCCGTTGGCAGGTCGGAGAGGTGAGGGCGTTCCAATCATGGAGATCCTGGGAACCACGCTGCGGATCTGTGTCGAGGATCTGGAGTCGTCGGTCACGTTCTACGAACGGCTGACGGGCGCCACAGCCATGCGCTTCGAGCGCGGCGGCGTCTCCGTCGCGGCGATCGGCTGCTTCCTGCTGATGAGCGGCCCCGAGCAAGAGCTGGAGGTGCTCCGCAAGGTCTCGGCGACCATCGCGGTCAAGGACGTCGACGAGGCGTACACCGTCCTGAACGCGTCCGGCGCGCGGGTCATCGCGGGCCCGGTGCCGACGCCCGCGGGACGCAACCTCATCGCGCTGCACCCGGACGGCGCCGTCTTCGAGTACGTGGACCGCCGCGTCGCCGAGAGCTGAGAGCCTGTCTTTGAACCCCCCGCGTCACTTCGCCGGACGCATCCGGAAGTCGTACCGCTCCGGCACCTCCTCACCCGTGGCCGCCGTCCACAGCTCACCCAGCGTCTCGGCACCCTCGCGCAGGTCCGCCGCCTCGAAACCGGAGTCGAAGACGGCACGTACCGCCGCCATGTCGCCCTCGGCGTATAGGAGTTGGGCCTCCAGGAGGCGGAAGCGGCCCTCGGCGCGGGTGGCGTCGCCGAGGCGGGTCCAGACCGCTCGGGCCGCTTGGACGCGGTCCGCCGCGAGCAGTGCGGTGATCGCCTCACGGCCGAGCGCGGCCGTGGCCGCCGTCCAGACCGCGCCGTCGTCGCGCCGCTCCTGGCAGAGGTCGTCGAAGGCCTCCGCGTACCGGTCGGCGGCCCGCTCCGTGTTGCCCTCCGCGTGGTCGGCGACGGCGAGGCAGCGCAACAACGGCCAGCGGGAAGGCGCCAGTTCGAGGCCGCGCTCCCAGCTGCGGACGGCTTGCGCCCGGTCGCCCGCGTGCCACTGCGCGATGCCGAGGTGGTACTCGGCGAGCGGTCGCGCGGGCGCGGTCTCCAGCATGTCCCGCCAGTGCCGGGCGACCGGCGTCGGCCCGGGCGGCGCGACCCTGCGCGGCTCGGGAACCGCGCCGGTGCGCAGCAGCTCGACCCACGGCGCCTGCTCGGGGCCGAGCGTCGACTCGGCGAAGGGCGTGCCGGGCAGCTCGTACTCGGCGCGCAGGACTTCGAGCGCGCCCCAGCCGGAGCCGACGGCGAGCGTCTCGCCGGGTTCGGTGTCGGCGCCGCCGCCCCGCCACGCCTCGTACGCGGCGTCGACGGACGCGCGCGGCAGCGCATCGGCGAGCCGCGCCGCCACCTCGTCGCGCGCCCCGGCCCAGTCGCCGTGCACGCGGTCCGCGGGCGCGGAGAGCGGCCCGTACGACTCCAGCCAGCTGAACTCGGCCCCGGCGTCCAGGCGTACGTGCTCCAGCTGGGTGCGCGCGAGGCCCGACTGGATCTCCGCGTAGCCGCCGGTACCCGGCTCGGTGAGCCACTGCTGCCAGCGCCGCCCGCCCGTGCCGGTGCCCCAGACGAAGAGCTTGCGGCCGCGCGGCAGGTCCGTGGAGATCTGGACGAGGCCGTGCCCGGTGTCGTCGAGCGCGGCGATCCAGCGCCGGGCGCCGTCCGGCACGTCGTAGAAGTAGTCGGCGGGGTACTCGCTGCGCAGCGGATACGTGCGGTCGGCGCCGTCGGACTTCGGCACCGGCACCTTCCGCAGCCCGCCCGGGTACGCGAAGCGCCAGGCCTCGTCGGCGGGGGCGAGCACCCTGCGCTCCTCGGGCACCGCGATGTTCGACCACCAGTAGACGGGCACCGGCTTCTCGTGCGGGTTGCGGACGCGGACGCCGACGTGGAGGAAGTCGGAGTTCTCCGGCAGCCACAGGTCGACCTGGAAGGGCACGTCGCGCAGCCGCTCCCACTCCCACAGGCGCAGCATCTCGCCGCCGTCGGGCGCCCGTACGCGGGCCGCGTGGACGGGGGCGCAGGACAGGGTGGTGTGGCCGGTGGCGCCGATGTTCCATTCGATGCCGCCGGAGACCCAGGCGCCGTTGAGCGCGAAGGCGGCGGGCTGCAACACGGGGTTGCTGTACAGGAGTTCACGCCCGGTCGGCTTGTGCAGGAGGGAGTGGACGCGACCGCCGTACCCGGGCAGGACGGTGGCGCGCAGCCGGTCGTTCTCGACGACGATCACGTCGAGCGACGTCTCGACGCGTTCGCGCCCGTACCCGTCGAGGACCCGGGTGGGCAGCGGCGATCCCAGCGGCTCGTACCCGAGCTGCCGTGCCATGTCGCGCGGCAGCCCTTCCTTGTCGCGCTCGTCGAGGGTGTGCGCGTGCCGCAGCGGCAGCAGGGGCGGCAGCGGGTTCTCGGGCCCCGGCTCGGCTGCGGGCAGGGTCAGGACGTCGCGTCGCACGGTGGTCTTCACGATCACCATGGAACACGTTCGGCGGGGTGTCGGCCAGAGGCCTCCCTGGCCAGGATTGCGCAAAGGCCGCCGGGGCAGGGGCGTCCCGCGGGCGGTCAGGCCGGGTTGAGGGCCTCCACGATCACGTCGGTGAGCATGTCGCCCGCCTTGCCGTCCGGGTCGAGGTCGGGGTCGTAGATGGTGACGTTGAGGCCGACGCAGCGGTGTGAGGTGACGAACGGCCGGAGCAGCTCTAGGAGTTCGTCGGCGAAGAGCCCGCCGGGGTCGGGGCTGTCGACGGCGGGCATCACCGAGGGGTCGAGGACGTCCGCGTCCAGGTGGACCCAGAATCCGTCGAGTTCGGGCACTTCCAGGGTCTGGGCGACGGCGCGGGCGACGTTCTCGGCGCCCCACTTCCTGAGCTCGCCGACGGTGGCGTTGCTGATCTTCAGGTCGGTGAACTCCGCCCGGTCCTCGTCCCCGTCCCGCAGGCCGAAGATGCACACGTCCTCGTCGCGCAGGTAGGGCCGCAGTCCCTCGATGTCGGTGAGGTCGTCCTGGCCGCGGCCGGTGGCGAGGGCGAGTTCCTCGCCGCCCGCGGCGCCGATCCGGTCGGAGTTGCCGGGGTGGCGGAAGTCGGCGGAGCCGTCCAGGGACGCGATGCCGTACCGTCCGATGCGGCGCAGCGCGAGGGCGGCGCCCAGCTGGATCGAGCAGTCGCCGCCGAGCACGACGACGAAGTCCTCACCGCGCACGTGGCGTTCGATGCGGTCGGCGAGCTTGCGGGTGTAGTCGGCGATGGCGGCCGCGTTGAAGACGCCGTCGCCCTCCTGCCACTGGCCGCGGTCGTAGCGCGGCGGCACCACGACGCCTCCTTCGAAGGCGCCGAGACGGCGCAGGATTCCCCGCTCCCGCAACGCGCCGGCCAGTTTGTAGCAGCCGGGCACGGTGCCGGGGGCGGGCGGGCGCAGGCCCAGGTTGGAGGGGGCGTCGACGACCACGATATTCCGCATGCCGCCCATCCTCCGCGACCTGCACCGGACCTTTCAACCTGCCGGGGGGCCAACGGGCAGGAGGAGGCGGAAGATGGGCACGGGGCACACCTTCCGGGTGGTTGTCCGAGGCAGGTGGGACGCGCCGGAGGAGGCATCGCGGGCCGCTCGGCCCCTCGGTCGCGGCGAACTCCGTTTGGCGCAAATGACGTTCATGCCGGGGAGCCCGCCATGTCCGCGGTGACCGCCCAGCGTTCGTGGTCGCGCCAGGCCCCGTCGATGAAGAGGAAGTCGGGCGAGAACCCTTCGAGCCGGAACCCGGCGCGGCGTACCAGCGCGATCGAGGGGGTGTTGCCCGGTTGGATGTTGGCCTCGAGGCGGTGCAGGCCCAGTTCGCCGAAGGCGTACGTCAGGACGAGCCCGAGCCCCTCGCTCATCAGGCCGCGCCCGGCCGCGTGCGCGAAGGCGCCGTAGCCGAGCGCGCCGCTGCGGAAGGCGCCCCGGACGATGTTGTTGATGTTGATGAAGCCACCGATGTCACCGCTGCCGCGCTCGTACACCAGGAACCCTTCCCTGGCCGGGTCCTCGACGAGCGGCCCGACGTACTCGCGGTAGGCGTCGTCCGTGCGGGGCGGGAAGAGCCAGGGGTGGTGCAGTTCCTGGCTCTCCCGCGCCCGTGCGGTGAATTCCGCACGGTCCGCGAGGGTGATGGGGCGTATGCCCACTCGGGGGCCTTCGGGAAGACGGTTGACTGCGAAACGGTCGGGCATCCGCTCACGCTATCCGCAGCCGCCGGTTCCCGGCCCGCGGGGCCCGGCCGACGCCGTCTCCGGGGGCGGGAGCCTCCGTCATCTGCGTCTGCGCATGAAGTACGCCCCGCACAGCGCTCCGATCAGGCCCGTGCCGAGCAGCGCCATCCACAGGGGCACCGTGACTTCGGGGATGAGCAGCCTGATCTTGGTGCTGCGGGTGTTCTCGAAGATGAAGACGAGGGTGAGGACGACGACCGCGGCGACGGCCACCCTGCCGGGTGTCATCAGCCCGCCGCCCGGTCCTTCGCCCCGGGAGCCGCCCGCGGAGGTGTTGGGGCTCATGCTGTGGACCCTTCCGTCGGAGGTACGCCGGCCTCCCCCGCTCCCCAGCATGGGCAGCCGGGAAGCGGAGCGCGCGGTGGGGGTGCCTCCGGGGCCGGGCCGTGGGCCGTACGGGTGACGGGAGGGGCCGCAGCGACCCGCGGGACGACCTCAGGGGCGGACGACCGGCAGATCGAGGACGCCCGTGTCCTGCGGGGCACTCGTCACCGTGACGGGCTTGACGCCCCTGTTGCCGCCGTACGCCCCGTCGCTCGCGGCCACCACGAACTGCAACCGGTGGCCCTTCTCGTAGCGGTGCACGATGCCGGGCAGCGACACCGTGAACGGCTTCGTGACGTCCGGCACCCGTACGGGCGCGACGAGGCGGTGGACGAGGGTCTTGCCGCCGTCGGGGGCGACGTCGTACAGCTTGGCGAAGAGGACGAGCTTGTCGGCCGCGTCACCGGAGTGCTGCACGCGCTCGGTCTTCGGCGAGATCACCTTCAGGGTCGCCCGGGGCACTCCGACCACGTCCACCGCGTCGGTGAAGGGCTCGGTCGTCCAGTCCAGGTAGGTGCCCCTGGTGTCGTGCGGCGCCGGGTCGGGCAGGCCGAGCATTCCGGCGAGCGAGGACTCGGAGTGGCTCGTGGGGACGAGCCAGTTGCGGTACTCGCGGCTGCCGCGGGCCACCTTCTTCCGGTTGTCGACGAGTTTGCCGTCGCCGGAGAGGTACAGCGTGCGGTTCAGGGCGGGCACCTTGGGGGCGGTCCCGTAGGTGTGCTGCGGGTCGGTGATCCAGTCGCGGTAGTAGGCGAACGCGGGGCCGGTGTCGACGTCCTTCTTCCGGTGGAGGTAGCGGTCGAACCAGGCGAGTACGCGCTTGCCGACGTAGGAGGTCTCCAGGTTGCCCGCGCCCATGTCGAGTTCGCCGGACGCCGGGTCGCTCGTGCCGCCGCTGTGCCCGGCGGCCTGCCAGATCATCTTCGCCATGGTGCCCTGCGCCTTGAGCGTCCGGTACGTCGCTTCCGCCTCGTTGAGGTTGAAGAGGCTGTCGACCTGCCCCTGTACGAGGAGTGTCGGGGTCCTGACCTTGTTCAGGTACGACACCGGGGAGACGCCGCGTGCGAACTTCTGGAGGGCTTGCGTCCTGTCCGCCGGGTAGCGGCCGGAGTTCAGGGTGCGGATCGTCTCGCAGGCCTTGGTGACGAAGTGCAGGCAGCCGAGCTTGTTGACGCGGGAGGGGTCCAGGTTCGGGACGAGCAGCGGCTGCCCCTCGCCGATCAGGTAGAAGCCGTTCATCCACTGCCACTTGGCGGCGCCGGGGACATCGCGGTCGGACGCGTTGTTCGGGTCGAGGGAGTACGAGAGGTCGTTCCAGGTGATCATCGGGACGAGGGCGTCGACGCGGTGGTCCACGGCGGCCGTCGCCAGTTGGATGGCCCCGCCGTAGGAGCCGCCGATCATGCCGACGCGCGGGTCGCCCTCGGCGTCGGCGGTCACGTAGTCCGCCTTGGTGCCGTCGTCGGCGGCCCGGGTGCCGCCGAGGAAGTCGACGAGCCCGGCCGCCGCCCTGCCGTCGATCTCGGGGTCGTCGAGGGAAATCAGACACCCGGACTTGCCGAAGCCGAGTCCGGAGTAGACGAGTGAGACGTAGCCGCGCTCGGCGAAGGCCTTGCCTGCCGCGGCGGTCCCGCCGTCGGACTTGCTGCCGCCGAAGCCGTTGGTCGAGAGCACGGCGGGCGCCGGGTGCGCGGCGTCCACCCCGGTGGGCCGGTACAGGTCGGCGTCGATGGTGCAGCTCCTGTCGCCCGCCCGGAGCGTGAACTTCAGGGCGGTGACGGTGTACTGGCCGGTCGCGCTCGCCGGGGCGGGCCCGCTGAGCGCGAGCGGCGCGGCGAGCGCCGCCGCGGTGGCGAGGGTCAGGGCACGGCGACGGGGCAAGGGGACCTCCACGCTGAGGACGGTCGGCGGCCATCGGCTTACTGACCGGTAAGTACCGGCCACGTCATGGTGTGACACGTGTCATATGGAGGTCAACGCCCGTGACAGCGGTTTCTGCCGGAGATTCCGTGGAGGGTCAGCCGATCGGTTCCGGCGGGTCCGGCGTCAGGCCAGGGCGGGCTCGTCCAGCGTCAACGTCCCGTCGTCCGCGTCGAGTTCCGCCGCCACCCCGAACGGCACCGTCAGCGCCCCCGCGCAGTGCCCGAACCCGAAGTCGTCGATCAACGGCACTCCGAGCCCGCCGAGCCGGTCGGTGAAGAGCGCCCGCAGCTCGTCCCGCGGCCCGCACTCCT
This sequence comes from Streptomyces sp. NPDC058284, assembly GCF_042881135.1. Taxonomy (NCBI): domain Bacteria; kingdom Bacillati; phylum Actinomycetota; class Actinomycetes; order Kitasatosporales; family Streptomycetaceae; genus Streptomyces; species Streptomyces sp. NPDC058284. The sequence continues at coordinate 775,667 of NZ_JBHVYE010000001.1, forward strand.
CCCAGGAACCCAGCGCGACACCTCTCACACCGTCCAGCCAGCCCGCACGCAGGAGTTGGGTGAGGATCCGGTCGAGGCGGTACGCCTCCTCGCCGGTGTCCTCCAGCAGCAGCAGGCCACCGCGGGCGGAGGCCCGGGCCGGCGGAGTGCCGAGGTCGGCGGCGAGCAGCGACACGCAGCCGCCGAGCGTGACGCCCCTGGCGCGGCCACCGGTCAGGGTCGCCGCGTGCGGCGATGCCGCCCGGATCACCTGGGCCTCCTCGGGCTTGAAGAGCGTCGTCCGCAGATGGTCCCTGGCCCGCGCGCTCCCGAGGAAGTCGGCGGCGGTGGTCATCGGGCCGTGCAGGGTGGCGGTTCCGACGCGTGTCGCGAAGGCCTCGTGCAGCGCGGTGACGTCGCTGTAGCCGAGGAACACCTTGGGCCCGGCGCTCCGCGTCGCCGCCCGCACCGCGGCCCAGTCGACGAGGTCCACCATGCGCTGGGCACCGTACCCGCCCCTGGCGCAGAACACGGCGGCCACGGACGGGTCGCACCAGGCCCTTTCCAGGTCGCGGGCGCGGCCGGCGTCCGCACCCGCGAGATATCCGAACTCCGGGTGGCGATCGAGCACATGGGGCATGACGACGGGGTCCAGGTCCCAGCCGCGCAGGATGTCCAGGCCCGCTTCGAGCCGGTCGCCGGGGATGGGGCCGCTCGGCGCGACGACGGCCACCCGCGCGCCGGGCGTGAGGCGTGCGGGCCGTATGAGAGGTTTCACTTGGCGATCTCCAGGAGCGGCACCGGTGCGGCCAGGTCGATCCTGAACACCTGTGCGTAGAGGGAGAGTTCGGCCTCCAGGGCGCGGACCATGGTGTCGGCGCGGCGGAACCCGTGCCCTTCGCCCTCGAAGGCGATGTAGGCGTGCGGGGTGCCGCTCTCCTCCATCCTGGCGAGGAACCGCTCGGCCTGGGCGGGCGGGCACACCACGTCGTCCAGGCCCTGGAGCAGCAGGAACGGCGCGGTGATCAGTTCGGCGTGCAGCGCCGGTGACCGCTCCGCGTACCGTGCGGGGACCTCGTCGAGCCGGCCGACGAGGGACTCCAGATACCGCGATTCGAAGTCGTGGGTCTCCCCCGAGGCGAAGGCGGCGAGGTCCAGGACGGGGTAGGTGATCGTGCCGCAGGCGTAGACGTCGGTGCTGGTCAGTGAGACGGCCGTGGTCCAGCCGCCCGCACTGCCGCCGCGGATGGCGAGCCGGTCGCGGTCGGCGGTGCCCTCGTCGGCGAGGGCGAGCGCGACGGCCGCGCAGTCCTCGACGTCACCGATGCCCCACTGTTCGCGCAGCCGGTTGCGGTAGGCGCGCCCGTACCCCGTGGAGCCGCCGTAGTTGACCTCGGCGACGCCGATGCCGCGCGAGGTGAAGTAGGCGATGGCCAGGTCGAGGACGAGTGGGGCGCGGCCGGTGGGGCCGCCGTGCGCCCACACCACGTAGGGCGGCAGCTCGTCGTCGGGCGCGACGTGGCCGGGGTGGTGGGGCGGGTAGATGTGCGCGTGGATCTCGCGTCCCGCCGGGCCGAAGAAGGTGCGGATCTGCGGTTCGGGGTAGTACGCGGGGTCCACCGGGTCGTCGTGGGCGGCGCCGACGACCCGGGCGTGGCCGGTACAGGTGTCCAGTTCCACGACCTCGTACGCGCTGCGCGGGCTCGCGGCGACGCCGACCACGCGGGAGCCGTGCGCGGCGACGGACGCGGACCACTCCGTCCAGGGGCCCGCCGCGTCGACGACCTCGCCCGTCTCGGGGTCGAGGATGCCGAGCGCGGTGTCGCCCCTGCCGTGCACGACGGCTATCAGTCCGCTGTCCAGCGGCGCGAACCAGTTCAGGCCGGTCTGCCAGAGGGGCCCGGCGAACTCCTCCTGGCGGGGGCAGAGCGGCTGGGCCCCGGCGGCGTCGTCCGGGTCGGCGCGGTAGAGGTTCCACCAGCCGGTGCGGTCGCTTGAGAAGAGCAGCCGTCCGTCCCTGGCCCACTCGACCTGCACGACCGACTCGTCGGGGCCGCCCGCGAAGGTCCGTGCCGCACCGAAGGTGCCGTCCTCACGCACCTCGGCGAGCATCAGCTCCGTGCCGTCCCACGGCATGCGGGGGTGGTCCCAGGCGATCCAGGCGGCGCGGGTGCCGTCGGGCGAGAGGCGTGGGCCCGTGACGAAGCGGTGCCGTGCGTCGGACAGTTCGCGTACGGCCGCCCGGTCCCCGGCCGCCGAGCCGTCCAGCGGCACCGCGGCGATGACGCGCCGCACATCGGTGGGCGCCCGGCCGGTGAACTCCTCCAGGACGCACCAGACTTCGCCCCGGTCGACGTGGACGACCGGCTCCGCCCAGCGCAGCCCGCCGCCCACGTCCGAGACCGGGGTCAGGGGTCTCGGCACCGCGCCGGGAGCGTCCGGCTCGTACGCGTACAGGCGCTGGTCGGCGAAGTCGACGAAGACCACAAGCGGCCCCTGCGGCCGCTCGGCGCCGGCCCACGGGCGGCCGCCGTACTCGACGACGCGGCTGCGCACGTTCCACGGCGCGGGCAGTACCGTGCGCTCCTCGCCGTCGGGCAGCCGCCGCACCAGCGCACGCCGGCCCCCCTCGGTCGGCCGCGGCTCGGTCCACCAGGTCTCGGCGCCCACGAAGCCCACGTACCCCGGAGCCCCGTCGTGGGTGGCGGCGAGCTCGGCGTCGATCGGCGACGGCCATGATCCGTACGCCCGGGTCTGCATCATGTCCTTCTCTTCCCCCATTTTTGCTAGGCCGTACGCAGAAAGCGGTCGAGGACGCGGACGCCGAAGTGCAGCGCGTCGACGGGGACGCGTTCGTCCACTCCGTGGAACAACGCCTGGTAGTCGAAGCCCTCCGGTGTCCTCAGCGGCGAGAAGCCGTACCCCGTGATGCCGAGCCGCGAGAACTGCTTGGCGTCCGTGCCGCCCGACATGCAGTACGGCACGACATGGCCCTCCGGCGCGAACTCCTCGACGGCCGCCCGCATCCGGGCATACGTCGGCGAGTCGACCGGTGCCTGCAGCGCCACCTCGCGGTGGTGGAACTCCCAGTCGACGTCCAAGCCGGTGAGCAGGTCAAGCGTGCGGCAGAACTCGTCCTCTCCCCCGGGAAGAAACCGGCCGTCGACATACGCCACCGCTTCACCAGGAATCACATTCACCTTGTAACCCGACCGCAGCATCGTCGGGTTGGCGCTGTTGCGGACCGTCGGCGCGACGAGGTCGGCGGTCGGGCCGAGCTTCTCCAGGAGGGCGTCCACGTCGAAGCCGGGCGCCTCGGTGTCGGTCTCCAGGCCGTAGAGCGTGGCCAGTTCGACGAGCGAGGCACGCACGGTCGGGGTCAGCCGCACCGGCCAGTGGTGCTCGCCGATGCGGGCGATGGCGCCGGCCAGTCTGCTCACCGCGTTGGCCGGGTTGACCTTGGAGCCGTGACCCGCCTTGCCGCGGGCGGTGAGCTTGAGCCAGCCGGTGCCGCGCTCGCCCGCCGCGATGGGGTAGATCTGGTTGCCCCGCCCGTCGTGGAAGGTGAAGGCGCCCGACTCGCTGATGCCTTCCGTACAGCCCTCGAAGAGCGCGGCGTGCCGGTCGGCGAGGAATCCGGAGCCGTCGGCGGCGCTGGCCTCCTCGTCGGCGGTGAAGGCGATCACGAGGTCGCGCCTCGGCCGTACTCCCGCGCGCGCCCAGTTGCGTACGACTGAGAGGATCATCGCGTCCATGTTCTTCATGTCGATCGCGCCGCGCCCCCATACGACGCCGTCGCGGACCTCCCCGGAGAACGGGTCGACGCTCCAGTCGGCGGCCTCGGCGGGCACGACGTCCAGGTGGCCGTGGACGAGCAGCGCGTCGGCGCCCGGGTCCGTGCCCTCGATGCGGGCGACGACGTTGGTGCGGCCCGGGGTGCGCTCCAGGAGCGTCGGTTCAAGGCCCGCGTCGGCGAGGCGTTCGGCCGCGTACTCGGCGGCGGGCCGCTCCCGGCAGTCGCCGCCGCCGCGGTTCGTGGTGTCGATGCGGATGAGCTCGGAGGTGAACGTCACGACCTCGTCGAGCGCCCGCGCGTCCACCCGGCTCCCGGGCTCCTGATCCTGATCCTGATCCAGTGTCTGCTGCTGGCTAGCCATACTGTTCCTCCACGGCGGCAGAGGCGATCGTCGTAACCGCCTTGAAGGTACGGATTCCCTCGTACATGGTCTCGCTGTCGTAGGCGACCTTGCGCTCCCCCGTACGGCGCACGCCCGGTACGACGGTCGACGCCATGGACAGGTGCTCGGCGTCGAACTCGACCTCCACGGTGAACGGCCCGCCCGCCACCGGTTCGTGACGCACGGCCAGCGAGGCCGCCTCCTTGGCCGCGGCCCGGATGTCGGCGGCGGTACGGGCCGGGGTGCGGCAGACCGCCGCGTACCGCGAGACGTGGTCCTTGACGGCGACCTTCAGGGCGCCCGGCGCGTATCCGAGGGCGTCGTCGCAGGCGAGGTCGTCGCCGGTGACGAGGACGACGGGGACGCCGTACTCGGCGACCACGTGGGAGTTGAGCAGCCCCTCGCTGGCCCGCACGCCGTTGACCCAGACGCCGGTGATCTGGTTGGCGAGGTAGGTGTGGGCGAGGACGCCCTCCATGCCGGCGCCCGCGTGGTAGCCGACGAACGCGATGCCGTCCACGTCGCCGTGCTGCACGCCCTCCACCATGGAGAGCGACTTGTGCCGTCCCGTGAGCATCTCGGCCCGCTCGTCCAGCTCCTCCAGGAGCAGATTGCGCATGGTCCAGTGTGCTTCGTTGATGAGCACGCCATCGGCGCCGCCGTCGAAGAAGCCGAGAACGGCGGCGTTGACGTCCGAGGTGAACATCGCCCGGCACCGCTCCCACTGCGGGGTCCCCGGCAGCACGTCGGCCGGCCAGGTCACCCCCGTCGCGCCCTCCATGTCGGCGCTGATGAGGATTCTCATGAAGCACAGTCCCATCGCAGGTCGGAGGCTCGTCGAGCGTCCGCGGACAGCAGTTGTCTGACCTCGTTCAGCGGTGACGGAGTCGCGCCGGCAGAGATCTTCACGCTACGCATCCCCGAAGCTCAGGCCAAGCTCTCCTGCCCAGCGGCGGTACACGGCCCCTGGAGCCCCTCACCTCGCGTCGCGGATCCCGAGGACGTACGCCGCGGTGTGGGCGACGGCCCGGTCTTCGTCGTTTGACAACTCCACGAGTGCGCGGGCCGCCGTGGTTCCGGGGATGTCCGCGAGCGCCTCCGTAAGGCGGCGGCGCTCGGACGGGTCCAGGGCGGTGTCGGCGAGGCGGTCGACGAGCCCGGCGGCGATCCGGGCCTCAAGCGCGGCACTGCCCGCCAGCGCGCTCAGCGCGTCGGCCGCGTCGACGTCGTGCGTCTTGTGGACGACCATGTCGATGAGGGTCGGGACGGCGTCGGCGACCCCACGGGCGCCGAGCGCGAGGGCCGCGTACCGGCGGACCACCGCGTCGGCGTGCGTGAGCGCGTCCCGCAGCAGTGCGGTCGCCTCGTCGTCCGGGATCTCGGCGAGGGACTGGACGGCGCGTCGGCGCACCTCGGCCGACGAGGAGCCGAGCCCCTGCGCCAGCGACTCCCATCCGCCGCCGTCCGAGCGGGCGAGGGCCCACCGGAGGGCTCCGGCGACGTTCGGGTCCGTCTCGTTCAGGACCGCATCGACCAGTGCGTCCACGGGGACCGGGACCGCGTCGACCGAGGACAGGGCCGCACGTTGGCGTCTGCCCGCGCTCGGTGACCCCAGCGCCTGGAGGAGTGCGACGGTCCGCAGGACGTCCTGCCAGCCCGCGGGTTCCGCCGCGTCGATCCGCCGCAGCCGGGTGAGCAGCTCCGTCTCGGCCGCGATGCGCTCCCGGGTCCGGCGGATCAGGTCGTCCACGAGCTCCGAGGGCGCGAAGCCGGGGTCGTCGAGCGCGCGCCCGACGTCGCGCAGCGAGAGGCCGAGGGACCGCAGGCTCTCGATGTGGAAGATCCGCCGGATGTCGTCCTCGGAGTACTCGCGGTAGCCGCCGCCGGTGCGGCCCGTCGGCCGTACCAGGCCGAGCGAGTCGTAGTGCCGGAGCATGCGGGCGCTGACCCCTGACCGTCGCGCCACCTCACCGATCAACACGGTCTGTCATCCTTCCTGGCCCGGCCCGCCGAGGAGCACGACGCGTTTCGCCTCGTCGATCGCGGACTCGAATCCGGCGTCGGGGTCGCGCAGCAGCCGCTCCGTGGCGATGGCGTGCGTGCGTACACGCGGGTCGACGTCCGCCTTCGCGGCGCGCAGCATCGGCGCCATCGCCTCACCGAGCGCGATCAGCGCGCGGCTCAGGCTCAGCCGTGTCTCGCGCCCGCCGCGCCCGAGCTGGGTCGACAGCGCCGCGGCCAGCTCGGGCTCTTCGCCCTCGGGCACAAGCGCGACCGCCGCCCGCCAGGCGCTGCGCGCCACCTCGTCGTCGGCGTCGGACAGCAGCGCCGGGGTGATCGCAGGCCACGCGCGCCGGTCGCCGATCTTGGACAGCGTGTGCAGCGCCTGGCCGCGCGCCCGCGCGCACTCCGAGCGGACCTCTGTGAGGAGCCGCGGGACCGTCGCCGACGGCGGGTGGCGGGTGAGGGCCCACGTCAGCGTCTCGCGTACGGAGAAGTCGGTCTCGATCCCGCATCGTTCGACGAGCTTGCCGATGAAGCGCGGGTCGGGTGCCGTGCCGATCGTCAGCGCCGCGCGCAGCCGTACCGACGAGCGGCCGTCCTCCAGCCCTTCGAGACCTCGCCGCACCTCGGCGTCCTGCGGTGTCATGGTCATCGGGACCACCTCCTCGGCCTCAGTCAAGGGGTTGTCACGGTGTCAGGGTCAAGGCCGGGCCTACGTGGTCAGTGCAGCTTCCGCTCGGCGTGGCTGCCCTGGTCCTCGCTGGTCACGGTGACGGATGCCGCGCCCTCGTCGCCGTCCCACCAGTCGGCGAACGCCTTGCCGAGGGCGTCGACGTTGTTCTGGGCGTCGTCGTCCTTATGGGTGAGGTAGTCGGTCGAGACGGTGACGGCTCCGGCGCCCTTCCTCCCGTATCCGATGGTGAGAGCGGTGACGTGCGGGGCGAGTCGCTTGCCGTCCGGGGCGTTCGCCGTGGTCCAGGCGCGGAAGTCGTCGAGGAGGTTCGACGGTTTGCCGCCCTCGTACAGCGTGGCCTTCTTCGCCGTCTTCCCGCCCTGCCCGAGGAAGCGCGCGCTTCCCGCCGCCGGGTCCTCGTCCCACCAGCGCGTGAACGCCTCGGCGAGCGGGCCGACTTGGTCTTCCGCCTCACCCCAGGGCCCGTAGTCGGTGAGCACGTCGACGACGCCGTGGCGGTCGCCGGACCGGTAGCCCAGGCTGACGTTCAGGGCGTGGTCCGCGAGGGAGTCGTCGCGCTTGGAGTCGTTCGTCCTCAGCCACGTACGGAACCCGTGCAGCAGATTGGGGTCGTCCTTCTGCGAGACCCCTTCCCCCTTGCGTACGGGTCCTGTCGGGGAGGACGGCTTCGACGGCTCGCGTACGGAATCGCTGCCGCCGTCGCCCCCGGAGCACCCCGCCGCCAGGAGCAGCGCGCAGGCCGCGAGCACCCCCGCGCTCGTCCTGATTCGCATGGAACGCCCCGTCTTCGTCACTGCATTCTCCGTTCAACCAACAGGCGCAATACGCCACTTGCGAGGCAAATGGTCAGTTATGCCCCAATCGACACGTCGTGCGATGTGTGCGTAACGTACCTTCTCGATTGATCTGTACCAATCGGGCCCCGGACGACCGGGGTCCGTTTTTTGTGGGGGAACACCACTGTGAGAATCAGACGCAGCCTGCCTGCGATAGCCGCCGCGGCCGCACTCCTGGCCGCCGCGGCACCGGCCTGGTCCGCTCCGGGCCCGACGCCGACCTCGGGCCCGTCGGCGGGTCCGACGCCGTCGGCCTCGCCGTCGAAGACCTCGAAGCCGGGCCCGGACGCGACGGCGACCCCGTCGAAGCCGACCGCGAAGACCCCGTCCAAGTCGCCTTCGAAGTCGCCTTCGAAGTCGCCGTCCCAGGCCTCTGACCAGGACCTGGCCCGCGATCTCGAGAAGTTCTGGACGCCGGAGCGGATGGCCGAGGCCAAGCCGGTGGAGGAGCAGCAGGTCCGCGAGGCCGCGGCTGCCGAGAAGGCCGAGAAGGACAAGGCGGCCGGGGGCGCCGCGAAGGGCTCCGAGGGGGACGGCGAGAAGGCGGCGCCGCGCCGCAACATGCTCCGCTCGCCCTCGCACACCTTCAAGGGCATCAAGGAGGTCGGCACCTTCTACTGGGCCCAGAAGTTCGGCAACGACTACCCGGACCGCTACGACTACCGCTTCTGCGGCGGCACCGTCGTCCCGTCCCCGGGCAAGAACCTGATCGCGACGGCGGCGCACTGCTTCGACAGCAACGACCAGAAGTCGAACCTCGTCTTCGTGCCGCAGCACAGCGCGAGCGCCCCGATGCCGCACGGCATGTACCCCATCAAGAAGGGGCACATCTTCAAGGACCCCGGCTACACCGGGTCCAAGAAGAGCGAGGAGGACTACACCGACGTCGACGTCGCGTTCCTCGCCACCGAGCCGCGCAGTGACGGCAAGCTGCTGGAGAACGTCGTCGGGTCCATCCCGATGGGCTTCAACACCGGCTTCAACCACACGGCGCACGCCATCGGCTATCCGTACCTGTACGGCGGCGCCAAGTACAAGCCGAAGCAGGACCCGCTCAGCTGCATGACGCCGACGAAGAAGTACACCACCGGCAACACCAAGGACAGCGGCGGCCGGCTCTGGCGCGGCGGCACCTTCACCGAGATCAACTGCGACGGCTACGTCGGCGGCACCTCCGGCGGCCCCTTCATCACCGCGGGCGGCGAGTCGCCGAAGCTCATCGGCGTCACCGGCGGCTGGATGACCGGCGGCCACAGCTCCGACACCTCGTACTCGTCGTACTTCGACGGCGAGGTCAAGCGGATCTACGACGCCGCGAAGGCGGGCAAGCAGCCGACGAGCATCAACCCGCCGCCGATGGCCGACCCGGTCCTGCCCGGCGCGAGCACGTGGAAGCACGCCAAGTCCATCGCCAACGGCTACTTCGCCCTCGACGGCCCGGTGTCCGACGACCGGATGGACATGTTCGTCATGTGGTCGGACGGCGAGCTGAGCATCTACCGCGGCGCGGACAAGGCCAAGAACCACTTCGACAAGGAGTTCCCGGTCCAGGGCGCCAACGACCTGTGGCGCAACCACGCCAAGCAGGTCGTCGCGGGCGACTTCACCGGTGACAACGGCTCCGACCTCGTGGTCCGCTGGTCGGACGGTGAGGTCACGCTCTACCCCTCGGTCGACGAGAAGGGCTTCCACGGCGAGGTCCAGCTGGTCGCCCCGAACTCCACCTGGCAGCACGCCGAGGCGATGACCGCGGGCCGCTTCGGCGGCAACCAGTGGCAGGACGACCTGGTCGTGCGCTGGTCCGACGGCGAGGTCACGCTCTACCAGAACACCGGTGACAACAAGAAGATCGGCAAGGAGATCGAGGTCGTCGCGCCGGGCAGCTCGCAGGCCGGTACGTGGAAGCACGCCACGCAGATCACCGCGGGTGACTACTCGGGCGACGACGAGTGGGACCTGGTCGTGCGCTGGTCCGACGGTGAGCTGACCCAGTACCAGGACTTCACCGGCACCGGTTCGTCCTGGGGCGAGCACAAGTGGCAGGCGCCGAACGACCTGTGGACGCACGCCCTGCTCGTCAGCGGCGGCGACTTCACCGACAACTCCTGGTCCGACGACACCATCGTGCGCTGGTCGGACGGTGAACTGACCCTGTACGCCGACGGCAACGCCGCAGGCATCGGTTCGGAGAACCAGCTGGTGGCGCCCGCCTAGGGTCCAATTCCAGGAAGAGGGGCGGCAACCCCGGGGCGCGTCCGCCCCTCTTCCCCGGCAGGGAACATCCCGCTGTCCCGGACCCTCCCCGCCCCGGGCGGCCGACCGCACGGAGAAGCACCATGAAGCACCGGTACGCGAGGCGCAGCCGCACCCCGCGCCGCCCCGCTCTGTGCCTGCCCGCGGCGGTCGCCTGCCTCACCCTGCTGTCGGCGTGCGGCGACGCCGGCGGCCCGGACGAACCGACGGCACCCGAAAGCTCCGGCCGACAGCCCCAGCACCGTCTTCTGGAGCAGTTCCGCTCCTGGGCCCGCGACAACGACGAGTCCCGCACCGCACGGCACGCGCGGGCGCTGTCCACGGTCGAACTCGCCGACGCCGAGGGCACGTACGACTACGACGTCGAGCTGAGGACCGACTGCGCGCCGCGCGCGGAGCAGCGGGCCAAGGAGCTCGCGGCGCTCTTCCGCACCTGGTGGGACGGTGACGACGACGGCACCGCGAGGGACGTCGTCCTGCTCGACACGACCGGGCACCGCCTCACCCACCGCCGCCTGTGACCGCGCCCGCCCTTGCCCGTCGCCGCCACCGCCAGGAGCCCGCCATCCTTCCCCGACACCGCCGTTCGGCCCTGCTGCTCGCCCTGCTCCTCACCGCGACGGCCGCCTGCACGTCCTCCTCGTCCGGCCCCGGGAAGCACGGCGCGGCGAGACCCGGCGCCACCGGCGTCGAGGACCACCTGTTCCCCGAGCTCGGCAACGGCGGCTACGACGTCGCGCACTACGCGCTGACCCTCGACTACGTCCCGGACGACAACGCCCTGTCGGGGACCGCGGTGATCACCGCACGGGCGACCCAGGACCTGTCCCGCTTCAGCCTGGACCTCGCGGGCCTGCGCGTGCGCCACGCCGACGTCGACGGCTCCGGGGCGCGCGTCAGCAGGGAGAAGAACAAGCTGACGCTCACCCCCGACAGGCCCATCGGCAAGGGGAAGACCTTCAGGACGACGGTCCGGTACGGCGGGACGCCCCGCATGTTCGAGGCCGGCGCCGACGGCTGGATCGAGACGGACGACGGCGTGGCGGCGCTCGGTGAGCCCACCGGCTCCATGACCTGGTTCCCCGGCAACCACCACCCTTCCGACAAGGCGACGTACGACATCGACGTCACCGTGCCGTCCGAGTACACCGCCGTCAGCAACGGCACGCTGCGCGAGACCCGCAGGCACGGCAAGCGCACCACGTTCCGTTGGCGCAATCCCGAGCCCATGGCGAGCTACGTCGCGACGGTCGTCACCGGTGTCTTCGACGTCTCCACCGGCACGACCGACGACGGCCTGCCCCTCTACACGGCCGTCGACCCCGACGAGGCGGACGGGCCCGTCGACGTCCACGAGCTGGTGCCCGAGGTCGTCGACTGGGCCGGTGACCGCTTCGGCCCCTACCCCTTCTCCTCGGTGGGCGCCGTCGTCGACCACCTCCCCGACATCGACTACGCCCTGGAGACGCAGACCAAGCCGTATTTCCAGGAGGCGCCGGACACCCGCCTGGTCGTGCACGAGATCGCCCACCAGTGGTTCGGCAACTCCGTCACACCTCGCGCCTGGCAGGACATGTGGCTGAACGAGGGCTTCGCCACCTATGCCGAGTGGCTGTGGGACGAGGAGCACGGGCACCGCACCGCCCAGGAGACCTTCGACTCCTTCTACGACGGAACGCACGAGGAGAGCAAGGACCTCTGGGACTTCCCGCCGGCGGACCCGCCGAGCGCCGAGCAGGTCTCCGAGCCGTCGGTGTACGGCAGGGGCGCCATGACGCTGCACCAGCTGCGCAAGGCGGTGGGCGACCGCACCTTCTTCTCCGTCCTGCGCACGTGGACGCGTGAACACCGGCACAAGAACGCCGACACCGAGCAGTTCATCGCGCTGTGCGAGAAGAAGTCGGGCAAGGACCTCTCGGAGCTGTTCGACACCTGGCTCTTCTCGCCGGAGAAGCCGGACGCGGACTGAGGGCCTGCCAGAGCCCGTCTCAGCTCCCCGGTCCGACCACCACCGCCTCGGCCTCGATCCGTCCCCCGTACCGGAAGGTCAGGACGAACGGGACCCTCTCCCCCGCCTTCAGGGGCGTGCGCGTGCGGACCATGATGTCCAGGCCGCTCGGCGACATGGTGAGGCCCTCGCGGGCCGGGACGGCGACCGTTTTCACCATTCGCATGGTGGCGGTTCCGCGGCCCGCGGGCACGACGCGGCTGAGCATCACGTCGTCGAGGACCGGGGACGACACCGACGTCAACCGGTCGTCGGAGCCCCCGGAGTTGGTGATCGAGAAGAACGCGGCCGTCTCCGTGCTGTTCCCGGACGGCAGGAAGACGGTCCCGCGGGGCACCTCGACGCGGGCCGGGGTGCCCGCGGCGCCGGACGCGGTCCAGGTGGCGAGTGCGCCCAGGGCCACCGCGCACGCCGCCACCGGCGCGAGCGCTGCGGAGAGTCCGGCGCGCAGCCTCCGGCGGGAGGGCCGCCAGGAGTGTTCATCGCTCATCGTGTTCCTTCCTGTCCGCGTCCGCCGCTTCGTGCTCCGGTGGCGGCCGGGCCGCGCGCCGGACGCCAGGTGCGCAGCCGCAGGCTGTTGCCGACCACCAGGAGGGAGCTCGCCGACATCGCCGCAGCGGCGACCATGGGGTTCAGCAGGCCCACCGCGGCGAGCGGCACCGTGACGGCGTTGTAGCCGAAGGCCCACAGGAGGTTCTGGCGGATCGTCGCGAGGGTGCGCCGGGCGAGGCGGACCGCGTCCGCGACGGCCTCGATGTCGCCGCGCACGAGCGTCACGTCGGCGGCCTCGATGGCCACGTCGGTGCCGCCACCCATGGCGATCCCGAGATCGGCGCCGGCCAGTGCCGCGGCGTCGTTCACCCCGTCACCGATGACCGCGACCCGGTGCCCCCGCGCCCTCAACTCCCCCACCAGCGCCGCCTTGTCCTCGGGGGAGCAGCGGGCGTGCACCTCGTCGATGCCGAGTTCCGCCGCGACGGCGCGGGCCGTGGCCTCGCGGTCGCCGGTGGCGAGTACGGGGCGTACGCCCAGGCGCCTGAGGCGGTCCACGGCGCGATAGCTGCCGGGCCGCACCGGGTCGCCGACCGCGAGGACCGCCTCGTCCACGCCGTCCACGCGGACCAGGACCGCGGTGCGCGCGGCGTCCTCCGCCTGCCGCAGCGCGTGGGCCAGCGGGCCGGTCAACGCGCCGTCGGGCGAGCGGACTTCGACCGTGTGGCCGTCGACCTCACCCCGGACGCCCTGCCCCGGCACCGCGCGGAACCCCCGTACCGTCGGCAGCGGCGCCTCGGGCAGGGACCTGCTCGCGTACGTGGTGATCGCGCGGCCCAGCGGGTGTTCCGAGCCCCGCTCCACGGCCCCGGCGAGCCGCAGCGCCGCCTCCTTGCCGATGCCGTCCGGCGCGGCGGTGACGGCGGTGACGCTCATGTGGCCGGAGGTGAGGGTGCCGGTCTTGTCCAGAATGATGGTGTCGACGTGGCGCAGGGATTCCAGGGCCTCCGGTCCGCGGACCAGGACGCCGAGCTGGGCGCCGCGGCCCGTCGCGGCCATCAGGGCGGTGGGGGTGGCGAGGCCCAGCGCGCACGGGCAGGCGACGACGAGTACGGCCACGCAGGCGGTGACGGCCGCCTGTGGCTCGGCGCCGGCGCCGAGCCAGAAGCCGAGCACCGTCGCGGCGAGGGCGAGCACGACCGGTACGAACACGCCTGCCACCTCGTCGGCGAGCCGTTGCGCACGCGCCTTGCCCGCCTGGGCGTCGGTCACCATGCGGGCGATGCGGGCGAGCCGGGTGTCGGCGCCGACCGCCTTCGCGCGGACGAGCAGCAGCCCGCCCGCGTTGACGGCCCCGCCGGTCACCTCGGAGCCCGGCCCGACCTCGATGGGCTCGCTCTCCCCGGTGACCAGCGAGAGGTCCACGGCGGAGCTGCCCTCCACCACGGCGCCGTCGGTGGCGACCCGCTCTCCCGGCCGCACCACGAAGACCTGCCCCACGCCCAACTCCGCGATGGGCACGCGGCGTTCGGCGCCGTCCTCCCGTACGACGACGTCCTTGACCGCGAGCCCGGCGAGGGAGCGCAGCGCCGCCCCGGTGCCGTGCCGGGCCCGCGCCTCGAGGAACCTCCCGGCGAGCACGAAGAGCGGCACCCCGACGGCGGCTTCGAGGTAGACGTGCGCGGTGCCGTCGTCGGCGGAGGGCAGCAGGCTGAACGGCATTGTCATGCCCGGCAGCCCCGCGCCACCGAGGAAGAGGGCGTACGCCGACCAGCCGAAGGATGCCGCCACGCCCAGCGAGACCAGGGTGTCCATGGTCGCCGCGGCGTGCCGGAGCCCGCGCAGCGCGCGGACGTGGAACGGCCGGGCGCTCCAGACGGCGACCGGCGCGGCGAGCGCGAAGCACAGCCACTGCCAGTTGCGGAACTGCCAGGCGGGCACCATGGAGAGGACGAGGACCGGCGCCGCGAGCAGCGTGGTGACCAGCATGCGCTGCCGCTCCTCGCGCACGGCTTCCCGGCCGCCCGGCTCCCCCGGCTCCGCCCGCCGTTCCGGCCCCGCTGTCGGCGTCGGCTCCGGCTCGGGCGGCGCGGGCAGTTCCGCCGTGTATCCGGCCCGCTCGACGGCGGCGATCAGGTCGTCCGGCGTGACGTGCGGCGGGTGGCTCACCCGGGCGAGGCCGGTCGCGAGGTTGACCGTGGCGCTGACGCCGTCCAGCCTGCCGAGCCGCTTCTCGACCCGGTTCACGCAGGCCGCGCAGGTCATGCCGCCGACGGCCACGTCCGTGGTCATGACGGCGTCCACCGCTCCTGTGCTCATCAGTGGCCTCCGCCGTGCGTGCCGCCCGTGCCGCCGCCGTCGCCCCGGCCGCCGCCCTCGTCGCCGGACTCCGTCGAGCCGCCGTGCAGGCCGGGCGCGACCGGTCCGGCCGCCCGCCCTACGGCGTAGGAAGCGGTGAAGATCAGCACCAGCAGCACGAGGAAGCCGCAGAGGGCGGGCGGCGGCACGAATCTTCGGCGTTGCTGATCGGCCATCACCGCTCCCGGATCGCTCAAGGACACGGACCGGGCGGCCCGCACCACTTCAGGAGTCGGACGCGACGGGCTCCGAGTTCCCGACTGGCCAGATCCTTGCGGGCCATGACCATCTGGCCACTCGCAGCGCGGGATCCGGTCGGCACACGATCGGGGCATGAAGATTCTCTGGGTATTCGCACATCCGGAACGGCGCTCGCTCGGCGGGTCCCTGCTGACCGAGGGGCTCGGCACGCTGGAGTCGCTCGGGCACGAGCACCGCGTATCGGACCTGTACGGCATGGGCTGGAAGGCCGTGGTCGACGCGGACGACTTCGAGAGCGCCTCGCGCGAGCGGCTGTTCGTGGGTCCCGAGCAAGAACGGGCCTACAGGGACCGGGCGTTGAGCGAGGACATCGGTCTGGAGCAGGAGAAGATCGCCTGGGCGGACGCGGTCGTCTTCCAGTTCCCGCTGTGGTGGTTCGGGCCGCCCGCGATCCTCAAGGGCTGGTTCGACCGCGTACTCGTCCAGGGCTTCGGTTTCGGCGTCAAGGGCCCCGACGGCCGGACCCTGCGGTACGGGGACGGCGGCCTGACCGGGAAGCGCGCGCTGGTCGTCACCTCGGTCGGCGCCCGGGAGTCCGGATTCGGCCCGCGCGGCATCCACGGCCAGCTGGAGCAGGTGCTGTTCCCCCTGCTGCACGGCACGTTCTGGTACACCGGCATGGCCGCCCTCCCGCCGTACGTGGTGTACGGCGCGGACCGGCTCACGGCCGCGGGCTACGCGCGCGCCGCGGCCGAACTGCGGGAGCGCCTGCGCACCTTGGATACCACGGCGCCACTGCCCTTCCGTCACGAGAACGGTGGGGCCTACGACGACGATCTGGTACTTCGGCCCGAACTCGCCCCCGGACTCCGCGGATTGGGCATACACCGGTGAGAACCGGACCGGCCGCGCGTCCGGTGTGACCCGTCCCGGTCTCGCGGCTGCCGCCGCGGGCGAGGAAGGTGGACAGGCACGCGCCGCTCGCCGTCTCTTCGAAGGGCCCGACACGCATGGCGGACCACCTTCCCACCGTCGGCGTCGAGGAGGAGTACTTCCTCGTCGACGCATCGCACCGTGCCGTCGTCGCGGCAGCCGCCCGGGTCCTGCCCCGCGTGAAGCCGCTGGCCGGGGACCTGGTGACCGGCGAGGCCTCCCAGTACCAGGTGGAGGGCAAGACACCACCCTGCGGGACCCTGGGCCAGCTCGGCCGCGAGTTGCGGCGGGTCCGCCGGACCGTCGCGGGCGCCGCGGCCGACGAAGGCCTGCGCCTCGTCGCCTCGGCCACGCCGCTGCTCGGCATGCGGGCGCCGGTCCCGCTCAACACCGATCCGCACTACCACGCCCAGTTCGAGACGTTCCGGTCGCTGTACGACACCTTCGCCTTCTGTGGCCTGCACGTGCACGTCGAGGTGCCCGACCGGAACCATGCCGTCCTGATCAGCAACCATCTGCGGCCGTGGCTGCCCACGCTCGTGGCGGTGGCGGCCAACTCGCCCTTCTGGGAGGAACGGGACAGCGGCTACTGCAGCTGGCGCACGCTCGGCTCCACCCGCTGGCCGGTGGCAGGACCCCCGCCGTACTTCTCGTCGGCCGCCCACTACGACGCGCTCGCGGCGTCGCTGCAAGTGGCCGGTGCGACCCTCGGTGAACGCTCGCTGTACTGGGACGTGCGGCCTTGCGCCCATCTGCCCACCCTGGAGATCAGGGCGATGGACGTCACCACGAGCGTCGAGGAGGCGGCGGCCCTCGCCGTCCTGGTACGGGCGCTGGTCGTCCAGGCCCTGGAAAGGGTGCGGCGCGGCGATCCCGGTCCGGCCGTGGACGACGCGCTGCTGCGCGCCGCGTACTGGCGCTGCGCCCGCGACGGGCTGAGCGGGCACAGCCTCGACCCACGCACCAGCCGGCTCGTGCCGACCCGGCACCAGGTCCGGCGCCTCCTCGAATACGCGCGCCCGACCCTCGCGGCACACGGCGAGCTCCGCCAAGTGACCGTGGTGCTGCGGCAACTGCTCGCGTGCGGCGGTGGCGCCGGGCGGCAGCGCACCGCCCACGCCCGCACCGGCAGCCTGCTCGACGTCGTCGACGACCTGGCCGAGCGCACCGCGGTGATCCCGTCCAGGGGACCCGGCCCACTCGCCGGGCCGCGGCCCGGCCCCGGGATCGAAGTACTGGAATGACCCCTGCCTCGCTCGGGGTACGAGGCAAGGGGTCGAACCCCGCTTGCCCTTGAACCCGACGGGCAATCATGGTTCACCCGCTCGGAGCAGCCGGGCGGCGGGGCCTGCGGGTTCGGGCGGTCTGAGAGCCTGTCTTTGAACCCCCGTCGTCCGCGCGAAGCGCGGGCGCAGCGGCGTTCGGTGCGTGCGATCGGAGTGCGGAGTTCCAGGTCATGTGGCGGAGCCACCTGTCCTGGAACTCCGTGCGCCGAGGGCGCGTGCCGGGCGTCGAGGCGCAGGCGGGGGTTCAAAGACAGGCTCTCAGGGCCTGTCGCCCTCGCCGCGCGCGGGGAGGTCCCGGGCGCCGAGGCGCAGATGCTCGATGTGGTAGACGGCCTCGTCCAGGAGCTGCGCCACGTGGTTGTCATAGAGGCTGTAGACGATGCGGCGGCCCTCGCGGGCGCCGGTGACCAGGCCGAGGGCGCGGAGCAGGCGCAACTGGTGGGAGACCGCCGACTGTTCCATGCCCACCGCGTCGGCCAGCGCGCCGACCCCGCACGGGCCCTGGCGCAGCTTGGTGAGGATCATCAGCCGGGACGGTGTGGCCAGCGCCTGGAGAGTGGCGGCGATCGTGGCCGCGGAGTCCGCGTCGAGGTGCGCCGCGGGGCTGATCCTGCTCTCGACTCCGTGTCCCATGCGGCAATCCTACTCGTCATACACTTGAAGACCTCTTCATGTGTTCCGCTATGGTGGATCGCGGCGCGGAGCCCTTCGTCGGGGACCCACCGCCCGGCCCTGCCCTGCTCCGCCCCGCCACGCTCCCCCTCCGTGAAGAGGTGTGCTCCGATGTCCTCCGCTCTGGTGGGCGACCGGCCGTCCCCGGCCCCCGCCCCTCCGACGCCCGGCCGGCCCCGCTCCACCCGCGCCCTCGCCCTGCCCGAGGTGCGCTGGGCCGCGCTGGCCACGGCCGCCTTCCTGCTCGCGTGCCCGCTCGACCTGGCCGGGGCGCCCGCTTGGCTGTGGGGGCCGCTGTACGTGCTCTGTTACGCGGCCGGCGGCTGGGAGCCGACCGTGGCGGGGCTTCAGGCGCTGCGGGAGCGGAGCCTCGACGTCGATCTGCTGATGGTGGTCGCGGCTCTCGGCGCCGCGGCCATCGGGCAGTTCCTCGACGGCGGCCTGCTCATCGTCATCTTCGCGGTCTCGGGAGCGCTGGAGGCGCTGGCGACCCGGCGCACCGCTGACTCCGTGCGCGGGCTGCTCGATCTGGCGCCCGCCCGGGCGGTGCGGCTCACCGGGTCAGCCGGTGCGGGCGGCGAGGGCGGCGAGGAGCAGGTGGCGGCCGATGCGTTGCGGGTCGGCGACACCGTTCTCGTACGGCCCGGGGAGCGGCTGCCCGCCGACGGCACCGTACTCGACGGCAGCAGCGAGGTGGACCAGGCCACCATCACCGGCGAACCGCTGCCCGTGCCCAGGGCGGCGGGCGACGAGGTGTTCGCGGGCACCCTCAACGGCACGGGCGCCCTGCGGGTGCGGGTCGGCCGCGATCCCGCGGACTTCGTCATCGCCCGCATCGTCGCCATGGTCGAGGAGGCCAGCGAGACCAAGGCACCGACCCAGTTGTTCATCGAGAAGGTCGAACAGCGGTATTCGGTCGGTGTGGTGGCCGCCACCCTCGCGCTCTTCGGCGTCCCGCTCGCGCTCGGCGCCGGGTTCACCGAGACGTTGCTGCGGGCCATGACCTTCATGATCGTGGCCTCGCCCTGTGCGGTGGTCCTCGCCACCATGCCGCCGCTGCTCTCCGCCATCGCCAACGCCGGCCGGCACGGCGTGCTCGTCAAGTCGGCCGTCGTGATGGAGCGGCTCGGCACGGTGACGAAGGCCGCCCTGGACAAGACGGGCACGCTGACCGAGGGGACGCCCCGGGTCTCGGAGGTGCGGGCACTGCCCGGCACGGGCCTCGCCGAGGACGAGGTGCTCGCGCTCGCCGCGGCGGCCGAGCACTCCAGCGAACACCCCCTGGCCCGCGCCGTGGTCGCCGCCGCACGCGAGCGCGGCC
Source organism: Streptomyces sp. NPDC058284 (assembly GCF_042881135.1). NCBI lineage: Bacteria > Bacillati > Actinomycetota > Actinomycetes > Kitasatosporales > Streptomycetaceae > Streptomyces > Streptomyces sp. NPDC058284. The sequence goes on from NZ_JBHVYE010000001.1 coordinate 794,882, forward strand.
TGCGCCTGCCGGGCGCCCGGGACTTCGCGGCGATGCCCGGGTACGGGGTGCGCGCGGTCGTCGGGGGCCGCGAGGTCCGGGTCGGCAGCCCGGAACGGCTCCTGGACGCGGCGGCCGTGCCTCCCGGCGTGCCGAAGGAAGACGCCCGCACCGTGGTGGTGGTCCTGGTCGACGGCGCCCCCGCCGCCACCCTCCACCTCACCGACCTGCCACGCCCCGGGGCGGCCGACGCGGTCGCGGCCCTGCGTGGGCTCACCGGATCGGAGCCGGTGCTGCTGACCGGCGACACCTCGGGCGCCGCCGCCCCGACGGCACGGGAGACGGGGATCGAGGACGTACGCGCGGGGCTGCTCCCGCAGGACAAGGTGGCGGCCGTACGGGGGTGGGAGGAGCGGGGCGAACGCGTCCTGATCGTCGGTGACGGCGTCAACGACGCACCCGCGCTCGCCGCCGCGCACTGCGGCGTCGCCATGGGCAGGACCGGATCCGACCTGACCCTGGAGACCGCCGACGCGGTGGTGGTGCGCGACGAACTCGCCACCGTGCCCGCCGTGGTGGCGCTCTCCCGCCGCGCCCGGCGCGTGGTGGCGCAGAACCTCGTCATCGCCTCGCTCTGCATCGGCGCGCTGGTGACCTGGGACCTGGCAGGGCACCTCCCCCTGCCGCTCGGTGTCGCGGGCCACGAGGGCTCCACGGTCCTGGTCGGCCTCAACGGGCTGCGGCTGCTGCGCCGTTCGGCGTGGACCGGGGCGCGCGGCGACGGGGACGGCGGGGCGGCCGGGCGCCGCTGAGATCCGGGGCCCCGGGCGGACCGCCCGTCACGGCCCGCCCTCGCCCGCGACCGCCGGAACGGGGAACGCGGGGGCACCCGGACGACCCGAGACGTTGCCGAAGCTCAGCGTCCGGTAGACCGCCACCCCGCCCGCCGCCGGGCCCCCGCCCGTCAGCTCCCCGCATGCCTGCGCCGCCGCCATGACGCGCCGCGTGTACGCGGGGTCCGTGGCGTCGAGGAGCACGCCCAGGGTCGTACCGCTGTGCCCCACCGCCACCCCGAGGCCGCCGACCTCGCGGCAGACCTCCAGCATGGGTCCCAACGCCTTCTTGTGGCGCAGGCGTTGGTTCATCAGGGCGCTGCGCGTGGCGATCCGGCCGACCTCCGCCAGGTCCCCGTGGCGCACGGCGTCGGTGAGACGTCCGAGCAGACCGGCGTAGGCGCGCCGGTCGGTCGCCGTGAACGGCTTGGGGATGCGGTTGAAGTCCACCGTGTCCACCGAGCCGCCCTCGTCGATGCCGACCACGGCCATGGCGGGGAGCGCGCCGAGGACCGAGCGGAGCCGGACGCTGCGGTGGTGGAAGGCGACGATCGCGGGGTAGAGCACGCCGTCGGTGGGTTCGATGCGGGACAGGAGCCGTTCGATCCTCGCGGGCGGCATGGCGACGCCGAGGGCCCGGCCGACCGCGCGCGCCGTGGCGACGAGGTCGGCGGACGAGCTGGCGAGCCCCTTGCCCTCGGGGATCACACTGCTGACGGTGAGCACTCCGCCGGGCACGTGGTCCGGGCCTTCAGGCGCCAAGTCGGCGATCATGCGCGCCAGTCGGAGCGCCTTCACCTTCCCGGCCGGCCGGACTTCGAGCTCCCCGGAGGGGGAACCCTGCCGGAACGTCGCCATGGTCCACCGCGCGACGGGCAGCGTCACGAGGAAGTCGCCGTCGTCCTCCGGCAGTACGCCCTGGAGCAGCTCTCCGAACGTACCGAAGGCGGTACCGACTCCCACCCCGGGCGGGGCCGCCTCTCGCGGCGGTCGAGGCCTGACCCCGGCCTCCTGGAACAGCTTCACGCGACTCCCTTCGACGTCGCGGTGCGCACGAGCACGGCGCTCGGCACGGCACCCCGCGACCAGCAGTGTGCCGACCCTACCTGCTCTTGACAATCATTTTCATCTAGTGTGATGCTCTCGGCGTCCCGGGGGCCGCCCGGTTCCCCTCCCGGCCCCCGGCTCCCTCCCTGCCCGCACGCCCCAACGTCCCTACGGGGGTTTCCCGCCATGCATCCACACATCGCCGAAGCGATGAAGAGACCGGATCTCATATCGCTCGCCCCGGACCTGGCCTGTCTCCGATTCGAGACGATGAAGATCTACTCGGCCCTCGGAGCCGTCCGGCACCTCCTCGAGACGGGCGCCGTCCGGCCGGGCGACACGCTCATCGACAGCTCCAGCGGCATCTACGCCCAGGCCCTCGCGCTCGCCTGCCACCGCTACGGGATGAAGTGCCACATCGTGGGCTCCACCACCGTCGACCGCTCGACCCGCGTACAGCTGGAGATCCTCGGCGCCACGCTGGAACAGGTCGCGCCCTCCAAAGACCTCCGCCTCGACCAGGAGACGAGGGTGCGGCGCATCGCCGAGATCCTCGCGGACCATCCCTCGTACCACTGGATGCGGCAGTACCACGACGGCATCCACTACTACGGCTACCGCGATGTCGCCGACGAGATCGACAAGGAGATTCCGGCCGGGCCCCTCGCGCTGGTCGGCGGCGTCGGCTCGGGCGCGTCGACCGGGGCCCTCGCCACCTGCCTGCGCGAGGCGGGCCGGGACGTGTCACTCGTGGGCGTGCAGCCCTTCGGCAGCGTCACGTTCGGCTCCGAGCACGTCGCGGACCCGGACATGATCATCGCGGGGATCGGCAGTGCCATCGAGTTCCGCAACGTGCGGCACGAACTGTACGACCGCGTGCACTGGGTGAACTTCGACAGCGCGCTCTCCGGAGCGGTCTCGCTGCTGCGCACCAGCGGCATCTTCGCCGGACTCTCGGCGGGCGCCGCCTACTTGAGCGCACTGTGGGAGCGCCGCAGGGACGACTCCCGCACGTACGTCTTCATCGCCGCCGACACCGGACACCGCTACGTGGAGAGCGCCTACGCCCGGCACGGACAGGCCCAGGAAGCCGACACGTTGAAGCCGCACGAGATCACCTCGCTCGACGAACTGCGGCACCCCTGGTCCACGACGGCCTGGCCGCCCGCCGCCCCCTGAACGCCTACGCCGGGCGCCTCAACGCATCTGGCACGCACACCCACGCACACCCACGCACACCCACGCACCTGGAAAGAACCCACATGTCGCACCCCGCTCCCCACACCGTCGCGGAGCTCACCGACGCCGTCCTGTCGGGCGCCCACGGCCCCGACCCGGCCGATCTCACCGTGACCAGCGCGTTCTGGCTCTACCACACCACCCGGCTCGCCGACGGCGAAGTCACTTACCACAACCACTACTTGCTGCTCCGCGTCGGCGACTCCTTCGGCGCCTGCTCCTTCGAGGCGGGTGAACTCACCCCCGGCTTCTGCGAGAACGCCTCGGGCCGGTCCCTGGACAAGCTGCTCCGCGACGAGTCGGCGCCCGTGCGCACGGCGGCGCTCGACGCCTACCTGGCCCGGGTCCGCCCGCACCGCGACGCGGACGACGCCGAGTGCGTCACGCTGCCTGCCGGGACGCCCGAGGTCCGCGCCGAGGCCCGCGACACCGCCGTCGCCGGGCTGCTGGACATCGAGCCGGGCGCCCGGGTCGCCCTGATCGGCGTGGTCAACCCGCTCGTCGCGGCGATACGGGAGCGCGGCGGCGTCTGCCTCCCCTGCGATCTGAACCTGCGCACGACCGCGTGGGGCGAGCCCGTCACCGACGACATGACCGAGGTCCTCGCACAGGCCGACGTCGTCGTCGCCACCGGCATGACCCTCAGCAACGGCACGTTCGACCTGATCCTGCGGCACTGCGTCGAACACGGCGTGCCGCTGATCGTCTACGCCCAGAGCGGCAGCGCCGTCGCCCGGGCCTTCCTCGGCGCGGGCGTCACCGGGCTGAACGCGGAGCCGTTCACGTTCTCCCAGTTCAGCGCCGACCCGACCCCGATGTACCGCTACCGCGCCGCGCTCGCGAGCGGAGCGGCCTCGTGAGCGTCGGCACCGACATCAGCGAGGAGACCGAGCCGCTCCCCGGTGACCTGCGCATGGCCCGCACCCTGTGGCCGGTGCTGCTCGCCTCGGCCGTGGGCTTGCTGCCGTTCACCGTCTTCAGCACGTACCTCGTACCCATCGCCGACGAGGCGGGCAGCAGCGTCGCCGCGATGGGCGGGCTGCGCGGACTCGGCGGCCTGGCCGCCCTGCTCGTCGGCACCGCGCTCGCGCCGCTCATCGACCGGGTCCCCAAGGAGTGGGCGGCGGCGGGCGCGCTCGCCGCCCTCGGCGCAACGGCCGCGCTCGGCGCCGCCGGTGACTTCGCCCTGCTCGCCGTCTTCTGCCTGCTCATCGGCGCCAGCACGTCCGTCCTCAACCCGGCGCTGACCGCCGCTGCCGCCGACCGCTTCGGTACCGGCAGGGCGGCCGGGCGCGCGGCGACCCTGGTCACCGCCGTCCAGTCCATGACCGCCATGCTCGCCGCGCCCGTCATCGCGCTGCCCGCGCTGTTCTGGGGGTGGCAGGGCGACCTGCTCGGCGTGAGCGTCCTTTCGCTGCTCCTCGCGGTGGTATTCGTCGCGCGCCGCAAGGATACGGCCGCCGCCAAGGAGAACCACCCGCCCCAACGCCTGGGATACGTCGCCTCGTTCAGGGCGCTCGGCGCGGTGCGCGGCGTGGTGCCGCTGCTCCTGATCGCGCTCCTGCGCACCGCCGTGTTCATGGGCTACCTCTCCTATCTCGCGGCGTTCTACGAGGAGCGGTTCGACCTGGGCGCCGGGCTCTTCACCTTCGTATGGACGCTGAGCGGCGCGTCGTTCTTCGTCAGCAATCTCCTCACGGGACGCCTCACCAACGCCACCGAACCGCGTGTCGGCACCGAACGGCTGCTCGTGTTCGGCCTGTTGGCCGCGCTCGTCTCCGTCGTCGGCTTCTACTTCACGCACTGGCTGCCGCTCGCGCTCGCCCTCACCTCGCTGCACGCGGCGAGCCACGCCGTCGTCGCGGCCTGCGTCGTCAGCCTCGTCGTGCGACGCTGCGGTCCTGGACTGCGCGGATCCGCGCTGAGCGTCAACGCGGCCGGCATGAGCCTCGGCGTGTTCGTCGGCGCGGCGCTCGGCGGGGCGGGGCTCGGGCTCGCCGGATATCCGGGTGTGGCCGTCGTGTTCGGCGTGCTCGTCACCGTCGCGGCCTGCGCCGCCGCGCTGGTGCTGCGGGCAGGCACGGCCTTGGACGGGGAGACCTCGTGACCGCGTCCTTCGAGGCACCCACCACGCCCGCCCGGCCCACCGAGCCGACCGCCCCCGCCGGGCCCGTCGACATGCGCGACCGCCTCACGTCCCCCAAAGCCCTCCTCCTGACCTGCGCCGCCCTCTTCCTCCTCCTGGTCGCCTCCGTCGTGGTGGCGATCGGGCTCGGCGCGGCAGTGGTCACGCCGGGCGACACCGCCCGCTATCTGTGGGCGGCGCTCAGCGGCGGCCGCATCGGTGCCGACGAGAACACGACGTATCAGATCATCTGGCAGATCCGGACACCGCGCGTGCTGCTCGCCGCCCTGGTGGGGGCCGGTCTGAGCGCGGTCGGCGTGGCCATCCAGGCGATGGTGCGCAACGCGCTCGCCGACCCGTTCGTACTCGGCGTCTCCTCGGGGGCGTCGGTGGGCGCCGTCGGCGTGACGGTGACCGGCGGCCTGGCCGCGCTCGGTGTCTACGCGGTGTCGGCGGGCGCGTTCATCGGCGCCGTCGTCGCGTCCTTCCTCGTCTACGCCGCGTCGAGCGACCGGGGCTCGCTCTCCCCGCTGCGCCTTGTCCTGACGGGCGTCGCGATGTCGCTCGGCTTCCAGGCCCTGATGAGCGTGATCATCTACTTCGCGCCGGACAGCGAGGCGACCGGCATGGTCCTGTACTGGACCATGGGCAGCTTCGGCGCCGCCGGCTGGGGGGCGCTGCCCGTCGTGTCCGCGGCCGTACTGCTCGGCGTCGCCGTGCTGTACCGGCACGCCAGGGCGCTCGACGTGCTCGCGCTCGGCGACGAGACAGCCGCCAGCCTGGGCGTCGGCGCCGACCGGCACCGCAAGTGGCTGCTGGTGCTCGTCTCGCTGGTCACCGGCGTGATGGTCGCCGTGAGCGGCGCCATCAGTTTCGTGGGCCTGGTCATGCCGCACCTGGTGCGGATGGTCGTCGGCGCCACGCACGCCCGGGTCCTCGCCGTCGCTCCGTTGGCCGGAGCCGTCTTCATGGTCTGGGTCGACCTGCTGTCCCGGACGGTGGTGGCGCCGCGCGAACTGCCGCTGGGCGTCATCACCGCGCTGGTCGGCGTGCCGGTGTTCATCGTGCTGATGCGGCGCAAGGGCTATGTCTTCGGAGGCCGTTGAGATGGACCTGCACATCGAAGGACTCGGCGTCGTCACCGACGGCAGAAGCCTGGTGCGCGATCTGTCGCTCGCCGTGGGCAGCGGCCGGGTCGTCGGTCTGGTCGGCCCGAACGGCAGCGGCAAGTCGACCGCGCTGCGCTGCGTGTACCGCGCGCTGCGCCCCACGACGGGCACGGTACGGGTCGGTGGGGACGTCCTCGCCGGGCTCACGATGCGGCGCGGCGCGCAGCTCGTCGCCGCGATGACGCAGGACGGCGCCGTCGACCTGGACTTCACGGTCGAGGAGGTCGTCGCGCTCGGCCGGGCCCCGCACCAGCGTGGCAACCAGGCCCTCGACGCACGCGAACGGGAGCTGTGCGCGCGGGCGATGGAGCGGCTCGGCATCCGTCATCTCGCCCGGCGCAGCGCCCTGACCCTGTCCGGCGGCGAGCGCCAGCGCGTGCTGCTCGCCCGGGCACTCGTCCAGGAGCCCGAGGTCCTGGTCCTCGACGAGCCGACCAATCACCTCGACGTACGCCACCAGATCGAGGTCCTCTCGCATCTGCGCGGCGCGGGCCTCACCGTCCTCGTCGTCCTGCACGACCTGAACCTCGCGGCGGCGGCCTGCGACCGGATCGGGGTGCTGTCCCAGGGGCGGCTCGTGGCCTCGGGAACGCCCGCGGACGTCCTCACCGAAGAGCTGGTCGCCGAGGTGTTCGGCGTCAGGGCCAGCGTCGTCACGCACCCGCTGACGGGCGACCCGCAGCTGCTCTACTCGCTCGACCCCTCCCTCTGAAAGGCACCGAATCCCCATGTCCCACACCCGATCCGTCGCGGCGGGCTCCGCGCTCGCGCTGACGCTGCTCGTCGGCTGCGGCGCCGACATCGACTCGGACAGCGGCGCCGGGACGGCGGCGAAGACCACCGTCAAGCGCTGCGGCGAGCCCGTCTCCTACAAGGTCCCGCAGCGTGCCGTGGCGTACGAGGGCGGCAGCGCCGACAAGCTGTTCAGCCTCGGCCTCACCGAGCACGTGCACGGGTACGTGCTGCCGCCCGCCAACCCACCGGTGAGCGAGTCCCCCTGGGCGTCGGAGTACGCCAAGGTGAAGATGCTCGGCGACGATCTGCTCAACAACGAGCTGGTCGTCGAGGCGAAGTCCGACTTCGTCGTCGCGGGGTGGAACTCCGGCTTCAGCGACCAGCGCGGCATCACCCCGAAGATCCTGGACGAGCTCGGCGTCCAGAGCTTCATGCACACGGAGAGCTGCTTCAACTACCCCGGACATCCGGAGAAGGTCACGCCGTTCAAGGCGCTGTACACCGACCTGGAGCGACTCGGCGCCATCTTCCGCGTCCAGAAGAAGGCGGATCAGGTCGTCGGTGACCTGAAGAAGCGGGTGGCGGCCGTCGAGGAGAAGGCGCCCAAGGGCGGCAGGCGGGTGCCGGTCTTCCTCTACGACTCGGGGACCGACCAGCCCTTCACGGCAGGCAGCCAGGTCCCGCCGAACGACATCATCAAGAGCGCGGGCGGCCGGAACATCTTCGACGGCCTCGACGAGCGCTGGACGCAGGTCAACTGGGAGGCCGTGGCCAAGGCGGAGCCCGAGGTCGTCATCATCTTCGACTACGGCGACCGGCCCGCGAAGAAGAAGATCGAGTTCCTGAAGAAGTCCCCGCACACGAGGGAGCTGCCCGCCGTGCGGAAGAACAACTTCTTCGTCCTCGACTACAACGAGGGCATCAGCGGGCCGCGCAACGTCGACGGCCTGGAGAAGTTCGGGAAGTACCTGCGGGAACTCGAACGCTAGGGGCCCCCTCCCGCGCTCTCACTGCTCTCACTGTTCTCACCGCCTCAGCGGCCTCAGCGGCCTCAGCGGCCTCAGCCCTTGAGGGCCGCCACCCCCTGTGCCGCCTGGTCCGCCGCCCTCGCGCGGGCCGTGGCGGCGAGCGCGGCCTGCCCCGCCTCCTCGGCCAGGCGTGCCCGGGCCAGCCAGTTGTACGGGCAGACCGGGCGCAGGCTGATGCGCTCGCTCAGCAGGGTGCGGGCCAGGTTGCGGCGGCTCCCGCGCAGTGCGGCCTCCAGCAGGGTCTTGTGCACGGCGTCGCGCTGGGCGTGGCTTCCGCCGTATGTGTGCAGGCGGTGGCGGACGGGGAGCAGGAGGTCCACGGCCCCGTCGTAGTCGTGCGCGCCATAGGCGATGAGCGCGCGGCAGACGGGCAGGCCGACCTCCGCGGTCATGGCGTGGTTGGCGAGCCCGGCGCCGCCGCGTGCGACGTAGGCCTCGCGCTCGCGCACCAGGCGTGCGGCGTCGGCGGTGCGGTCCGCGCCGACGTACGCCATGACCGCGTGCACGTCGTTGAAGGCGTAGTACGCGCCGTCGTGCCGGTCGGCCCAGGCGTCGGCGAGCCGCTGCCGGCGGTCTCCCGCGTCCTCGCCCGCCAGGTGCAGGCGCCACAGCAGGGCGGCTGCGTCCAGGAGTTCCATCGCCGCGCCCGTCGACCGGGCGTGGTGCAGGGCGCTGTCGTAGATTTCCAGTACGCGGGGGATGTCACCGGCCTCCAGGGCGTAGAGGCAGTAGTGCCACCAGTTGTGCACGTTCAGGTAGTTGCCCGCCGCCCAGTCCCCGGCGCGGGCGTCGAGGTAGCGGATGCCGTCGGCGAACCGCCCCTGCATCTCGTAGGTGTGGACCACCGCGTGGATCGCCCACACGTCGCGCGGCCGGCGCTCGACGGCCGCGAGGCCGCTCTCCCGGGCCTGCTCGTAGTGGCCCGCCTCCTCCAGGCCGAAGGCGTACATGCCAAGGACGGGGCCGTAGTGCGGGTCCGCCTCGTCCCAGGCCGAGAGGGCGCCGCCGACGCGGTCGCGCAGCCGTGGCGCGTCGCCGGTGAAGAAGTCGATCTGGTGGCCGACGGCCAGGGCGAGCACGTCGTGCGGGTACTCCACGGTGATCTCGCCGAGCACCCGGCCCGCCCGGTGGATGTCTCCTCGCAGCCAGGCGGTGGCGGCGGCGACGTGCATCCGCTCGCGCGGTGTCATCTCGCCCCGGTGCACGTGCTCGTCGAAGCGCTCGAAGGCCTCGCGGGCGTCGGCGGCGTCCTTCTCCTCGGTGCCGAGCAGGCCGAGATGGGCGGCCAGGACGTTGCCCATGACGGAGCGCGGGGCGGCGGCGAGCACCTGCCGGGAGGCGTCGGCCACCTCGGGGCGGAAGAAGAGGAGGTGGTCGAGCGCCTGCTCGTAGGCGGCCACGGCATCGGCGCCGGTGCGGGACATCGGGTGGCCGTGCCGGTCGGCTGCCATGGTCGGCTCCTTCTGGGGCGGGCGCTGGGCGGGCCGCCGGGCCGGTCGTCCGGCGGCGTGAAGACGATCCTGCCCACCGGGAGGGCTCTTGACGCACATGGCGCGGGCGAGGGAGACGCCACGCGAACGCCCTGATGGCACTCTGGCATCACTGCTCCGGGCGGCCTACCTTGGGCAGCGGTGACCGCACCACTCGCACGGCTTGTCATGCACTTGTCCATTTTGCCCCGGCAAGAGGCACGAGGTGAGCCATGTTCCTCCGACACAGACGCACCACCGTCATTGCCGCCGTCCTCGCCACCCTGGCGGCGGCCGCCGTCGGCACCGCGCAGGCGACGCCCGACGGGCCCGGCGACACCACCCGGTCCCGCCCGTCCCTGATCCGGCCCGTCGACCCGCAGAACTGGCGCAACCCCGACGACATGACCTGGGGCGACCACCGCTCCGTGCCCGGCACCGACTGGGCGAACCCCGACGTCAAAGCCACCGACCGGACCTTCAAGGGCGCCCTGGTCCTCCTGGACTACCCCGACGAGGGGTTCACGGTCAGCGGGCCGCCCGGGTCGAGCGTCTTCGGCAACCCGCAGCCGACCGCATCCAACGTTCCCCGCACTCAACTGCCCCGGTTCTATCAGGACTTCCTCAACAAGCCCGGCCCTCTCAACCACGGGCACACCATCAACGAGTACTGGATGGAGGACTCCGGCGGCCGCGTCGGCGTCGACCTGAAGGCCTTCGGCGTCTACCGCATGCCGTTCAAGTCCTTCCAGTACGGCGTCGAGCCCGGCATGAACCCCGGCGCCTGCCCCACCGGCACCACCTGCGGCAAGAACATCCGCACCGACGGCAGGGCCGCCTGGATCGCGCAGGTCGGCGAGGCGGAGGCGGCCAAGTACGACTTCGTCTTCTTCCTCACCGCGGGGCAGGACGAGTCCTCCACCTGGCAGGAGTTCGGCCAGATGAAGTTCGCCGCCCAGGCACAGGTACCGGCCGCGTGGGGGCCGCCGTCCCCCATCCCGTCCGGTGGCAACGCCGCCGCCACCCGCTATGTGCCGTGGACCTCCTGGCAGGCCGCGGCCCGCATCTGGCCCAACGCCGAAACCGGCTCCTCCACCCAGGCCGAGAGCTCGGGCATGGGGGTGTACGCCCATGAGCTCAGCCACATCCTGGGTATCGGCGACAACTACAACAACCCCTACGGCACACCCCTGAGCCGCAGCTACACCGGCATCTGGAGCATGCTCTCGCGCGGTTCGTTCAACGGGCCCGGCGGACCGCACACCCGCTGGAAGATCCCGGCGACCGAGGGCGGCTCGATGGGCTCCCACCACGTGCTGCGCGACAAGCTGAAGCTCGGCATCGTGGATGAGAAGAACGTGCTGCGCCTGGACCGCGACGCCCTCAAGGACTCCGGCGTGGTCGTCGCCGACGTCACCGCCCGCTCGGCGCCGCCCGGCGCCACCGGCCTCTCCGGCATCAACATCGCCATGTCCCGCGACCGGTCCCCCGCCTGCGACCGCGGCACCGACCCGCTGTGCGACGGCGGCGGCTACCAGAACTACACCGCCGAAGTGGTGGACCGCATGGGCATGGACTCCTTCACTCCGGACAACGGCGTGCTGATCAGCAAGACCAAGAACCAGGACCGGGCGCCCTTCGCCTGGGTGATCGACGCCCACCCCGAGGACATCGGCATGGTGGACTTCACGCGCCCCGACGGCACCCCGCAGAAGATCACCATGGGCGACTACCGGCAGCTCAGCGACGCGCTCTTCCACGCCGGCGCCGACTCCGGCAGCTCCTACGAGTACGTCGACCGCGCCAACCGCCTGCACTTCTACGTCACCGACATCCGGCGCGGCCCCTCGGGCATCCTCTCGTACACCATCGCGGTCAAGTCCCTCGACGGCGCGGGCCCGCAGCGCCGCGGCACCGCCCTGGGCCGCGGCGATGCCAAGGGCAATCCCGCCAAGAGCCGCGCCATCTGCACGTTCCCGCTGAAGAACACCGGCCGCGCGCTCGCCGACCCGCCGGGCGACCACCCCGAGGACGTCTCCCGCTACCTCGCATCCGACGTCTACCGGCTCTCCGCGAAGGCTTCGGGCCGCGGCTGGTCCGCCTGGCTGCCGACCAGGCTGACCACCGCGAAGGCGGGCTCCACCGTCGACGTGGACGTCGCCGTCACCGCGCGGCCGTCCGCCCGCCCGCACAGCCGCCTCACCCTCACCGCCCGCTCGGTGAGCGACCCGAAGAAGACCGCGACGGCCACCTGCGCCCTCGCCAAGAAGGGCTGAGCCTCAGCCCGCGAGTCTCAGCCCGCGAAAGGGACGCCAGGCATGCCATGGCCCGCGTCCGGCACGACCAGGAGCGAGCCCGAGAGGGGGTGCGGGCGGTCGAGGCCGGTGCGGGCCGTGGTGATGTACAGGTCGCGCAGGCCGGGGCCGCCGAAGGCGCAGGCAGTGGGGCGGCGCACCGGCAGCCGCACGACTCTGTCGAGCCTGCCCTCGGGGGTGTAGCGGCGGATCGCGGCGCCGTCCCAGAGGGCGACCCAGACACAGCCGTCGGCGTCGACGGTGAGGCCGTCGGGGAAGCCCGCTCCTTCCTTGATGTGCGCGAACGGGCGTCTGTTCAGCGCGCGTTGACCGCTGTGGTCGAGTACGTCGATGCGCCGGGTGGGGCTGTCGACGTAGTAGACGAGCCGCCCGTCGGGGCTCCAGCCGGTGCCGTTGCTGACGGCCACCGAGCCGAGCAGTTCGGTGACGGTGCCGTCGGGGGCGACGCGGGTGAGGGCGCCGCCACCCGGCGCCTCGTCGTAGCGCATGGTGCCCGCCCAGAGCGCGCCGTCGGGCGCGACGGCCGCGTCGTTGCCCCGGCGGCCCGGCACCGGATCGCGCACCAGCCAGGCGAAGGGGGCGCCACCGGGTCCGTACAGGCCGATGCCGTCGCGGAGGTTGACGACCAGGCCGCCGCCCGCGCGGGGCTTCGCGGCGCCCACGTGCTGCTCGGTGGCCATGACCGTGCGGCGGCCGTCGCCGGGCGCGTAGGTGTGCAGGCGCGAGCCGAGGATGTCGACCCAGATCAGCCGCTGGGCCGCCGCATCCCAGGTGGGGCCCTCGCCGAGCGACGCCTGCGCGCGCACGGCCACTTCGTACGCGTACGTCATCGCGCGCCCCGGTGGCCGAGGCGCACCGACAGGTCACCGGCGCCCTTCGCGGCCAGCTCGGCGAGTTCGCTCTCGCGCTCCTCGCTCCAGCGGATCATCGGCACGGAGATGGAGAGGGCGGCGACGACCTGCCCGGCGCCGTCGCGCACCGGCGCCGCCACGCAGCTGACGTCGGGGTTGGACTCGCGGTGCTCGACGGCGACACCCCGCCTGCGGATCCCGGCGAGCGCGGTCAGGAGCTCGTCGCGATCGGTGATGCTTGCGGCGGTCATGGCGGTGAACTCCCGCCCCCGGAGACGGGCTTCGAGCTCGGTCGGGGGCAGCGAGGCGAGCAGCATCTTGCCGACAGAGGTGCAGTGCGCGGGAAGCCTGCGGCCCGCCGCGGAGACCATCCGCACGGCGTGCGTGGAGTCCACCTTGGCGATGTAGATGACGTCGGTGTCCTCCAGGATCGCCACGTGGACGGTCTCGTCGCAGGTCTCGGCGACCTCGCGGGCCACCTGCCGGCCCTCCGCGGCGAGGTCGAGCTGTTCCGCGTACCGGCTGCCGAGCTGGTAGGTGCGCACGCCGAGGCGGTAGCGGCCGGGCTGGTCCGGCAGCTGGACGAGGTAGGAGCGGGCGGCCAGGGTGGTCAGCAGCTCGTGCACGGTGGTGCGCGGCAGCTGGAGCTTGCGGGTGACCTCGGGCGCGGACAGCGTCCCGTCACCCTCGAGGAACAGTTCGAGTATGTCCAGCGATCTGGTCACCGCGGGCACCAGTCGTCCCATGAGTTCGGCCCTCCACCGTGCGCGTCCGAAACTTCGGTCGCCGATCGATATGACGAACACAGGGTAGGCACGGCGCAGTTCGCGGCGCAATGGCCTCCAAGACCGTTCCGCGCGAACCATTGACACCTTCCGGCCACCGTGAATACCGTCACGCCAACATTTCGAACGTGTGACGAAATATCGAACAAGTCAAGGGACAGCTGCCTTGCGCATCACGGGAATCAGCACGCATGTGGTCGGAACGCCCTGGCGGAATCTCACCTACGTCCAGGTCCATACCGACGAGGGCCTGACCGGTGTCGGCGAGACCCGCATGCTCGGCCACACGGACGCACTTCTGGGTTACCTCAGGGAGGCGGAGGCCAATCACATCAAGGGGTCCGACCCGTTCGCGGTCGAGGATCTCGTGCGCCGGATGAAGTACGGCGACTACGGCCGGGCCGGTGAGATCGTGATGTCGGGCATCGCCGTCATCGAGATGGCCTGCTGGGACATCAAGGGCAAGGCGCTGGGCGTCCCCGTCTGGCAGCTCCTCGGTGGCAAGGTCACCGACCGCGTCAAGGCGTACGCCAACGGCTGGTACACCACCGAGCGCACCCCGGAGGCGTACCACAAGGCAGCGCAGGCGGTCATGGAGCGCGGGTACCGCGCCCTGAAGATCGACCCGTTCGGGACCGGCCACTACGAACTGGACCACGAACAGAGCCTGTACGCGGTGTCGTTGATCGAGGCGGTGCGCGACGCGATCGGGCCCGACGCCGAACTGATGCTGGAGATGCACGGCCGGTTCTCGCCCGCCACCGCGATCCGCCTCGCCCGCGACCTCGCGCCGTTTAGGCCGGCGTGGCTGGAGGAGCCGGTGCCGCCGGAGAACCTGAAGGCCCTGGCGAAGGTCGCCGCCAAGGTGGACATGCCGGTGGCGACCGGTGAGCGCATCCACGACCGGATCGAGTTCCGCGAGCTCTTCGAGAGCCAGGCCGTCGACATCATCCAGCCGGACGTCGGCCACATCGGCGGCATCTGGGAGACCCGCAAGCTGGCGGCCACCGCCGAGACGCACTACATGCTGGTGGCCCCGCACAACGTCGGCGGCCCCGTACTGACCGCGGCCTCACTCCAAGTCGGCTTCACCGCACCGAACTTCAAGGTCCTTGAGCACTTCAACGACTTCGCGGACGCGGACATCAAGAAGGTGGTGAAGGGCGCACCGCGGGTCGACCCGGAGACGGGCTGCTTCCACCTGTCGCACGAGCCGGGCCTCGGCGTCGAGCTCGACACGGACGCGGCGGCCGAATTCCCGCAGCAGCAGGCCCGGTTCGACCTGTGGGCCGAGGGCTGGGAGAAGCGGGCGCCCGGCGGAGCCGGGAGGTGAGCAGCCGCGCGGTCGTCGTCGACCGGCCGGGCGTGCACCGCCTCGTCACCGGCGACGTGCCGGTGCCGGGGCCCGGTGAGGTCCTGGTCGAGGTCGCCGCGGCCGGGATCTGCATGAGCGACCGCGAGGTGTACGACGGACACCGCGACGCCGCCTACGTCCGCTACCCGGTGGTGCCGGGCCACGAGTGGTCCGGGACCGTGGTGGCCGTCGGCTACGGCGTCGACGCCCACCTCGTCGGGCGCAGGACCGTCGCCGAGGGGTTCCGGGCGTGCGGGGTGTGCGAGCGCTGCCGGTGCGG
This sequence comes from Streptomyces sp. NPDC058284, assembly GCF_042881135.1. NCBI lineage: Bacteria > Bacillati > Actinomycetota > Actinomycetes > Kitasatosporales > Streptomycetaceae > Streptomyces > Streptomyces sp. NPDC058284. Next base: position 810,091 of record NZ_JBHVYE010000001.1, read on the forward strand.
TGAGACGAGCCTGTGCACCGGCGGCTACGCGGAGACCGGGTTCACCGAGCCCGGCGCCTTCGCCGACCATCTCACCGTCCCCGCACGGCTGTTGCACCTGCTGCACGACGACGCGGACCTGCGCGCCGCCGCACTGCTCGAACCGTCCGCGGTGATCGCGGCGGCCGTGCGGACCGGGCGCCCACGGCCCGGTGAGCGCGTCGCGGTGGTGGGCGCGGGCACTCTCGGACTGCTCGCCGTACAGCTTCTCGCCGCGTCGAACCCGGCCGAGCTGACCGTCGTCGACCCGCGCGCGGCCCGCGGGGAGCAGGCGCAGGAGTTCGGGGCGACGCGCGCGCTGTCCCCCGCGGAGGCGGAGTCGGCGTACGGCTCCTTCGACCTCGTGGTGGAGACCGCGGGCGCGCCGACCACGGCCGCCTCGTCCTGCCTGCTGGCCCGCAGGGGTGGACGGGCCGTGCTCACCGGCATGTTCGCGCCGGGGGCCGTCGGCATCGACCCGGTGCATCTGTCCCTCAGTCAGCTGGAGGTGCGCTCCGTCTTCGGGGCGCCGTCCTCGGCCTGGTCGGAGGCGGTGCGGGCGTTCGGGCTCGGGCTGCTCGACCCGGCGCCGCTGATCACGCACGAGTTCCCCCTGGAGCGGTACGGGGAGGCGGTCGCCCTCGTCGGGGGCGGTGATCCCGGGACCGGCAAGGTCCTGCTGCTGCCCTGAGCGGCTCCCTGCCCCGAGCGGCTCCCTTGTCCGCGGGCCGCGGGGGTGCCGGTCGCGCGGTTCCCCGCGCCTCCGAGCACGACACCGCGGCGCCCCGTGTGACGCGTGGCTACCCCCGTACACCCCCGTACACCGCCGTACATCCCCGTACACCCCAGACACGAAGCTCGTCCGGCCTCCCGGGCAAGGCGATTCGACGCGAAGGACGACTGTGACCGACCCCTCCACCTGCCTCCCCCGGCCGCCCGGCGAACCCGCGCTCACCGCCCTCGGGCTCGCCGCCCCCTCCCCCGATCCCGCGGACGCCTCCCCGCACACCTTCCCCGACGGCGGCACCTGGCGCACCGAGATCCCCTCCGTCGAGGGGCCCGAGGCGCTCGCCGTGGTGCTCAAGGAGAGTGCGCGCCTCGACGTGCCCGTTCACCGCATCAGCCAGGGAAGCGGCGTCTGGATGCTCACCGACGTCGAGATCACCGAGATGGTCGAGGCGTGCGCCGAGCGCGACATCGAGCTGTGCCTGTTCACCGGGCCGCGCGGCACGTGGGACACCGGCGGCTCCACCCGTACCGACTCCGGCGGCGCCGGGCTGCGGGCCCGGGGCCACGACGCGCTCGCGGGCTGCGTCGAGGACGCCGTGCGTGCCACCGGACTCGGCGTGCGGTGCCTGCTCGTCGCGGACGAGGGCGTGCTGTGGACGCTGCACCGGCTGCGCACCGCCGGCGTCCTGCCCGCCGCCACCACCTTCAAGCTGTCCGCGCTGACCGGCCCGGTCAACCCCGCCTCGTACGCCGTGTACGAGCGGCTCGGCGCCGACTCGCTCAACGTGCCGTCCGATCTGACCCCGGCCCACCTCACCGAGATCCGCAGGGTCAGCCGCGCCCCCATGGACATGTACGTCGAGGCGCCCGACGACCTCGGCGGCTACGTCCGGATGTACGAGGTCGCCGAGCTGATCCGGCGTGGCGCCCCCCTGTACGTGAAGTTCGGCCTCGCCAAGGCCACCGGCATCTACCCCTACGGCGCCCACCTGCGCGAGCACGCCCTGGCCACGGCCCGTGAGCGGGTCAGGCGCGGCCGGCTCGCCCTCGATCTGCTCGCCCGGCACGGCGCGGACGGCGGCATGTCGCCGCGCGGCTCGCGGCACCCCGGCGAGCTGTGCCGTTTCCCCGTCCCGGAAGGGGACTGACCCATGCGCACCCGCACACTCGCCGTCGCCACCGCAGCCGCGCTGCTCGCCGTGTCGCTCTCCGCCTGCGGTCAGGAGGCCAAGGGCGGCAGCCGCTACAAGCCGGACGACGGCAAGGGCGGCACGATCGGTCTCGCCATGCCCACCAAGTCCTCCGAACGGTGGATAGCCGACGGCAAGAACATGGCGGAGCAGTTCAAGAAGGCCGGCTACGAGACCGACCTCCAGTACGGCGACGACAAGGTGGAGAACCAGGTCGCCCAGATCGAGAACATGATCACCAAGGGGCACCGGCTCCTGGTGGTCGCCGCGATCAACGGCTCGGCCCTGACCGACGTACTGAAGCGGGCGCACGAGGCGGGCATCCCCGTGATCTCGTACGACCGCCTCATCCTCGGCACGAAGAACGTCGACTACTACGCGTCGTTCGACAATGAACGCGTCGGCCGCATCCAGGGCCAGTACCTCGTCGACAAGCTGAAGCTCGGCAAGGCCGAGAAGGGCGCGGGCGAGCCCCGCTCGATCGAGCTGTTCGCGGGCGACCCGGACGACAACAACACCAAGTACTTCTGGAACGGCGCCATGGAGGTGCTCAAGCCGTACTTCGACAGCGGTCAGCTCGTCGTGCGCAGCAAGCAGACGCGGATCAACCAGGCCACGACCCTGAAGTGGGACGGCGGCACCGCGCAGAAGCGCATGGACGACCTGATCAGCAAGAGCTACGGCGAGCAGCGCGTCGACGCGGTGCTCTCGCCCTACGACGGCATCTCCATCGGCATCATCTCGGCGCTGAAGAGCGCGGGGTACGGCACCAGGAGCGAGCCGCTGCCGGTCATCACCGGGCAGGACGCCGAGCTGGCCTCGGTGAAGTCGATCATGCGGGGCGAGCAGACGCAGACCGTCTTCAAGGACACGCGGAAACTCGCCGCGCAGACGGTGAAGATGGGCGACGCCGTCCTGAACGGCAAGAAGGTGCAGGTCAACAATGTGAAGGACTACAACAACGGCGAGAAGACCGTGCCGGCCTTCCTGCTGAAGCCGGTGAGCGTAGACAAGTCCAACACCCGGCTCCTCGTCGACGAGGGGTACTTCACGGCAGGGCAGCTCAAGTGAGCGCGCCGCTCCTGGAGATGCGCGGCATCACCAAGACGTTCCCCGGCGTCAAGGCGCTCTCCGACGTGCATCTGTCCGTGCGGCCCGGGGAGATCCACGCCATCTGCGGGGAGAACGGCGCGGGCAAGTCCACGCTGATGAAGGTCCTCAGCGGGGTGCACCAGCACGGCAGCTACGACGGCGAGATCCTCTTCGAGGGCGAGCGGATGGCGTTCAAGGACATCCGCGCCAGCGAACGCCACGGAATCGTGATCATCCATCAGGAGCTGGCGCTCGTCCCGTACTTGTCGATCGCGGAGAACATCTTTCTCGGCAACGAGCAGTCCACCCGGGGCTTCATCGACTGGAACGACACGCTGCGCCGGGCGAGCGCCCTGCTGAAGCGGGTGGGCCTGCGCGAGAAGCCGCAGACGCCGGTCTCCGACATCGGCGTGGGCAAGCAGCAGCTGGTGGAGATCGCCAAGGCGCTGTCGAAGGAGGTGAAACTGCTCATCCTCGACGAGCCGACGGCCGCACTCAACGACGAGGACAGCGGCAAGCTCCTCGACCTGATCGTGGAGCTGCGCGGACAGGGCGTCGCGAGCATCATCATCTCGCACAAGCTGGGCGAGATCCGGCAGATCGCCGACGCGGTCACGATCCTGCGCGACGGGCAGGCCGTCGAGACACTGACCGTACGCCAGAGCCCCGACGCCCTGGCCCAGTTGTCGGAGGACCGCCTCATCCGGGGCATGGTCGGCCGCGACCTGGACCACCGCTTCCCCGACCGCACACCGTACGAGGGCGCGGACGCGGGCGAGCCGGCGCTGTCCGTCGAGGGCTGGACGGTGCGGCATCCGGTCGACCACCAGCGCACAGTCGTCGACGACGTGTCGCTGACGGTGCGGCGCGGCGAGATCGTGGGCATCGCGGGTCTGATGGGCGCGGGCCGCACCGAGCTGGCGATGTCCGTCTTCGGGCGGTCGTACGGGCAGTACGTCGCCGGAAGCGTGGCCGTGAACGGCCGCCCGGTGGTGACCAGGACGGTGCCGGCGGCGGTCGGCGCGGGGATCGCGTACGTCACCGAGGACCGCAAGCGCTACGGCCTGAACCTCATCGACAACATCAATCGCAACGTCTCGCTGGCCTCGCTGCCCGGCATGCGCGGGCGCCGCGTCGGCGGCTTCGTCGACGAACACCACGAGCGCCAGGTCTCCGAGCGCTACCGGAAGTCGATGAACATCAAGACGCCCACGGTCTTCGAGCAGGTGGGCCGCCTCTCCGGCGGCAATCAGCAGAAGGTCGTCCTGAGCAAGTGGATCCACGCCGACCCCGAGGTCCTGATCCTCGACGAGCCGACGCGCGGCATCGACGTGGGCGCCAAGTACGAGATCTACACCGTCATCGACAGGCTCGCGGCGCAGGGCAAGGCGGTCCTGTTCATCTCCTCCGAACTGCCGGAGCTGCTCGGGATGTGCGACCGGATCTACACGATGGCCGAGGGCCGCCTGACCGGTGAGGTCACGCGCGCGGAGGCCACCCAGGAAGTCCTGATGCGCCATATGACCAAGACCAGAAGCACCAGGAGCTGAGGCCCGCCATGACCACCACGACCACGCCCCCACGCGATTCGTCCGCCGCGCCGCCGCCCGTCGCACGGCGGGCCGGCGCGCTGCTCATCGAGAGCATGCGCGCCAACATGCGCCAGTACGGCATGCTCGTCGCCCTCGCGTTCATCGTCGTGCTGTTCCAGATCTGGACCGACGGCACGCTGCTCCTTCCGAACAACGTCTCCAACCTGATCCAGCAGAACGGCTACATCCTCATCCTGGCCATCGGCATGATGATCGTCATCATCGCCGGCCACATCGACCTGTCCGTCGGCTCCCTGGTGGCCTTCGTCGGCGCCATGTCGGCGGTGATGATGGTCAAGCACGACATGCCGTGGGTGCTCGCGCTCGTCCTCTCCCTCCTGATCGGCGCGGTCGCGGGCGCGTGGCAGGGCTTCTTCATCGCCTACGTCGGCATCCCGTCGTTCATCGTGACGCTGGCCGGCATGCTGCTCTTCCGGGGCCTCACGCAGATCGTCCTGGAGGGCCAGTCGCTCGCGCCGTTCCCCGAGGGCTTCCAGAACATCGCCAAGGGCTTCATCCCGGAGATGGGCCCGTACACGCAGTACCACAACCCGACGCTCGTCCTCGGCCTCGCCACCGTCGCGTTCCTCCTCCTGCGTGAATGGCGGGACCGCAAGCGGCAGTCGGCCTTCGACCTGGAGGTGCTTCCGGCCGGTCTGTGGGCGGCGAAGTGCGTGGCGATGACGGCGGCGGTGGTCGCCTTCACGCTGACGCTCGCCAGCTTCCACGGGGTGCCGGTCGTCATGCTCATCATGTGCGGGCTGCTGATCGGCCTCGGCTATGTGATGCGCAACGCCGTCGTCGGCCGGCACGTGTACGCGCTCGGCGGCAACAAGGCCGCGGCGATGCTCTCGGGCGTCAAGGACAAGCGGGTCACCTTCCTGGTCTTCGTCAACATGGGCGTCCTCGCGGCGCTCGCGGGCTGCGTGTACGCGGCCCGCCTCAACGCGGGCACCCCCCAGGCGGGCCTGAACTTCGAGCTGGAGGCCATCGCGGCCTCGTTCATCGGCGGTGCGTCGATGAGCGGCGGCGTCGGCACGGTGCTGGGCGCCGTGATCGGCGGCCTAGTCCTCGGCGTGCTCAACAACGGCATGTCACTCGTCGGCATCGGCACGGACTACCAACAGGTCATCAAGGGGCTCGTGCTGCTCGCCGCGGTCGGCTTCGACGTCTGGAACAAGCGCAAGGTCGGCCGGTAACCGCACGTCTCTCCCCTCTCCCCCTCTGGAGCCGCAATGGAGTCGCACATGGAATCGAGCAGACGCACCGTCCTGGCCACCGCCGCCGCGGCCGGCCTCTCCGCAGCCGTCGCGGGCACCTCGTACGCGTCACCGGGTGGCGCCGAGCGCGTGGCGAAGCCCACGAAGGAGCTGTTCGGCAGGCTCGCCGACGGCACCAAGGTGTACCGCTGGTCGCTGGCGAACGGCGGCACGCGCCTGAAGGTGCTCTCCTACGGCGGCATCGTGCAGTCCCTCGAACTCCCGGACCGGCACGGCGGGTACGCCAATGTCTCGCTCGGCTACGACACGATCGAGGCGTACGCCGCGGGGACCACGTTCTTCGGGGCGCTGATCGGCCGCTACGGCAACCGCATAGCCCGCGGCCGCTTCACCCTGGACGGCAAGACCCACCAGCTCTCGGTCAACGACGGGGAGAACAGCCTGCACGGCGGCGCCAAGGGCTTCAACACGCGGGTGTGGGACGTGGAGCCGTTCACCGGCTCCACCGGGGTCGGCCTGGTCCTGCGGTACGTCAGCACCGACGGCGAGATGGGCTACCCGGGGACGCTGCGGGTGAAGGTGACGTACACCCTCACCGCGCGCGGCGACTGGCGGATCGACTACGCGGCCACGACCGACAGGGCCACCGTCGTGAACCTCACCAACCACACGTACTACAACCTCGCGGGCGAGGGCAGCGGCGGCATCTACGACCACGAACTCACGTTGCGCGCGGGGCGGTTCACGCCGACCGACAAGGGGCTGATCCCCACCGGCGAGCTGGCGCGGGTGGCGGGCACGCCCTTCGACTTCCGGCGCGCGAAGACCGTCGGCGAGGACATCCGCGCCGCGCACCCGCAGCTGATCACCGCCAAGGGCTACGACCACAACTGGGTCCTCGACAAGGGCATCACGCGCCGCCCCGAGCACTTCGCGACGCTGCGCGACCCGGAGTCCGGGCGCACCATGCAGATCGACACGACGGAGCCCGGGGTGCAGTTCTACTCCGGCAACTTCCTGGACGGCACCCTGACAGGACCCTCGGGCCGCACCTACCGCCAGGGTGACGGGCTCTGCCTGGAGACCCAGCACTTCCCCGACTCCCCGAACCAGCCGTCGTTCCCCTCCACGGTGCTGCGCCCCGGTGAGACCTACCGCTCCAGCACGGTGCACCGCTTCTCGGCGCGCTGAGCCCGGCGGGACCCGAGAACGGCCGCGGCCCGGACACCCTTCCCTCAGGTGTCCGGGC
>NZ_JBHVYE010000002.1:0-74548 GCF_042881135.1 Streptomyces sp. NPDC058284
CCGACCTCGAGCGCGTGGGCGAGCGCTACACCTCCTGCTGCGACCCCCGCCTCAACCCCACCCAGGCCCTCAGCGTCGTCTCCGCCTGGCCCGCCCGAACCGCCTGACCCGGGGCCCGGGCCACGGAGGCATTGGGCGGGTCCGGGGCCATTCCAGTCGGAATCCGTTCCCGCCAAAGATGGACGGCGCATCGTGGGCAGCGACCCGGCCGGACAGCGCAGTCCGGCCCACACCCCCCGCATCCGCCGCTTCCGCCCCGGCCACCGGGCCGACGCCCCGAAGAACCGCCGGGCCGGCGCCCTCCCCCGAGCGCCGGCCCGGCCCTCGACCCGCGTACGGCGGGTCACGCCAGGTACGGCGGGCACGGCAGCACCGGCACCACCAAAGACGAGTGGGAGAACAGAACAAGATGCACAACTACGTAGTCGTCGACGCCTTCGCCCGAGAGCCCCTCACCGGCAACCCGGTGGCCGTGTTCTTCGACAGCGACGACCTGAGCGCCGAGCAGATGCAGCGCATCGCCCGGGAGATGAACCTCTCGGAGACGACGTTCGTCCTCGGCGCCAAGCAGGGCGGGGACGTCCACGTACGGATCTTCACGCCGGTGAACGAACTGCCCTTCGCCGGGCACCCGTTGCTGGGCACCGCCATCGCTCTGGGCCAGCGCACCGACGCCGACCAGCTGCGCGTCGAGACCGCCATGGGCGTGATCCCCTTCGAGCTGCAGCGCGTCGACGGCAAGGTCGTCTCGACCAGCATGCGCCAGCCGGTGCCGGTGTGGGAGCCCTTCGACCGCGCGGACGAGCTCCTTGAGGCGCTGGGAATCCAGGAGTCGACGCTGCCGGTGGAGATCTACCGCAACGGCCCGCGGCACGTCCTGGTCGGCTTCGAGAGCTTCGAGGCCCTGTCGAAGGTGAACCCCGACCACCGCGCGCTTGCGAGCTTCCCCGACATGGCGACCAACTGCATCGCCGGGTCCGGGACCACCTGGCGCAACCGCATGTTCTCGCCCGCGTACGGGGTCGTGGAGGACGCCGCCACCGGCTCCGTCGCCGGGCCCATCGCCATCCACATCGCCCGGCACGGCCTCGCCTCGTACGGGCAGCGCATCGAGATCACCCAGGGCATCGAGATCGGCCGCCCCTCCCCCATGAGCGCCCTTGTCCAGGGCGAGGGCGACCGGGTCGACTCCGTCGACGTCTCGGGCCACGGTGTCGTCACGATCGAAGGACTCATGCATGTCTGATGTGACCAGCCCCCGCCCTGCCGCGCCGGCCAACGGCCTTGCTGCGGAGCGGCGTTCGGAGACGTTGACGGGCACCCTGGAGGTGGCCTTCCCCGAGTTCCGTACCCCGCCCGCCGAGCCCCTGGGTCTGCTGGCCTCCTGGCTGCAGGAGGCCACCGAACGCCAGGTCCGCGAGCCCCGCGCCCTGGCCCTTGCCACCGCCGACGCCCAGGGCCGGCCCTCCTCACGGATCGTGGCCGTCAACTCCCTGGACGCCACCGGCCTGGTCTTCATCACCCACACCGGCAGCCAGAAGGGCCGCGAACTGGCCGCCAACCCCTACGCCTCCGGCGTCCTGTACTGGCGCGAGACCAGCCAGCAGATCACCCTGGCCGGCCCCGTCACCCAACTGCCCCGCAGCGAAGCCGAGGCCCTGTGGGCCGCCCGCCCCCCGTTCACCCACCCCATGTCCACCGTGGCCCGCCAGAGCGAACCCCTGCACGACCTCGACCATGCCGAACACCTGCGCGCCGCCGCCCTCGAACTGGCCGCCCCCGGACGCCCGCTGCCCTGCCCCCAGGCATTCGCCGCCTACCGCCTGGCCCCGGCCAGCGTGGAGTTCTGGGCCAACGGCACCGACCGCCTCCACGAACGCCTGCGCTACGAGCGCACCACCACCGGCTGGACCACCACCCGCCTCCAGCCCTGAGAGCCTGTCTTTGAACCCCCGCCGTATCGCTGGCGCCGCCCCCGTACCGCCTCGCCCGGAGACACCATGACCTCAACACCCCCCACCACCGACACCACCACTGCCGACGCCGCCGACGACGGTCCGGTGTTCACCAACCACCTGGCCCTGCGGGCCCGCAACCGGCGCGCCGTGGAGCAGTACATGCAGACCGGACCCGAGGCCCGCCTGAGCCGCTACACCCTCTACACCGACGACGGCACCGCAGCCCTGTTCAACACCGACATCGGCCGCCCCATCGTCGTCCAGGGCCGCGACAAGCTCCAGCGCCACGGCGAACTCTCCCTGAAGGTCCTGCCCGACTGGCAGTGGTCCAACGTGCACCTCTACGAGACCCAGGACCCCGCGATCATCTGGGTCGAATGCGACGGCGAGGGCACCATCCGCTTCCCCGGCTACCCCGAGGGCCGCTACCGCAACCACTTCATCCACGGCTTCACCCTCCACGACGGACAGATCGCCGCCAGCCGCGAATACACCAACCCCATCGAACACATGCGCGCCCTGAACATCGAGACCCCCCACATCAAACGGGACTGGATCCCCTCCTGAACCCCCCGGTACGCGCCGACGTACCCCTTGTCCCGTCCCGTTCCCGAGTACGAAGGAAGAGCCAGCCCATGAGCTCGGACAGCAGCCCGCGACCGGCGGCCCGCGCCACCATCGACCTCATCACCGCCGCCTGGCACACCCAGGCCGTCTACGCGGCGGCCAAGCTGGGGGTGCCGGATCTGATCGCGGCAGGGCACACAGGGCCCGCCGACATCGCCCGGGCCGCCGGCGCGGACGAGGACGCCGTACGGCGCCTGCTGCGCCTGCTGCTGCGTCTGGACGTGGTCGAAGGCGACGAGAGCGGGGGCTACCGCAACACGTCCGTGGGCGACATGCTCCGCGACCGGCCCGGGTCGCTGCGGGACGTGTGTCTGCTCTACGGGGAGGAGTTCTACCGCGCCTGGGGGGACTCCATCGAGACGTTCAGGACCGGCAGGGCCGGGTTCGAGAAGGCGTACGGTCAGACGCTCGTCGGCTATCTGCGCGATGACGCCGACGCCGCGAAGCGCTTCCAGCGCGCCATGCAGGCCCAGGCCAGCAACTTCGCTTTCGACGCGGTCCCGGAGTACATCGACTTCAGCGCCGACCGGCACGTCGTCGACATCGCGGGCGGCAGCGGCCAGCTCCTCGCGACCGTCCTCGGCGCCGCGCCGAAGGCCCGCGGCACCCTGCTCGACCTGGAGCACACGATCCCCATCGCCCGTGCGCACCTGGAGCGGACCGTGGGCATCGACCGCGCCGAGCTCGTCGCCGGGGACATGTTCACCGGCACGATCCCCGAGAAGGCCGACACCTACCTGCTGTCCCGGGTCCTCGGCGACTGGCCGGAGGACGACTGCGTACGCCTGCTGCGCAACATACGCGGGGCCATGGCCCCGCACTCCCGCCTCCTGATCATCGAAATGATCGTCCAGGACGGCAAGGTGGGCCTGCTCGCGCCGCTGTGGGACCTGCACCTGATGGTCGTCAACGGCGGCCATCAGCGTTCGTCCGGCGAGTACCGCGAACTGGCGGCGCGTTCGGGCCTGTCCATCCAGCGGTCCGTCCCGCTCCCCATGGAGACGGAGGCCCTGGTCCTCACCCCCGTGGTCTGACGTCCGCCCCCCTCCCGCCCGTCCTCCCGTCGTGACCGAGGAGCCCGCATGTCGCAACAGCAGCCGAACCCACCGCGCGCCATCAGCACGACCGGGTCGCTCGGCCCCGGCATCCGCCTCCGGGAAGCGGACGGGGTGCGGGGAACCGGTCTCGGCGCGCCCGTCATCCGCGGGCTGCACACGTCGGTGGCCGCCTTCGTCGGGGACGCCCCGGGGCTGCCGCGCAGACCGGTCTTCGTCCGGCACCCACAGGAATTCCTGGAGGCGTTCTCGCCGCGCGGGGCCGCCGGGGCGGCACCCTCCTTCGTGCACGACGCCGTGCTCGGCCACTTCCGCAACGGTGGGGGCGGGGCGTGGGTCCTCGGAACGGACCCCGACCTCCTCGGAACGGGCTCCGACGGGGGCCGTATCGGCGCCTACCGGTCCGCTCTCGCCGAGCTGGAGCGCCTGCCGGAGATCACCGTCGTGGTGGCTCCCGACCTGTGGCGGGTGGAGAGGGACGCGCACGGCATCGCGCGGCTCGTCGCCGGACACTGCGAGCGTGCCGGCAACCGGGTCGCCCTGCTGCACACCCGGCAGGGACTCGCCCCCGCCGACGTACGCAGGCCTTTCGAACTCGCCGAGCCGGAGGCCCGGTTCGTCGCCGTCCACTATCCGTGGGTCATGGTGAGCGAGGCGGGCGGCACGGAACGCATGGTCCCGCCTTCGGGCCACGTGTCCGGGCTCTGCTGCCGTGTCGACATCGAGCAGGGCGTGCCCAGGGCTCCCGCGGGCGCCCTGGTGGGAGTCGTCAAACACGAGCGGGAACTGTCCGCCGACGAGCGGGAGACGATCGGTGCTCTGGGGGTGAACTGCCTGCGGTTCGTCCCGGGGAAGGGCATCCGGGTGACGCAGGCGCGCACGTTGTCCACCGATCCCGACTGGACGGATCTCGGTGTGCGCCGGCTGGTGAACCATGTCCGGGCCTCGCTCGTACAAGGGACCAGGTGGGCCGCCTTCGAGACCAACGACGCCCATCTGCGGGCGCTGGTACGCCAGTCCGCCGTGACGTTCCTGAGGGGGTTGTGGCGCCAGGGGGCGCTGCGCGGCGAGAGCGCGGCCGACGCGTTTCGCGTCGTCTGCGACGACACGAACAACGACGCGCGGAGCCGGGTGATCCTCGACGTCGGACTCGCCACCGTGCGTCCGGCCGAATTCAGCACCTTCCGCATCCAGCAAGACGGTCCATAAAGGTAAGGCCCTCAAAGGGGTGACACCCTCAAAAGGGGTAACGCCCGGCTAAGGAGATTCACTGCAATGGAGATCCATTCATGCCCGCGGAACCACAAACAGGAGACCCGTCCGGTCGGCGGGGCCGTCCTCTGTGACCCGTGCGTCGGGAAACTGAAGCGCGATCTGCGCGCCCTTCCCGGCATGCATCAAGAAGGCCTGCACCACGTCATGGCGGCTTCCAGGCGACGGAATCCGACAAAGGTTTCGGGCAGTCGCAAGCGGGATCATCTGAATGTCGCCGCGCTCGACGCGAGGAGCAACATCCTCGCCGTCCTGGAGTCGTGGGCGGGTTACGTCGCGGACGAACTCGGCGCCGCGGCTCCGGCCCGTTCCGTCCCCCAGCTGGCGCGCTTCCTCCTGCTCCACCTGGAGTGGCTGACGGCCCAGCCGCCGGCCGCGGACTTCGCGGACGAGATCGAGGAACTGCACGACGAGCTGCTGCGGGTCATCGAGCCCGACCACGCCGATCGGAACCCGCTCACCAGGCGGTGTGTGGTGGACAGTTGCCCGGGGACGATCAACGCCTCGCCGCAGCCCGCCGCGACCGCGCAGTCGGGCAACAGCATCAGCTGTTCGTCGGGGCACTCGTGGGAGATTCGGGAGTGGCTCGTCCTGCGGCACCTCATGGACCGACAGAGCAGGGAGGCCGCTTGACGGCGTCGTCCTGACGGTCCGACGGCCCTGACACGGCCGGTCGGCACCGCGCGTTGTCCGGCCTGTTCAGCGGGAGAGAGCAGGACGGAGCGGGGCGGGGTACCGAGAGGACCGAGCCAGGCGCAGGCATGGGAGTAGGCGCGGGCGCGTGGCCGCAAGCGGCGCGCGCCCCGCCCTCTTCCGCTCCGCCGACCTCACCGGATGTGCAGGTTGTCGAGGTAGGACCGCACGTTGCGTCGCGTCTCCGGCACGCTGTCACCACCGAACTTCTCCGCCACCGCATCCGCAAGGACCAGCGCGACCATCGCCTCGGCGACAATGCCCGCCGCCGGCACCGCACACACATCCGAACGCTGATGATGCGCCCTGGCCGCCTCACCCGTAACCACATCAACCGTCGCCAACGCACGCGGCACCGTCGCGATCGGCTTCATCGCCGCACGCACCCGCAACAACTCACCCGTGGACAGCCCACCCTCCGTACCACCGGAACGACCCGACGTACGCCTGATGCCCTCCTCGGTCGTCACGATCTCGTCGTGCGCCTTCGAACCCGGCACCCGCGCCAAGTCGAAGCCGTCACCGACCTCGACACCCTTGATCGCCTGAATACCCATCAACGCAGCCGCGAGCCGAGCATCCAGACGCCGGTCCCAGTGCACATGCGAACCCAGCCCCACCGGCACCCCGTACGCCAGAACCTCGACCACACCACCCAGGGTGTCGCCGTCCTTGTGCGCCTGATCGATCTCCGCGACCATCGCCTTCGACGCATCCGCATCCAGGCACCGCACCGGATCCGCATCAAGCTTCTCCACGTCCGCGGGGGTCGGGTAGACACCGTACGGGGCCTTCGCCGCCGCCAGCTCCGTCACATGCGAGACAACCTCGATCCCGGCCGTCTCCTTCAAGTACGAACGGGCCACCGCACCCAGCGCCACCCGCGCCGCGGTCTCCCGCGCCGACGCACGCTCCAGAATCGGACGCGCCTCATCGAAGCCGTACTTCTGCATCCCCGCCAGATCCGCATGCCCCGGACGCGGCCTGGTCAACGGAGCGTTACGGGCCAGATCCGCCAGCACACCCGGATCCACCGGATCCGCCGACATGACCTGCTCCCACTTGGGCCACTCCGTGTTCCCCACCATCACAGCAACCGGCGAACCCATACTCAGCCCATGCCGCACACCACCCAGGAACGTGACCTCATCACGCTCGAACTTCATCCGCGCCCCACGGCCATACCCCAGCCGCCGCCGCGCCAGATGATCCGCCACCATCTCCGTCGTGATCGGCACGCCGGCGGGAAGCCCCTCCAACGTCGCGACAAGCGCGGGTCCGTGCGACTCCCCCGCGGTCAGCCAACGCAACCTGCTCAACGGATGCTCCTTCTGCCTCAGCTGTTCGTGCCCACCGGGAGCGCGTAGCCGGTGAACAGGCGTCGCATCTCGTCGTGGAACTCCGGGAAGGTCTTCGCCACGCAGGCCGGGTCGTCCAGTGTGATCGTGTCCGGCACGGCGAGCCCGAGTACGGAGAACGCCATCGCGATCCGGTGGTCGCGTCGGCACTCGACGCGGGTGGGACGCGGCACTCCGGGCCGGACGGTGATCCAGTCCTCGCCTTCGGCGGTCTCGATGCCGCAGGCCCGCAGGTTGGCCGCCACGGCGGCGACGCGGTCGGACTCCTTCAGCCGCGCGTGCGCGACGCCGCGGATGGTGATGGGCGCGTCGGCCAGCGGCGCGATGGCCGCGAGGGTCATGAACGTGTCCGAGATCTCGCCCATGTCGACGGTGAAGCCGCCGCGCAGCGGGCCGGTGCCCGTCACCGTGGTGGCCGCCCGGCCCACGTGCACGTCGGCACCCGCCTGCCGGAGGACCTCGACGAAGCGGAGGTCGCCCTGGAGGCTGTCGGTGCCGAGGCCGGGCACGGTGACGGTGCGTCCGGTGACGGCCGCGGCGGCGAAGACGTACGAGGCGGACGACGCGTCGGGCTCGACCACGACGTCGGTGGCGCCGTACGGGCGGGGCGCCACGCGCAGGGTGCCGTCCCCGTCCTCGTCGACCTGGGCCCCGAAGCGTCGCATCAGGGCCACCGTCATGTCGACGTACGGCCTGCTGACCAGGTTTCCTCCGGTGCGCACGCACAGGCCGCGGCGCATCAGTGGCGCGGCCATCAGCAGGCCGCTCAGGTACTGGCTGCTCAGGGACGAGTCGACCGTGAGCTCGCCGCCTTCCAGGCCGCCCGCCCGGATCAGCAGCGGAAGTCCGTTGCCCGGCCCCGGCTCCAGGTCGGCGCCCAGCGCCCGGAGCGCTTCGAGCAGGGGGCGCTGGGGGCGGGCGCGCAGCTGGGAGGAGCCGTCGAAGAGGAAGGTGCCGTGTCCGGTGGCGGCGAACGGCGGCAGGAAGCGGGCCGCCGTGCCGGCGTCGGCGCACCAGGGGCGTGCGGGTCCCTTCGGCCCGCGGCCCGCACCCGTCACCTCCCAGAACTCGTTCTCCGGGCTGCTGCGGACCGGGTGGCCGCAGACGCTCAGCGCCTCGCGGAACGCGACGGTGTCCTCGCTCACCAGCGGGGCGTGCACTCTGCTCGTGCCGTCGGCGGCGGCGGCCAGCAGGAGCAGTCGGTTGGTCAGGCTCTTGGATCCCGGTATACGGGCGGCCAGGCCGGTGCCCGGCGCGTTCTCCGTGATCACGCGGGTGTCTCCCTGCGACGAGGCGGGCGGATGAGGATACGAAGCGGTGCGCCGGGCCGGGGCCGTCAGGTTCCCGGCCCGGCGCACCGTGTGCGCGGTGGTGACGTCACCATTCGAGCAGGGCGAGCCCCGCGGCCATGCCGCCGCCGAAGCCGGCCAGCAGGACCAGGTCGCCCGGGGCGAAGGCCCCCTTGCGGGCGGCGGCGTCCAGTGTGATCGGGATGGAGGCGGCGCCCGTGTTCCCGTACTCCTCAAGCGTGAGGTGCGTGGTGGCGCGGGACAGCGACAGGTCCTCGATCACGGTGTCGAGCATGACGCCGTTGGCCTGGTGCGGCACGAAGTGGGCGATGTCGTCCGGCACCACACCGGCCTCGTGCAGGAACTGCTTGGTGAGCTGCGGCAGTTGCTCCACCACGAAGCGGCGCACCTCGCGCCCGTCCATCGCGAAGTACTGCAGCTCGGCGTCGATCGCGGCCCGGTCAGGGGGGATCCTGCTGCCGCCCGCCGGTACCTGGATCAGGTCCGACAGCTCGCCGTAGGTGTGCAGGGCGACATGGCGCACCTTCGGGCCCCTGCCGGGTCCGAGGACCATCGCGCCCGCTCCGTCGCCGAAGAGCACGACCGTCTTGCGGTCGGCCGGGTTGAGGATGCGCGAGTACACGTCCGCGCCGATGACCAGCGCGTGGCCGCCCGTCTTCGACAGCATGCCCTCGACCACCGACAGCGCGAACACGCTGCCCGAGCAGACGGCGTTGACGTCGAAGGCAGCCGCGCCCAGGGCGCCGAGGCGCTGCTGCACGTAGACGGCGGTGGGCGGCTGCGGCCGGTCCGGCGTGGAGGTGGCCACCACGATCAGGGACAGCTGTCCCGCGGTGATGCCCGCCGATTCCAGCGCGGCGCGTCCCGCCGCCGCCGCCAGGTCCGACGTGGCCTCTTCGGGCGCGGCCCAGCGCCGTTCCCTGATCGCGGTCTTACGGACGATCCACTCGCCGTCGACCCCGGCCGGGGCCCCGACCTCGTCATTGGAGACGATACGGTCCGGCACATGGGCGCCCGTACCGAGAACTGCGATATCGGTTGCGATACCGGTCATTCGCCTGCCCCACCCTCAACGCGACGTGAATGGATTCTGCACATGGCCGGTGCCTGTACGGCCCCGCCGTTCCCGTGCGCGGCACGCGTGGGCGGCCGCCATGGACCGCCCACGCACTCACGGACCCGCACGATGCCCTACCGCCGCTCGTAGATCCGCTTGTGGCCGCGGAGAGCCGCGAGGCGGAACTGGCCGCCGCTCTGCACCGGCGTCGGGTAGTCCCCGCCGTCCGTGGGGAAGGACCGCTCGTGCAGCTCGCGGTAGCCCGCGTAGTCCAGCGGCTTGCGCCGCTCGATGGCGGCGCGGTGCTCCGCCGTGCGCAGCTGGTCGCGGTAGCCGGGCACCACCTGTCCCGCGAAGAACTCCGCGACGCTGCCTGAGCCGTAGCTCAGGAAGCCGATCGACCGGCCGGTCAGGTCGTCCGCCTGGTCGAGCAGCGCGGCGAGGCCCAGGTAGACGGAGGCCGTGTAGCTGTTGCCGATCACCCTGTTGTACGCGGTGGTCAGCCCGAGCGCCTGGTCGATGGCGTCCTTGTCGGTGTCGTAGCCGCAGTAGTTCAGCAGGTGGCGGTGGGCCTTGTAGGCCATCTTCGTGAACGGCTGGTGGTAGCAGAACGCGGCGAAGTCCTCCAGGGCGTGTCCGCCCTGCTCCGTGTAGTCCTTCCAGCAGCCCTCGACGGCCTGGAGGTAGGCGGAGATCGACTCCTGCCCGTCCACCAGCGCAGCGTCGCGGTAGTTGGGCCGCCAGAAATCCATCACGTCCGCGGTGAACAGCCCCGAGGGGCCGTCGAGGCGGATCAGCGACGGGTCGGCGCTCACGAGCATCGCCACGGCGGCGGCGCCCTGGGTCGCCTCGCCGGGGCTGTCCAGCTCGTACTTGGACACATCGCTGGCGATCACGAGGACCTGCTGCGAAGGGTCGCGGGCGACCAGGCCGAGCGCGAACTGGAGCCCCGCGGTCGCCCCGTAGCAGGCCTGCTTCAGCTCCACCACACGCGCCGCCGAGGGCAGCCCGAGCAGCGAATGGACGTACACACCACCGGACTTGGCCTGGTCGATCGAGGACTCCGTCGCGAAGACAACGGTGCGGATCCGCTCGCTGCCGTGCCGCTCGACGATCGGGGCGGCCGCCGCGGCGGCGAGCGTCACGATGTCCTCGTCGGCCGCGGGGACGCTCATCGACTCCTGGCCGATGCCGATGTGGTACTTGCCGATCTCCGTGCCGTTGTACTCGGCGAGCGCCGTGTGCGGCAGCACGAACTCGGTCGTCGCGAACGACAGATCATGAATACCTATGCCTGAACCACTGGCCATGCCTTACACACCGACCTTTTCCGTCTTGGTGTCGCGCTCCAACTGGACATGTGCACGCATCAGTTCGCCGGGATTCGTCTGCGCGGCGAGGAGCGAGAGCTCCCCGCACAGCACGGTCGCCGCCGCGATGACGGCGAGCCTGCGCGCGTTCTCCCCGGGCTCGCGCTCGGCCCGGCAGCCGAGCCGGGCGAGGTTGGTCTCGACGAACTCGATGCCCTTGCCGTTGCCGACCGTGCCGACGATCAGGTTCGGCAGCGTGCAGGCGAAGTAGAGGTCACCGTCGCGGTCCTCGGCCATCGTGACGCCCTGGGAGCCCTCGACGATGTTGGCCGCGTCCTGGCCGGTCGCCAGGTAGAAGCCGAGCAGCATGTTGGCGTAGTGGGCGTTCGCCGAGCGGATGCCGCCGGCGAGCAGGGTGCCGAGCATGTTCTTGCGGATGTTCAGCTGGACCACCTTGGCGGCGGTCGTGTGCAGCACGTCGGTGACGACGTCGCGCGGGATGAGCAGCTCCGTGACCACGTTCTTGCCGCGGCCGAGGATGCCGTTGATCGCGGTGGCCTTCTTGTCCGTGCAGTAGTTGCCCGAGATCGACCCGTAGGCGATGCCGGGGATCGTGTCGAGGAGGTGCTTGAGGAGCGCGTCGGACGCGAGGGTCGCCATGTTGTGGCCCGACGCGTCACCGGTGGTGAACTCGAACCGGATGAACAACAGGTTGGCGTTGATCTCGTGCCGGATGTTGATGAGCTCGGCGAACCTGCTGCAGCCGCGGACCACTTCGCGCAGCTCGTCGATGCGGGCGTCGATGGCCCGCGCCGCCACGTACGCGGTCTGCGCGTCCGTCGCCTCCACGAGCACCGAGCGGGTCATCCGCTCGTCGACGAGGGTGGCGACGATGCCGTGCTCGGCCAGCATGGAGACCTTCGCGCCACGACCCACGGAGGGCCACAGCGGCGTCTCGTAGGTGGCGAGCGGGACCTGGGTCTCGGTGGTGGCGACGTTGCCCGAAATGCGCAGGGGACCGACCCAGCGCATCGGGACGCCTGCTATCGCGTGTGTCTCGGTCATCGGGTGCTTCCCGTCAGCTCGGTGGCGGCCTCGACGGAGCGCGAGCGCTGGGCGAAGGGCCCGGTCTCGATACCGCGGTCGGCGCAGAAGTTTCGGAGTTCGCCGTGGATCAGCAGGTCACAGCGCTGGAGTTCGGCGGGGGTGCGGGCGCCGAGCATGGTCTGCAGGGCCGCCAGCTGGTCGAGCCAGGTGGAGATCTGCGCGATCAGCGCGGAGACGCCCTCGTCCTTCAGGGTGCGCAGGAATCCGCCGGAGACGCCGACGCCGGACGCGCCCAGCGCCAGGGCGCGGGCCACGTCGAGCGCGTTGCGGACGCCGCCGGAGGCGAGGACGGGGATGCCGACGTCCTGGTTGTCCAGGAGGCAGGCGGCGGTGGACTGGCCCCAGCCGTGCAGGAACGCGTACTCGCGCAGTTCCCTGCGGCCGTTCTCGATGCGGGCGAAGTCGGTGCCGCCCCGGCCGCCGAGGTCGGCCACCTTGACGCCCAGGCTCTCGATGAGGAGGACGGTCTCGCGGCTCAGGCCGTTGCCGACCTCCTTGACGATCACGGGCACGTCGACGGCCGCCGCGATCTTCTCGATCTGCGGGACCCAGGACGAGAACGACCGGTCGCCCTCGGGCATCGGTGTTTCCTGGGCCGTGTTGATGTGGATCTGCAGGGCGTTGGCCTGCACCAGGTCGATGGCGCGCTGCGCCTTGTCGACCGAGGCCGTCGCGTTGACGTTCGCCAGGACGAACCCGTTCGGGTTCTCCTTGCGCAGCACGCTGAACGTGTCGGCGCAGGAGGGGTCCTTGAAGTACGCGCTCATGGAACCGGAGGCGACGGCCACGCCGGTCTCGCGGGCGGCGATGGCCAGGTCCCGGTTGATGACGCCGGTGCTGACGCTGCCGCCGGTCATGGCGTTGATGTAGAGGGGCACCGGCCAGGAGATGCCGGCGAAGGTCGTGGCCAGGGACACGTCGGGCCGGTCGAGGCCGGCCAGCGCGTGGTGGATGAACGACACCTCGTCGAACTGGTTGTGTCCGCTGTGCTGGCGCTGGTGCTCGACAGCGAGCCTGACGTGGTCGTCCTTGCGTTGAGAGATCATTCTGTGTTCCCTTCCATGGCGGGACGGATCGGCAAGGGCCGCACCCCCGCCGTGGTCCACCGGTTCTGTACGTGAGCGATGTCCAGTGACGCCTCGGCGTCGAGGAGCGCGATGCCGCAGTCGCCGCCGCCCGCCCCTGACGGCTTGGCCGCGCCGCCGACGGCTTCGGCGGCGTCACACAGCGCGGTCAGCCGCTCTGTGAAGATTCCGAGCCCCACCTCTTCGTCGAGGCGGGCCAACTCCTGCCGGGCCCGCCGGATCTGCCGCAGCAGACCTTCGCGGTCGCCGCCCTCCAGTGCGTCGGTCGAGGCACGCACGAAGTCGTTGCTGGTCTCCACGAACCTCCGGTGGGAGGCGCCGCCCCGCCAGGTCCGCCGGTCGAGGCCGGAGACCAGGGACGAGGTGGAGGCGGGTGTGCCGGTCCAGCCGACCTCCAGTGAGAGGCCCGCGGGCGGGGGCAGTACGCGTACGTCATGGCCCGGCCAGGGCACGCGCAGGGCCTCCTCGACGCCCGCTCTTCGGGCGAGGTCGAGGACGGCGGCCCGGTCGGGTGCCCGATAGGCGATCCAGCCGCCCCAGGTGCCGGCGGCGAGATCACCGCCGGATGCCCTGGGTTCGATGCCCGCCGTGGCGAGCATCGCGAGGCGGTAGCGGGCGTCGCGGGTCAGGTCGATGCCGCAGTGGGCCGCCATGGCGGCGACGGTCGCCACGACGACTGCTCCGCTCGACCCGAACCCGAACTTGGTTCCGTTCTCGTGCAGTTCGCTGCTGACCGAGACGTCGAGCGCGGGCGCCGGAAGGCCTCGTTCGGCGAGCAGCCGGCCGACGGTCTCGATGGCCGCCGCCACATGGGCGAAGCTCTCGTGGAGCAGCTGCTCGTCCCGCGGTTCCATCCCGCCGAGCCGGCCCTCCCGCCATCGGCAGTGCGCCTTTCGCGCGGCGAGGTCGGAGGAGAGTACGACGCCGGGTTCGCCGGGGTCGGACACGGTGACGGTGACGTAGCGGTCGACGGCGACCAGGATCGCCGGGTTGCCCGGCTCCACCACCGCGTACTCACCGGCGACGAACAGTTTGCCCGGCGCGCGCCGGACGACGGTCGGCCGACCGGTCACCGCCCGTCCCCGGGCAGCAGCCGGGCGCCCGGCCCCGGCCGGGCGATGTGGATCGCGCCGCCCTGCGCGGCGGCGCGCACCGCGTCGGCCACCCGGTCGGCGTCCGCGCTGCGGCAGAGCACCTTCACGTTCGGCCCGGCGTCCATGGTCGCGTAGGCGGCCACGCCGTCGCGCCTGAGCCGCAGCACGCTGTCGAGCACGGTGAGCGTGGCCGGGGAGAGGTAGCGCACCGCCGGGCGGGCCGCCAGCATCGTGGCGTGCATGCCGAGCGCGTTGCGTTCGGCGATCTCACCGACCGCTTCGAGGTCGCCGCGGCCGAGGGCCAGGCGCATGTCGGCCAGGTCTGCCTTGCTGGAGAGGGCCCACGGCTCGTAGAGGGGCGAGGTGTCGACGGTGCGGCGCATGGCCGCGCGGCTGGACACGTCCTTGGGGCCCGCGTTGACCACCGCGACGACGAGTGCGGGGTCGAGGGGGCCCGCGGGAACCGGCTCGGCGTACGAGCTCAGGTCCGCCTCCTCGTCCGTGCCGTCCTGCCGTCCCGCGTGCCAGACGACGAAGTCCCCGAAGAGGGAGCGGGACGCCGATCCGGAGCCGCGCCGGGCGAGGCGCGACAGCGCGGTGGCGTCGAGTTCCAGGCCGTAGGCGGCGGCAGCGGCCATGGCGAGGGCGGCGAAGCCACTGGCGGACGAGGCGAGACCCGCCCCGGTGGGGACGGTGTTCTCGGTGTCCACGACGGCCGGGTGGCTGGTGTCGGACAGCTCGCGCACCAGGTCGAGGAAGGTGATGATGCGCTGTCGCGCGTCGCCCTCCGCGGGTCTGCCGCCGAGCGTCACCTCGTCGTGCGCGGCGCCGGGGGCGAGCCGGACCCGGGTGGTCGTCGGGAAGATGTCCAGGGTCATCGACAGGCTGTCGGTGCGCGGCAGGATGAGCCGCTCGTCGCGCTTGCCCCAGTACTTGATGAGGGCGATGTTCGGGTGCGCCACGGCGGTCGCGGTGCCCGCCGTGTCCCGGTCGGCGGTGCGCACCGCCGTAGTCTGCTGTTCAGCGCCCATGGCCGGCGAACCCCCTCAGCGGTACGACCCAGGTCTGGACGGCGCCGGACTCGTGCAGCTGCCGGGTCACCGCGCTCGCCTGCTCCGACTGGGTCAGCGCGATCACGCAGCCGCCCATGCCACCGCCAGTGATCTTCGCCCCGAGGCTGCCCGCCCCGAGCGCGCCCTCGACCAGTGCGTCGATCCGGTCGGTGCTCAACCCGGCGCCTCTGAGCAGCTCGTGATACTCCGTCATGCGGGAGCCGAGCTCCTGCGGCTTGCCGTCAGCCAGGGCGTGCCGGGACTCGTCAGTGAGCTCCGTGGCGCGGCGTACGAACCGCTCCCGCGCTCCGTCGTGCCGCTCGAAGCCCTCGCACAGCAGCCCGACCGCGTCCTTGGTGCGGCCCACCTCGCCGCTGTCGGCGACGATGAACAACCCGTCGCAGCCGATGGGCAGTTCCTCGGCCCTGCCCTGCTGGAACAGCAGGGGCCCGGACGCGCCCACGGCGGTGGCGTCGACGCCGCTGGCGCGGCCGTGCGCCACGTTCTCGGCGGTCTGCACCAGGTCGAAGGCGGTCTGCGGGGTGACCTCGCGGTCGAAGAGGTCGGCCAGCGCGAAGACGACGGCGCGCGCGCACGCCGCGCTGGAGCCGAGCCCGCGGCCCGGCGGGATCGCGCAGTCCAGGATCACGTCGAGGTGGACGTCGCCGGTGACGTCCATCGTCGACCGGAACTCGTCGGTGAGCCGCTGGAGCCAGTCGGATGCCTGCGTCGCCACCGGCCGCGTGGCGGAACCGGTCATCGTCAGGGACACGTCGCCGGAGTCGCCCGGGGTCCGTGCCGACCAGCCGGCGCTGGCCGTGACCGCCAGTTGCGGCACCGGAATCGCGAGGGCGGGGGCGCCGTAAACAACCGCGTGCTCCCCCAGCAAAATGGTCTTCGCATGGGCGCGACCGATACCGACCGAGCGAGCACGACGGATTTCTGACACCCCCTCCGCCGAGGCGGGTGATGTCAAAGCACTCAGCTCCCTTTGTCTTTTCTGCATGGAGATCGCATCATCCAGAGTTCTAGGAAGAGATGAAGCAAGAAAAGGGCCTGCGGGGAAGTATGTCGCTACTTCTCCGCAGACCCTCGTTCTTCGGGCCCCGGCGGGCGGATGTCCCTCAGGCGTCGGATGTCTCTCAGGCGTCGGAACGCAGCAGGTTCTCCACGCGCTTCTGCCACTGGTAGTACGAGGCGATCTTGTGGTACTCGCCCTTGGGCGTCGCCGCGATGCCGTAGATGTAGTTGCGGCCCGTGGTGTCGTACGGGGCGTTCTTGATGAGCCGCTCGAAGGTGGGCGCCATCTCGATGGGAAGGCCCAGCGGCTCCGGCGTCATGACGGAGTAGGTGATCCGGTTGATCTTCGGCGAGTCCCAGCTCAGCGTCACGTAGATGACGAACGACCGCTCGCAGAACTTCAGGAACTCCTCGCTCGGCTCCGCCATCCCGAGCTCGGCGAGGATCTCCCTGACGGCCTTCTCCTCGAAGCACTCGGCCGGCACCCGGTCGCCGACGCCGCCGCCGAAGTACAGGTTCATCGTGCGCTTGGTGTAGTCGATGCCGACCGTGCTCACGATGTCGGCGAGGCCCCACTTCTTGAAGAAGTCGAGGTTGGCGGCCACCCCGTCGGGGACGGAAGGCAGCTTGGCGAGGTCCTCGATCCTGATCAGCTTCTCGGCGGTGGGGAAGGACCAGGTCTTCGTGAAGCCGCCGGCGACGCCGAAGTCGACGCCGCAGCTGGTGATCGGGAGGTTCTCGTGGACCTCCTTGAGGAGGCTCGCGACCGGGTGGTCCGTCTTCGGCGTGAGGTTGTTCTCCAGGGCCAGGCCGTACGGGTCCAGGCCGGCCGGGAGCATCGTGAACCGGCAGTCGAGGTCTTCCGCGCTGCCTCCGGTCGAGGCCCGGAAGGAGATCACCGACTGCCCGATGACGTCCTTGTAGGTCTCCAGGATGGGCCAGACCTTCTCGCGGGAGCTGGTGACGTCCACCACCTGAGCCGTCTTCTCGATGATCGAGTACAGCTCATTCAAGTCGGTGGTCTCTGGCATTGTTCCTCCATGAATCGTTCTGGGCGTCCGTGTACTGCCCGCACAATTGCCGGGGCGACATCTCACACTTAAGGTCGTCAATTCCCCTCGGGCCGCAGAGCTCTCCCGAAGGGGGGACAACTCCGGGGCGCGGCGGGCCTTTCGGCCTCGCCCGCAAAGGGGTGGGGGGCACCATCACACGCGCGGCTCAGGAACCGTCCGCACAGGAAGCGGCACGGCATGCGTGGGATGAAATGCGGAGGGAATCAGTAGTGCACCGAGGTAGTGGACCGAGCAGGGGCTCGGGCTCGCCCGGACGAACCGGCGGCTACGCGCTCAACCCCCGGCCTCGCGGCGGGTTTTGGGCAGAGTCGGCGTGCAGAAATAGTGACACGGGGGCCACCTTCGAGCCAAGGCTTCGCAGAAGTGACGCGGGTCACATTGCGTGAAGTGATCGCCTGTGGCAGGCAATTGAGGGGGCGAGGACCCCGGAGCACGGTCCTCGCCCGACAGCACCGGCCGCCCGGCGCGGCCCGCCGCTACGCGTACTGGCAGATCCCCCGCGGCACATACGATCCGTGCCCCGCCCGTCCCGCGTACGTCCGGTCGTCGATCACCGGGACACCGCGGGACAGCACCGTCTCCACCCGCCCGGTCACCCGCCTACCCTCGTACGCCGAGTAGTCGACGTTCATGTGGTGCGTCTGCGCGGAGATGGTCTGCTCGGCGTGCGGGTCGTAGATGACGATGTCCGCGTCGGCGCCCGGCGCGATCGTGCCCTTCTTCGGGTAGAGGCCGAACATCCGGGCCGGCGTCGCGCAGGCGACCTCGATCCAGCGGCGCCGGCTGATGTGCCCGTCGACGACGGCCTGGTGCAGCAGGTCCATGCGGTTCTCGACGCCCGGCAGACCGTTCGGGATCTTCGAGAAGTCGTCCCTGCCCATCTCCTTCTGCCCCTTGAAGCAGAACGGGCAGTGGTCAGTGGAGACCACCTGCAGGTCGTTCGTCCGCAGCCCGCGCCACAGCGCCGCCTGGTGCTCCCGCGGCCGCAGCGGCGTCGAGCAGACGTACTTGGCGCCCTCGAAGCCGGGTTCCGCGAGGTTGTCCGTCGACAGGAAGAGGTATTGCGGGCAGGTCTCCCCGAAGACCGGAAGGCCCTCGTCGCGGGCCCGGGTCAGCTCGGCGACCGCCTCCCGCGCCGACACGTGCACCACGTACAGCGGGGCGCCCGCCACCTGGCTCAGCCTGATGACCCGGTGCGTCGCCTCGGCCTCCAGGAGCGCCTTGCGGACCTCCCCGTGGTAGCGCGGGTCCCGCTCGCCGCGCGCGAGGGCCTGCTCCACGAGGACGTCGATGGCGAGGCCGTTCTCCGCGTGCGCCATCACCAGGCCGCCGTTGGACCCCGCGCGCTGCATGGCCCGCAGGATCTGCCCGTCGTCGGAGAAGAAGACGCCCGGGTAGGCGGTGAACAGCTTGAACGAGCTGACCCCCGCCTCGACGAGCCGGTCCATCTCCTTCAGCGACGACTCGTTCACGTCGGACATGATCATGTGGAAGCCATAGTCGACGGCGCACCGGCCCGCCGCCTTCTCGTGCCACGCGTCCAGGCCCTCCGCGAGGGAGCCGCCCTTGGACTGGATCGCGAAGTCGACGATGGTGGTGGTGCCGCCCCAGGCCGCGGCGCGCGTCCCGGTCTCGAAGGTGTCCGCGGCGAGGGTGCCGCCGAACGGCATCTCCATGTGCGTATGGGCGTCGACGCCGCCCGGGATCACGTACTTCCCGGTGGCGTCGAGGACGCGGTCGGCGCTCCACCCGTGGCTGTCACGGGTGGCGAGGGCCACGACCCGGCCGTCCTCCACCAGGACGTCGACGGGCAGTTCGTCGGAGGCCGTGATGACCAGGCCGCCGGTGATCAAGGTGCGGTTGCTCATGTGGTGCGCTCCCTTTCCTGCGGTCCTGCGGAGGCCGTACGCACGTGGGGCCCGAGGGGGTCGACTAGACGCTCCGCAGCGCCCGTTCGAGGATCGCGGCGCCCTCCTCCGCCTCCGCGACCGTCAGCGAGAGCGGCGGGGCGATGCGCAGCACACTGGTGTCGTGACCGCCGCCCTTGCCGATGAGCAGACCGCCCTCGCGGGCCGCCTCCAGGGCGGCGGCCGCCGCCCGGGGGTTCGGCCGGTCCGTGCCGGGCTCGACCAGCTCGACGCCGATCATCAGGCCCCGGCCGCGCACCTCGCGCACGACGGGCAGCTGGGCGCAGATCGCCCGCACCCGCTCGATGAGGAGCCCGCCGACGCGCCGGGCATTGCCCTGGAGGTCGTGCTCCAGGAGGTACGCGAGGTTGGCGAGTCCCGCGGCCATCGTGACCGGGGACCCGCCGAACGTCGAGATCGAGTTGGCGTCGAGACAGTTCATGACCTCGGCGCGGGCCACCACGCCGCCGATCGCCATGCCGTTGCCGATGCCCTTGGCGAAGGTGAGGATGTCCGGCGGGCCGCTGCCCGCGTGCGCCTGCCAGCCCCAGAAGTGCTCGCCGGTGCGGCCCCAGCCGGTCTGCACCTCGTCGGCGATCCACAGGACGCCGTGCTCGTCAAGGACCTCGCGGAAGGCCGCGTACAGGCCGTCGGGCGGTGAGGTGAAGCCGCCGACGCCTTGGATCGGCTCGGCGATCAGCGCCGCCACTCCCCCGCGGCTCTGCCCGAGCATGTCCCGCAGGTCGGCGACGCAGGCCGCGATGAAATCGGTGTCGCTCAGAGCGGCGTACGGGCCGCGGCTGCGAACGCCCCCGTGCACGTACAGCGTCTGGAGCGGCGAGAGGCTGGTCGGCGACCACGACTGGTTGCCGGTGATGCCGACGGTGGTGAAGGAGCGGCCGTGGTAGCTGTTGCGCATCGCCAGGATCTGGTTCGAGCGGCGGTGGGCGGTGGCGAGCAGCAGCGCCGTGTCGTTGGCCTCGGTGCCCGAGGTGGTGAAGAAGACGCGGGCGTCGGGGATGCCGGACAACGCCGCGACTCGCTCGGCGAGTTCGACCATCGGGCGGTTCAGGTAGAGGGTCGAGGAGTGGATGATCCGGCCCGCCTGCTCGCTCACCGCCTTGGTGACCTCGGGCAGGGCGTGCGCCGTCATGGTGGTGAGGATGCCGCCGAAGAAGTCGAGGTACTTGGTGCCCTCGGCGTCCCAGACGTGGCGGCCCTCGCCGTGGGTCAGCTCGATGGGCCGCCGGTAGTAGTGCGAGAGCCAGTCGGGCAGCACGGCCCGGTGGCGGTCGTACAGATCGGTCACGGCTGCACCAGTCCTTCGTAGGCGTCGGGTCGGCGGTCGCGGTAGAACGCCCACTGATGGCGTACTTCCTCGATGAGGCCGAGGTCGAGGTCCCTGACGAGAAGTTCTTCGGCCTTGTCGCTCGCGGGCTCGCCGACGAACTGCCCGCGCGGGTCGACGAAGTAGCTCGTGCCGTAGAAGTCGTTGTCGCCGTACTCCTCCTGGCCGACGCGGTTGATCGCGGCGACGAAGTACTCGTTGGCGACGGCCGCCGCGGGCTGTTCGAGCTGCCAGAGGTGGGCGGAGAGGCCGCGCGAGGTGGCGGAGGGGTTGTAGACGATCTGGGCGCCGTTCAGGCCCAACTGCCGCCAGCCCTCGGGGAAGTGGCGGTCGTAGCAGATGTAGACGCCGACCTTGCCGACCGCGGTGTCGAAGACGGGCCAGCCGATGTTCCCCGGCTTGAAGTAGTACTTCTCCCAGAAACCCTTGACCTGGGGGATGTGGTGCTTGCGGTACTTGCCGAGGTAGCTGCCGTCGGCGTCGATCACGGCCGCGGTGTTGTAGTAGAAGCCGGAGTGCTCGACCTCGAAGACGGGGACGACGATCACCATGCCGGTCTCGCGGGCGAGCTCCCGCATGCGCGTGACGGTGGGCCCGTCCGGCACGGGCTCGGCCCAGCGGTAGTGCTCCTCCTCCTGGACCTGGCAGAAGTAGGGGGCGTTGAAGACCTCCTGGAACCCGATGACCTTCGCCCCGCGGCGGGCCGCCTCGCGGGCGTGTTCCTCATGCTTGGCGATCATGGATTCGGTGTCGCCTGTCCAGGTCGCCTGGACCAGTGCGGCGCGTACGACGTTGACCATGAGCTGCTCCTTCGCGGGTCCCCCGGAGGACGTCGATGAGCCTCTACGCACGTAGACTTGCTGCGTGGATTAGGAGAACGTAAGCCTGCGCCGACGGGCTGAGCAAGACCATCGCCGTCAACCGGCGGAGTCGATCATGTTTCGCACCCGAGCGGGCGAGAAGCGGGCACGAAGGGGCGGCGGTCAGGCGCTGAATCCCGCCACGCGCAGGGCGTGCACGAGGTCCCAGTGATGCTCGTCCGACACCGCCTTGGCCGTCTCCAGGAGTACGGGGATGAGGCGGTGCGGGTCGGTGTGCGCGCAGCGGGCCACGTCCTCGGGGGTGCGGACGCGGAGGTAGGAGTCGAGGAGCGCGCGGGCCTCGCGCTCGCGGTCCGCGTCCATCAGCGCGAGGATCGCCTCGGCGATCTCGGGCGCGGGGCGCGCGACGCCCTGGCGCAGCAGCTTTCGGCAGTCCTCGCCGCGGCCCGCCCCGGCCAGCGCGTCCGCGAGGGCGACGAGCCGGTCGGGCGGCAGTGACGCGGCCTCCCACAGCAGGGTCGCCCAGTCGGCGCCGAGCCCCGCGCGGTGCAGCTCCCCGGCGAACAGCGGCAGCCGGGACGCGGGCCAGGCGGCGGCCTCGACGAGCACGCCGTGCGCCTCGCCGCTGCGACCCTCGCCGCGGAGCCGGATGAGGTCGCGCACGGCGTCGGAGGTGGCGCGGGCGTCGGCGTCGGCCTCGGTGCCTGGCTCGCTGCGGGCCTCGGTCCCGGCCTCGGCTTCGGTGACGTGCGGCGCGGGCGTCGGCCAGGCGGTCGGCGCGTACCGTGCGCCGCGGGGCACTTCCGGCGCCCGCGCCGATGCCGGTGCGGACGCGGCGCCCTGCCCACCGGCACCCTCTCCCTGCCCTCCGGTGTCCGCCGGCCCGGCGAAGCGCGCGCCGCGCGGGCGGCGCCGGGAACGCTCGGCGCGCTCCGTGGACACTCCGGGCCCGACGCCTTGCCGGGGCACGCCCGCCCCGCCGCCCGGGTCCCCGTGCGCCGGTACGGGGTCGAAGCCGTGGGCCGAGGTCGGGGTGTGCTCGCCGCCGGGGACGTACTCACCCGCGAGGCCGTGCGCGTCCGCGGGGCTCACGGGACCGCCACCGAAGACGTCCGCCGACCCCGCTCCCCCGCCGAGGTCGACCCAGGACGGGCGCGCCGCCTCGGTCAGGCGGTCCATGCGCTCCTGGAGTTCGACGCAGCGGGCGGTCGCCCGCTCCTGGTCGTCGCGGACCCACGCCAGGTCGAGGTTGAGGCGGTCGACGTCGTCGGCGTGGGCCGCCGAGGCCAGTTGCTGCGACAGCTCCGCCTGCCGCTCCAGGGCGACCCGCTGCTCCCTGAGCATCATGTCGAGCCGGTCGCTGAGGAGTTCGCGGCCGCCGGGCCTGGCGTCGTACGCGTCGAGCGAGGCCCGGTGCAGGGCGCGGGCGCGGCCCGTCTCGCGCTCGGCCTCCGGGACGCCGCGGTCCGCCGCGAGGTCGTGGAGCAGCGCCTGCACGACGTCCCAGGGCGGGACCTCGGCGCCGTCCAGGCAGGCGCGCATGCCGTCGGGGTCGCGCTGCCAGAACACGCCGCACCAGCCCGCGCCCTGATCGAGCCGTCCGACCAGATCCCTCAGGTATCTCGCGAACTCCCGTACCTGGTCCGGAAGTTGTCCCACTGCCATCTGTTCAGCACCGCCCCGTGGAGACTTGGAGTCTGCCGGTTCGGAAGATAACACCAGATGCGTTACGGGACGACTACATGCAGTTTTCGGACGCCTGCGGGATCCGCGGGGTTCTCCGGTGAACGGGGGCCCCGCCTCCGAGGCCCCCGAACGCGCCGGTTCACTCGCCGGGCCGCACCACCATCGCCGAACCGCCGCCCCTGCGGCTCGTCTCCGCTGCCGCGAGCCACTTGCCGCCGGACAGCCGCTGCACTCCGGTGGCCGCGCCGATCTCGGGGTTCTGCTTGAAGGAGTGCCCGATCGACTCCAGGGACTTCCTCGTCCGGCTGTTCCAGAGACCCGGTTCGAGCTCGGTCTGCGCGGTGTTGCGCTGGCTCGCGCGCGGCGCGGCGATCGCTTCGACCAGGGGAAGGTCCCGGTCGACGAAGTTCGTCAGGGTCTGCAGGACGGTCGTGACGATGGTCGCGCCGCCCGGCGAGCCGAGCGCCACCACCGGCTTGCCGTTCTTGAGCACGATCGTCGGGGAGATCGAGGAGCGCGGGCGCTTGCCGGGGCCCGGCAGGTTCGGGTCGTGGACCGCCGGGGAGGCGGGCGCGAAGGAGAAGTCGGTGAGTTCGTTGTTGAGCAGGAAGCCGCGGCCCGGGACGGTGATGCCGCTGCCGCCCGTGGACTCGATGGTGAGGGTGTACGCGACGATGTTCCCCCACTTGTCGGCCACCGTCAGGTGCGTGGTGTTCTCGCCCTCGTACGTCGTCGGGGCCGCCTTGCCGACCGTGCCGCACGCCGTGGGGTGGCGCGGGTCGCCGGGCGCGAGCGGGCTCTTGAGGACGGCGTCGTCCTTGATGAGGCACTCCCGCGAGTCGGCGAACCGCTGGGTGAGGAGCTGTTTCGTCGGTACGTCCTCGAAGGCGGGGTCGCCCACCCAGCGCCCCCGGTCGGCAAACGCGATGCGGCTTGCCTCGATGTAGCGGTGCAGGTACTCCGTCTTCGACGCCCTGGAGAGGTCGGTGCGCTCCAGGATGTTGAGCGCCTCGCCGACGGTCGTGCCGCCGGAGGAGGACGGCGCCATGGAGTAGACGTCGAGGCCGCGGTAGGAGGTCTTCGTGGGCTTCTGCCGCTTCACCCCGTACGCCGCGAGGTCCCGCAGGGAGAGGTCGCCGGGCCTGACCGCACGGTCCGAGTCCGGGTCCACGGGCGGCTTGTTCACCGTGCGTACGACATCCTTGGCGAGCTTGCCGCGGTACATCTCGCCCACGCCCTTGCTGCCCAGTTCCGCGTAGGTGCGCGCGAGGTCGGGGTTCTTGAAGGTCGAGCCGACCACGGGCAGCTCGCCGCCCGGCAGGAACAGCTTCGCCGTGGCGGGGAAGTCCGCGAACCGCTCCTGGTTCGACTTGGTCTGCGCGCGGAACGTCGGGTCGACCGTGAAACCGTCGCGTGCCAGGCGCTCGGCGGGCTTCAGGAGCGTCCGCAGGCTTTTGCTGCCCCAGGTGTCGAGCGCGGAGCGCCAGGTGGCGGGGGTGCCGGGGGTGCCGACGCCGAGGCCGCTGGTGACGGCGTCCGCGAACGGGATCGGCTTGCCGTTCTCCAGGAAGAGCCCGGAGTCGGCGGTGCGCGGGGCCGTTTCGCGGCCGTCGATGGTGCTGACCTCGTGGGTCCTGGCGTCGTAGTGGACGAAGTACCCGCCGCCTCCGACGCCCGCCGAGTATGGCTCGGTGACGCCGAGCGCGGCGGCGGTGGCGACGGCCGCGTCCACGGCGTTGCCGCCGTTCTTCAGCACCTCGATGCCGGCCGCCGACGCGTCCGGGTCGACGCTGGCGACGGCGCCCCCCTCACCGACGGCGACCGGCACCTTGTCGGGGGTCCTCGCCCCCTGTTGCGCGGAAGCCGGTTCCGCCGGGCGCGCGGGCGAAGGGGGCGCGGCGGCACCCACCGACGCCAATACCCCTCCGACCGCCAATAGCGTCAGATTTCGTGCGACAGCGCGACGCATTCGTACCTCCAGTCAACATCCGTCTGCGCAGCGTAACTTCGACGCCCCCATCACGTAAGGACCTCCTCGAACACCGGTCCGACAGCCCGCTAGCATGCGCCCCCATGACTGAAGACGTGCGGAACCTCGTCCTCGGCCTGATCGCGGTCGGCATCAGCGCCGTCCTTGGCTGGCTCCTCCGCGGCCACCTGTGGAAGCGCAGGCTCCGCCGCAAGCAGGCCTTCTTCGGGCTGCCCGACAACTCCGAGTCGCTGCTCGTGGTGAACCGCGACACGGGCGGCCCGGAGCTCATGGTGGTGCGCCAGGACGTGTTCGCGCTCATCGAGCTGGCCGCGGTGATCAAGGAGTGCGGCGCGCACACCCAGGTCGTCGCGCACGACGCGGCCCAGCAGGGTTTCGGCGAGCGCACCGAGTTCTGCGTGGGCACACCGGTGGCGAATCGCCGCATGGCCGCCCATATGCACTCCCTGCTGCCCGGCGTCCGGGTGAACGCCGAGCCCGAGCCGGTACCCGACCGCGGCGCCTTCCAGATCGGCGGCGAGCGCTACCGCCTCGAGGCCGGTCTCACCGAGTACGTCATCCTCGCCCGGCTCACCGCGGACCAGGGCCAGGACGCACGGCCCGTCTTCCTCTTCTGCGGCCAGCGCGCGGTCGCGAGCCAGGCCGCCACCCGCTATCTGGCCCGCCACCACGAGAAGCTCGCCCGCAAGCACGGCAACAGCCCCTTCGTACTGCTCCTGAAGATCGTGAATTCGCAGGCGTACGGGCCGGACGTCGTCGAGCTCGTAGCGGACGTCACGCGCGAGGCCCGGACCCCGCTGCCCGCGCCGTCCCGCACCTCTCATCGCGCCAAGTGAGGCGACTCTCACGGAGTGGCGACACCATTCAGGGCACTTCTGTGACCTACTAGGCATTTTCCGGACAACAGACAACCCATCCGGGCCATCCGCCCTCTTTCCGTGCAGTCCACATTCGCACGGAGGTACGTTCCTTGACCCCCCAGAGCTCTTCGAGCCGCCGACGCCCCCTTCGCGCCCGCCACACGGCGGTCGCGGGCCTCGCGGTGCTCACCGCCGCCCTGACCGCCTGTTCGGGCGGCAGCGGCTCGTCCGGCGACGCCAAGGCCGCCGAGAAGCCGAAGATCTCGGTGAACCTCTCGGGACAGCAGGCGAAGGCGGGCGGCCCGGTCACGGTGAAGCTGGCCGACGGCCGGCTGAAGGAGGTGTCGGTCGCCGACGACAAGGGCGCGAAGCTGCCCGGCAAGGTGTCCGCGAACGGCACCACCTGGACCTCGCAGCGCGCGGCGGCGCCCGGCACCGCGTACCGGGTCCAGGCGAGCACGGACAAGGGCGGCAGCGCCAAGTCGTCCTTCAGGACGGCCGCGCCCGAGAAGGTCAACAAGGTGACCCTCGCCCCGGGCAAGGGCACCACGGTCGGCATCGCCCAGCCCCTGTCGATCACCTTCGACCACCCGGTGCGCAACAAGGCCGAGGTCGAGAAGGCCCTCAAGGTGACGACGTCGAACGGCACCACGGGATCCTGGGGGTGGATCAAGAACTACGACGGCAAGGACCGCGTCGACTGGCGCCCCAAGGAGTACTGGAAGTCCGGCACGAAGGTGAAGCTGGACGCCCGCCTGAACGGCATCGACTCCGGCGGCGACGACTGGTTCGTCCGCGACTACGCGACCGGCTTCACCGTCGGCAGGAGCCAGGTCGTCAAGGTGAACCTGGACAGCAGGACGGCGACCCTTCAGCGCGACGGCAAGGCCGTGAAGTCGGTTCCGATGTCGGCCGGCACGCCCGGCGGCGAGAAGGCCTCCTGGGGCGGCACCTCCGTCCTGATGTCGAAGGAGGGCACGATCAACATGCGCTCCGAGACGGTCGGACTCTCCGGCAGCGACAGCTACAACAAGATGGTCGACGACTCGATGCGGCTCACCTGGTCGGGCATGTACGCCCACGCGGCCCCGTGGAACGCCTCGTACTTCGGGAACACCAACCACAGCTCGGGCTGCATCGGCATGAGCACCGCCAACGCGGACTGGCTCTACCACGAGACCCAGATCGGCGACCCCTTCGAGGTCGCCGGGAGCGGCTCGAAGGGCGTCCCCGACCCGGGCAACGGCTACGGCGAGTGGAACATCTCCTGGTCGGACTGGCAGGCCAAGAGCGCGCTCGCGTAGCCGCCAACTCTTCAACATCGTTACCGGGGCGTAACTTACCGACGGGTTACCCCCGGTAAAGCGTCGCGGTTACCGTCGGGTCACTTTGCACTTTCAACGAGTGAGGAAGTGACCTGTGAGAGCTCCGCACCCGCACCGGGCCCTGCGCACCACCACCGTGGGCGCCGTCTCCGCGACCCTCGTCGCGGGCGCCGCCCTCGGTCTCGCCCCGACGGCGCAGGCGGCACCGGCCGCCGCGCCGCCGGCCGCGAGCCCCGCGGACGTACGCTTCGTCGACATACCCGGCGACGGAGGCACCGTCCTCAAGGCGAACGTCTTCACCCCGGGGGACGCGCAGCCGGGCACGACGTACCCCTCGATCGTGCTGCCCACCAGCTGGGCCATGCCGCAGATCGAGTACGTCGCCCAGGCCCAGAAGCTCGCCGACGCCGGCTATGTCGTGGTGAGTTACAACTCGCGCGGCTTCTGGCAGTCCGGCGGCGAGATCGAGACCGCGGGACCCGAGGACATCGCCGACGCCTCCAAGGTCATCGACTGGACCCTCGCCCACACCCCGGCCGACCCGGCCAAGGTCGGCATGGCGGGCGTCTCGTACGGCGCGGGCATCAGCCTGCTCGTCGCCGGGCACGACAAGCGGGTCAAGGCCGTCGCCGCGCTGAGCGGCTGGGGCGACCTCATCGACTCCATCTACAGCGGCCGCACCCAGCACGCCCAGGCGGCGGCCCTGCTCGGCGGCGCGGGCGCGCTCACCGGCCGCCCCAGCGCCGAACTCCAGGAGACGCTGAAGGACTTCCTCGGCTCCAACCTGGACAAGGAGGACGAGATGATCGCGTGGGGCGCCAAGCGCTCCCCCGCGACCTACCTCGACCGGATCAACGAGAACGGCGCGGCCGTCATGCTGGGCAACGCCTGGGGCGACACGCTCTTTCCGCCCAACCAGTACGCCGAGTTCTACGAGCGCCTCACCGGCCCCAAGCGCCTGGAGTTCCGTCCGGGCGACCACGCGACGGCGGAGGCGACGGGCCTGCTCGGCCTGCCCAACGACACCTGGACCTCCACCCGGCGCTGGTTCGACCACTACCTCAAGGGCGCGGACAACGGCATCGACAAGGAGCAGCCGGTCCAGCTCAAGTCCCGTTCCGAAGGCGGCTACGAGGGCTACCCGGACTGGAAGTCGGTGGGGCCCACCCGCAAGAAGATCGACATGGCGGGGACCACCACGATCCACACCAACGTCGACTCGGGCGCCAACGGCGGCATCGCCATCCTCTCCAACGCCCTCGACCAGTTCCTGAAGATCCCGCCGATGGCCTCGGTGCCGCTGCTCCCGCGCCGCTACACCGGCGTCTGGCAGTCGGAGAGGTACGCGGACACCCAGCGTGTGCGCGGGACGGCGAAGCTGCACACCACCCTCTCCAGCACCAAGGAGAGCGGCACCCTCGTCGCGTACCTCTACGACGTGGGCCCGCTCGGCCTCGGCAAGCTGGTCAGCAACGCGCCGTACACCTTCCACGGCAAGACGCCCGGGAAGCCGTTCGGCGTGGACCTGGAGCTGTTCTCCACGGCCTACGACATACCGGCTGGGCACAAGCTCGCCCTGGTCGTCGACACGGTCGACCCGCTCTACATCGAGCACAACCCGTCCGGCGCGCAGCTGACCTTCTCCTCGCCGGAAGCGGACCCGTCGTACGTGTCCGTTCCCCTGCGCGAGCAGTGATCTCCGGCTGCCGCCGGACCGGGCATGGCCCTACGTGCTACTGCGCTCCCCCTACGGCCCCATGGGCGTGGGGGGACCACCGGGCAGCAGCGTCCCCGGTTCGGCCGGCGCCACATCGGCGGCCTCCGTCTTGGGGTTGCGCCGCTGACGCTTGGACACCCACTGGGCGAACCACGACAGCAACATGCACATCCCGATGTAGACAGGTGAGATCACCATGACCACGGGGATGAAAGGCAAATCGTAGTCGAGGTTCGACGCGATCAGCTTCCCGGCATGGAGGAACTCCTCGTAGGTGATGAGATAACCGAGCGAGGTGTCCTTCAGGGCCACCACCAACTGGCTGATGATGGCGGGCAACATGGCACGAACGGCCTGCGGTACGAGGACGTGTGACATGACCTGTGTCTTGCGCATTCCAAGTGCGTAGGCCGCCTCCCGCTGCCCCCTCTCCACGGAGTTGACGCCGGATCGGAAGACCTCGGCGAGTACGGAGCCGTTGTAGAGCGTGAGCCCGGCGACCAGCGCGGGCAACGGCTGGACCTTCAGCGCCACGAAGACGAAGAAGATCATCACCAGGACCGGCATGGCGCGGAAGAACTCCACGACGAGTGTGGCGGCCCAGCGCACGGGCCGGTGGTCGGAGAGCCTGCCCATGGCGAGCAGGCCGCCGAGCGCGAGCGCGAGGACCGCGGAGATCGCGAAGGCCTTGAGCGTGTTGCCGAGGCCGCGCAGGAGGAGTTCCTGGATGCCCTTGTACGCGAAGGGCGTCCACTTCACCGACGTGAACTGGTCGGTGTCGAAGAGCAGGTAGAGGATCCACCCGATGAGCGCGAGCACGAGCAGGGTGGAGAGCGCCCCGTACGCCTTGTGGCGGCGGACGGTCCGGGGGCCCGGGATGTCGTAGAGGGCGGTGGAATCGTGGGAGAGGGCTTTCATCGGGCGACTCCCCAGCGCTTTTCGAGGACATTGAAGACCGCGCTGATGGCGAGGGTGATGACGAGGTAGCCGACGGCGATCCAGACGAAGGTCCAGATGATGTTGTAGCCCAGCTCGCTGAGCGTCTTGTACGTGCCGAGCAGCTCGGTGACGCTGAACGCGCCCGCGATCGCGGAGTTCTTGGCGAGCGCGATGAGGTTGGAGCCGACCGGCGCGATGACGGAGCGGAAGGCCTGCGGAAGGACCACCATGGAGAGGGTCTGGCCGAAGGACATGCCGAGGCTGCGGGCCGCCTCCCCCTGCCCCTTGGGCACGGTGTTGATGCCCGATCTGAGCGCCTCGCAGATGAAGGCCGAGGTGTAGCAGCCGAGGGCGAGCACCGCGAACACCTTGAAGGGCAGCACCAGGCCGAAGCGCGGAAGACCGAGCAGCACCGCGAAGAAGAGCAGTGTGAGCGGGGTGTTGCGCAGGATCGTGACCCACGCCGTGCCCAGCGCCCGGAAGGAGCCGACGGGCGCCACCCGGAAGGACGCCATGACGAAGCCGAGCACGAGGGCGAGGACCGAGGCGTAGACGGTCAGTTCGACGGTGCCGAGGAATCCCTTGCCGAACGTGGAGAAGTTGTCTGTCAGTACGTCCACGACGCCTCCTCAGCTCGCCGGGTAGCGGTCGATGGCGGGCGGCTTCGGAGCCGGGACCCCGGAGAGGCCGAGGGTGGCGTCGTACGCCTTCTTCCAGTCGCCGTCCTTCTCGCGGGCCGCGAGGGCGTCGTCCACGGCGAGCCTGAGGGCGTTGTCGCTCCTGGGCACGCCGATGCCGTACGGCTCCTTCGAGAACGGCTTGCCGGTCACCTTGAGTTCGTCGGGCACCTTGGCCGCGTAGCCGATCAGGATGGCGTCGTCGGTGGTGACGGCGTCGACCTGGAAGGTCAGCAGGTTGTCGACGCAGACCGAGTACGTGTCGTAGGCCACGAGGGTGGCCTTCGGGTAGTCCTGCTGGATGCGCTGGTAGGGGGTGGATCCGGCGGCCGAGCAGACGCGTTTGCCGGCGAGGTCCCGCGGGCCCTTGATGCCGTCCTCGTCGCTGCGCACGAGCAGGCCCTGGCCCGCCATGTAGTAGGGGCCGCCGAAGCCGACGAGCTTCTTGCGGTTGTCGTTGATGGTGTAGGTGCCGACGTAGTAGTCGATCTGCCCGTTCTGCAGGGCGGTTTCGCGGTTCGCCGACGCGATGGTCTTGAACTCGATCCGGCCCGGGTCGAGACCGAGCGAGGCCGAGATCATCTTGGCGATCTCGATGTCGAAGCCGGAGTACCTGCCGTTGGCCGGGTCCTTCTCGCCGAGGTAGGGCTGGTCCTCCTTGGCGCCGACGACGAAGTGGCCGCGGCTCCTGGCCTTCTTCCAGGTCCGCGACGCGGGCAGCTGGAAGCCGGTCGCCACCCGGTACTTGGGCAGCTTCTCGGCGGCGGGCCCCTTGGCCGGCGGGCTGCCCTCCTTGCCGCAGGCAGCGGCGGCGCAGGCGGCGAGCAGGAGCGCGGCGAGCAGGCGTGTCGTACGTGTGGTCCGGCGCGTGGTGTGACGCGTGGTGTGGCGCTTCACGAGCACGTCCCCCCGTCAGTGCTTGAGGATCTTGGAGAGGAAGTCCTTGGCGCGCTCGCTCTCCGGGTGGGTGAAGAAGTCCTCGGGGGTGCGGTCCTCGACGACGCGGCCGTCCGCCATGAACACGACCCGGTTGGCGGCGGAGCGGGCGAAGCCCATCTCGTGGGTGACGACGACCATGGTCATGCCCTCGCGGGCGAGCTGCTGCATGACTTCGAGGACCTCATTGATCATCTCGGGGTCGAGGGCCGAGGTCGGCTCGTCGAAGAGGAGCGCCTTGGGGTCCATGGCCAGCGCGCGGGCGATGGCCACGCGCTGCTGCTGGCCGCCGGAGAGCTGCGCCGGGTACTTCTCGGCGTGCGCGGAGAGCCCCACGCGCTCCAGGAGCTCCCGGGAACGCCGGTCTGCCTCGTCCTTCTTGCGGCCCCGCACCTTGATCTGCGCCAGTGAGATGTTCTGGAGAACGGTCTTGTGCGCGAAGAGGTTGAAGGACTGGAAGACCATGCCCACCTCGGTGCGGAGTCTCGCGAGCGCCTTTCCCTCGTCGGGCAGCGGCTGCCCGTCGAGCCGGATCTCGCCCGACTGGACGGTCTCGAGCCGGTTGATCGTCCGGCACAGTGTGGACTTGCCCGACCCCGAAGGGCCGATGACCACGACCACCTCCCCCTTGCCGACGGTGAGGTCGATGTCCTTCAGGACATGCAGTTCCCCGTAGTACTTGTTCACATCACGCAGCTCGATCAACGGATCGACGGCCATGGCAAGACCTGCCCACTCTCAGCTGTGTACGTCCGCGCAAACTATCCACGTAGAAACGGGACTTACTGGACGACACGCACTTATGGGCATTAACCGTATTTGACGCAATTCCGGTTACGCCTCGGAAGCCTCCGCGTAGACCTGCGACAGCTCGGGCGCCCCGTGGACCGCCCAGCCGAGCCCCGCCTCCACGACCTGGATGTCCCGCCCGCTCCTCAGCCGTACGACGGGGCTGCCGCCCGGCCAGACGTCCCAGGTCGCGCCCGGCACGGTCCGCACCACGACGGAGCCGAGGTAGAGCCCCGCGTCGTTGCCGAGCCAGGGCAGCAGCTCGGGGTCGTCGCGCCAGCGCGGCAGGAGCTGGTCGAGGGCGGTCAACGAGGCCGGGGAATCGTCGAGTTCGAGACCGGCGGCGCCGGCCTGGGAGCGCAGCAGCTCACACTCGAAGAGCAGCTCGGCGACACCGTCCGGGTCCTGCTGGAAGGCGGCCGCGAGACCTTCGGCCGGATCCGCCGAGGAGTGCCGTCTGCGCCACTTGTCGAGGAACGGGATATTCATGATCGGCCTCTCCCATGTCCGGATTCCCACGAATGTACCTTGCGTCAGCTGATCACGGAATCAGGCGGATCACCCTCCGCAGAGGGTCGTCCTGGCACCCGGCGCATCGCATCTGATCCGCCGCTCAGCCGGGGAAGACCTCGATCCGTTCGCCGTTGAGGAGGCCGGGCGGCGCCCACCCGGCCGGGGATATGACACAGGCTCTCACCCGATGACCCATGAGGTGACTGTTCGGCGCGAGGGGGTACCCGTGGGGATCTGATGGCCGGTCCGGTCGGACGGGGCCGGTCCCGGTCGGTCCGGGAGGTGGACGATGGTGTGGTGGGCGTGGTTGGTCGCCGTGCTCGTCGTGGTGGGGCTGCTGGTCGCCGCGTTGGTCGGTGTGCAGGCCCGGCGGCGCAGCGGCGGTGTGATCGTGGTGCGGCGCGGGCGGCGCCCCGGGCGGGGGAGGGCACGATGACGGCGGCCCTGCCCGCGGTGCTCGCGGCGGGTGACCTCACCAAGCGGCCGGTGGTCACACTGGACGGCGAGGCGGTCGCGCAGGTCAAGGATGTCGTGCTGGACGGAGCGGGCGGCCGGATCGCCGGGTTCACGCTGGCCGGGCGCGGGCTGCTGTCCGGCCCGATGCGCAAGAGCCTGCCGTGGGCGGCGGTCCACGCGCTGGGCGCCGACGCCGTGATGATCGCTTCGGCCGACTCGCTGGAGGACAAGTCGGCCGTCGCGTCCTGGCAGGAGGCCTCGGGCGGTCTGGTGCGGGGCGCCCGCGTGCTCACGGATCAGGGCGTGCAGGTCGGCACCGTCCTCGACGTACTGGTCGAGGCCGGCCGGGAAGGCCGGGTGGTCGGCGTCGAGATGTCCTCCACCGAGGCGCTTGGCCGGCACGAGCGCAAGGTCTTCCTGCCCCTCGGTGGCTGCCCGGCCATGACCGGCGACACGTTGCTTGTCCCCGCGCGGGACACCGAGTACGTCGTCGAGGAGCTGGGCGAGCTGGCCGCCGCGATGTGGAGCAAACGGCTCGCCGACACGGGCGGGCTCACGGCGACGGGCGGGCCGCACATCGCGGAGGAGCCCCACGCGGGCCCCGGCACCACCGGTGAGGAG
The DNA here is from genome assembly GCF_042881135.1 of Streptomyces sp. NPDC058284. NCBI lineage: Bacteria > Bacillati > Actinomycetota > Actinomycetes > Kitasatosporales > Streptomycetaceae > Streptomyces > Streptomyces sp. NPDC058284. Next base: position 33,657 of record NZ_JBHVYE010000002.1, read on the forward strand.
CGGACCTCATGATGCTGCTCAGTCAGACCGTGGGACGCCCTGTCGTCAGCGCATCGGACGCCGCTCAAATCGGCACCGTGGCCGGGCTCGTCGTCGAACCGGAGGGCCCGGACGGCGCCCTCGTCACCGGCGTGCGCCTGGACGGCGTCAAGGACGGCGGTGACGTCGTCGCCTGGGCGGACGTGCACGCGGTCGGTCCCGACGCGGTCGTCGTCGGGGCGGCCACGGCGGCCCGGTTCGTCTCGGCCGACTCGTCCAAGAGTCAGGACCTGCTGGGCAAGCGCCTGTTGACGGAGCTCGGCGACACCGTGGGGACACTCGCCGACGTCGCGTTCGACCCGGAGTCCGGTCGCATCGACACCCTGCACAGTTCGCGCGGCGACCGGATCCCGGGCGGCCGGCTGCTCGGCATCGGCTCGTACGCCGTGGTCATCGGTGTCGCCGGGGAGGGCGGCGCTTGACGGGTCGTCGCCCCGGATGAGCTCACATGTCCCCCGGGGCGAGTTCACCCCTCACCCCGGGACGAGTTCACACGTCGCGCCGGTCCACGGTGAACACGGCGACGGCCGCCGCGGCCACCGGCCAGATGGCCATGACCAGCCACGCGCCCGTGGGCGTCCACGGGTAGAGGGCATCGGCGCCGCCGGCGCCCTGCTCCGAGAGCCGCAGCCACGCCTTGTACGGCATCGTGTGGCCCATGACCGCGGTGACGTACCGGTCGTCGCTGAGCGCGATGGGCAGCAGGAGGAGCAGCACGAACGAGGCGACCATGGTGGCGCCGCTGTGGCGCAGCAGGGCGCCGAGCGCCATGCCGGCCAGGGCGGAGACCGGCGCGAGCAGCGCGGACGCGATGACCAGGCGCCACGCGCCGGGGTGGCCGATCGGGACGCCGGCGCCCTTGCCGGACAGGATCGCCTGGGTCAGCCAGAAGGAGCCGCCCGCGACGGCCGCCCCGAAGGCGGTCATGACCGCGGCGATCACCAGGGCCTTGGCGGCCATCAGCGGGCGCCGGGCCGGGACGGCCGCGAACGTCGTGCGGATCAGCCCGGTCCGGAACTCCGCGACGAGACAGAGGGCGCCGACGGCGCCGGCCGAGAGCACCAGGATCAGGCTGGCGTTGCCGGTGAAGGCCTCCTGCAGCGGGATGCCGTCACGGATGAAGCGGGCCCGGTGGGCCGCGTCGTCCTGCGACCAGTAGCGGTAGGTGTCGTACGCCGTACCGGCGTTGACGGCGACGACGGCGAGCCCGGCGAGCAGCAGGGACCAGCCGGTGGAGCGCAGTGACCACAGCTTCAGCCACTCGGCGGCGACGAGGTCGCGGAAGCGGGGGCGGGGCTCGGCGGGCTGCCGGTTCATCGGGGCTCTCCTGCCGGGTATTCGACGCTGTCGGCGGTCAGTTCCATGAACGCCTCCTCCAGGGAGGCGGTCCGCGTGGTCAGTTCGTGCAGCGGGACCCGGTGCTCCAGGGCGAGTTCGCCGACGCGGGGCGCGCTCACTCCGCTCACCGCGAGCCGCCCGTCGTCCTCGGCGGCCACCGACGCCCCGGCGGCGGTGAGCAGCCGGGCGAGCGCCGGGGCGTCGGGGGTGCGTACGGTCACGGCGGCGCGGCCCGAGCGGCCGGCGAACGCGGCGAGGCTCTCCGCGGCGATGAGTTCGCCGCGCCCGATGACGATCAGCTGGTCCGCGGTGTGCTCCATCTCGGACATCAGATGGCTGGAGACGAACACGGTGCGGCCCTCGGCGGCGAGGCGCCGGAAGAGGGCGCGCACCCACCGCACGCCCTCGGGGTCCAGGCCGTTGAGCGGTTCGTCGAAGAGCAGCACCGGCGGGTCGCCGAGGAGCGCGGCGGCGATGCCGAGGCGCTGCCGCATGCCGAGCGAGAAGCCCGCGACGCGGCGCCGTGCGGCGTCCGCAAGGCCGGCCTCCGCGAGGACCTCGTCGACCCGGGAGCGCGGGATGCGGTTGCCGCGGGCGAGGACGCGGAGGTGGGCGCGGGCGGTGCGGCCGCCGTGCACGTCGCCCGCGTCGAGGAGGGCACCGACGTGCCGCAGGCCGCGCGCCCGGTCGCGGAACGGCCGCCCGCCGACGGTGACGGAGCCGCCGGTGGGCCCGTCGAGGCCGAGGATCATGCGCAGGGTGGTGGACTTCCCGGCGCCGTTCGGGCCGAGGAACCCCGTCACCAGGCCCGGGCGCACCTGGAAACTGAGGGCGTTCACCGCGGTCGTGGCGCCGTACCTCTTCGTCAGTTCGTTGACTTCGATCATGGGGACCACGGTGCCGCGCGCCGCCCCCGCCCGTCGTCGGCCCGGCGCTGACACTTGCCGTCGGCGGGGGTCGACCTGGGTCGTACACCCGCGGTCCGATGTCCGGACGAATCCGCCTGGCTACGATCGGCGCATGTCCGTCACACCGCCGATGTCCCTGTTCAGGCATGCCCCGCCGGGCGTGTGGGCCGCCGCCTCCTGGTGTCTGGGCATGGCTGTCGCCGCCCGGGCGTACTCCGGGCTCCCGCTGATGCCGACGAGTGCGTTCGGGGGCCCGTCCCCGGTCGGGTGGCTGGTCGTCGTGGTGGCCACCGGGACGGCGGTGGTCGCCGCGCGGCTGCTGGGGCGCCGTCCCCTGCCGGCCCTCGGGCTGCTGATCATCGCCTCGTACGCTGCCACCCTCGCGCTCAACGAGACGGGCATCGCCTTCCTGCAGTACGCGGCCATCGACGTCGCCCTGGGCTTCATCGCGGCGACCAGGGCCCCGCGTTCGCGCCGGGCGGCCCTCGTCCTCGCACTCTGTGTCCTGCCCGGCTACGCGCTCCTGCGGCAGTTGCTCGGCCTCCCCGTCCAGCTCCCCCACTCCCTGGACACCAGCTGGTCCGAGTGGCGGACCTACTCCCTGATGGCCGTCGTCGGCTGGCTGGTGGGCGACTCTGTGCGGCGGGCCCGCGCGTACGCGGAGCGGCTCAGCTCGCAGGCCACGACGCAGGCCGTCACCGCCGAACGGCTGCGCATCGCACGGGAGATGCACGACACGGTGGCGCACAGCATCGGCATCATCGCCTTGCAGGCGGGCGCGGCGGCCCGGGTCGTCGAGACCCGGCCGGCGGCGGCGCGGGAGGCGATGACCGCGGTCGAGCTCGCGGGCCGGGAGACCCTCGCCGGGCTGCGCCGGATGCTGGGCGCGCTGCGCGAGAACGAGTCGGGCGAGGGGCCGGACGGGACGCGTCGGCCGGCGCCGCGCGGTCCCGCCGAAGGCCTCGCGGACGTGGAGCGGCTCGCCGCATCGACGACGGCGGCCGGGGTGCGGGTGGACGTGACATGGCGGGGCGAGCGGCGGCCGCTGCCCACGGACGTCGACCTGTCGGCGTACCGCATCATTCAGGAATCACTCACCAATGTGGTGCGGCACGCGGCCACCACGGCCTGCACGGTGTCCGTGGACCACCGCGACGAGGAGATCATCATCGAGATCGAGGACCGCGGCCGGGGCCGCGCGAAGACGGCCGCCGCGTCAAGCACCGGCACGGGCACGGGCACGGGCCCAGGCACGGCCTCAGGCACGGGCGTTGGCTACGGCCTCGTCGGCATGCGCGAGCGAGTCGCCCTGCTGCACGGCGAGTTCAGCGCCGCGCCCCGGCCCGGAGGCGGCTTCCGCGTACGCGCCCGGCTGCCCCTGCCCGCCCCGGCGGTCGCCCGATGACGGCGGTCCGCGTCCTGCTCGTCGACGATCAGCCCCTCGTCCGTACCGCCCTCGGCATGGTCATCGCCGAGGCCCCGGACATCGAGGTCGTGGGCGAGGCCGCGTCCGGTGACGAGGCCGTCCGGCGGTGCGCGGAACTGCGCCCGGACGTCGTGGTGATGGACATCCGGATGCCCGGCATGGACGGCATCGAGGCCACCCGCCTGATCACGTCGGGCCCGACGCCCGCGCACGTCGTCGTCCTGACCACGTTCGACGACGACGATTACGTGTACGGGGCGCTGCGCGCCGGTGCGGCAGGCTTCCTCGTCAAGGACATGGCCCTAGACGACATCCTGGCGGCGGTGCGGACCGTCGCGACCGGCGACGGGCTGCTCGCGCCGAGCGTCACGCGCCGCCTGATCAGGGAGTTCGCGCAGCGACCCGCGTCCGCGCCGCCGCGCGATGTCACGCTCGCGGGCATCACCGACCGCGAGCACGAGGTCCTGACCCTGGTGGGCCGCGGCCTCTCCAACACCGAGATAGCCGGGGAGCTCTGCCTCAGCGTCGCCACCGCGAAGACGTACCTGACCCGGCTGCTCGCCAAACTCGGCGCGCGGGACCGGGTGCAGCTGGTGATCATCGCGTACGAGAACGGGCTGGTGTCGGCGGAGCGTTGAGGCGGCCAGGGAAACAGCCGGTGCTGCGGCAGGCGCCGGTCCCCCGTCCCCCGTCTCCCGTCTCCCCGGCGAGTTCGCGTCGCGTTCACGCGTCCCTCATTGACTCGTCTCCGGTGCCTCCTTAGCTTCATGGCGCATCCGTCATCGCCCACCGCGCGGGAGGAGCTACGTTGCGTACGTTGCCTCGACGTATCCGGGGAGCCGCCGTCGCGCTCGCCCTGTTCACGGGCATCCTGCCCATGGCACCGGCACAGGCCGCCGCCCCGCACGGACCCGGGCCGCTCCCCCTTGAGCGGCTCTTCGACAACCGCGCCGTCAGCGACGACGCCCGCCCCGCCGACGCGGACTTCGACGGTGCGGGCGGCTCGCTGTCCGCGCGGGACCTGGCCTCCGCGGGCTGGCTCCCCGGCCGGCCCCTGGCCGTCGACAGGGCCCGCCTCACCTGGCCGCGCACCGCGCCGGGCGCGCCGGACAACGTGCGGGCCGACGGGCAGGCGGTACGGGTGCGCGGGCGCGGGGACGCCCTCGCCTTCCTGGTCGCGGGCACGGGCGGCGAGGCGAGCGGCACGGGCACGGTCCACTACCGGGACGGCTCGCGCGGCGGCTACCGGCTCACCGCCCCGGACTGGCGCTCGGGCCCGCTCGCCACCAAGTCCGTCGCCCTGCCGCACATCAACACCCCCGGCGGTCAACTCGCCGAGAAGGCGAAGCTGTACGTGGTGACGGTGCCGCTGGCCCCGGGCCGCGAGGTCGCCTCGGTGCGGCTGCCCCGCGATCCCGGCGCCGCCGACCTGCACGTCTTCGCCCTGTCCGTGCGGGCGGGGACGAAGGGCTGGACCGGCACCTGGTCGGCGTCGACCGCGGGCTACCCGGCGGTGGGCCCCTGGACCGACCGGACCGTGCGGCTCGTCGTGCACACCAGCGCCGGCGGGCCGCGGGTACGCGTCCGGCTCGACAACACCTTCGCCGCGGCGCCCGTGCGGATCGGCGGCGCGACGGTGGCGGCGCGGGGGACGGGGGCGGGCGCACGGGGCGAGCCGCGGCGGCTGACGTTCCGCGGCGCCACCGGCACGGAGATCCCGGCGGGCGCCCAGGCGTTCAGCGATCCCCTCGGCTTCGACGTGCCCGCCGACACCGACCTCCTGGTCAGCTTCCACCTGCCGGGCCCCGTGACGGCCGCGCCCGTGCACAGCCAGGCGAGCCAGCGTTCGTACGTCAGCACGCCCGGCGACCACGCGGCGGACGCCTCCCCGGCGGCGTACACCTCGACGATCACGACGTGGCCGCTGCTCACCGGCGTCGACGTGAGCGGCGGGCCCGGCTCCGTCGTGGTGCTCGGCGACTCGATCACCGACGGCGCGAAGTCGACACCGGACGCCAACCGGCGCTGGCCCGACGTCCTCGCGGACCGCCTCAGGAACCAGACCCGTGTGCCGCGCTACGGCGTGCTCAACCAGGGCGTCTCCGCGAACCGGGTGGTCGCCGACCGCTATCCCGGCGACGGCGTCTCCACCGACACGGGCGGCGTGAGCGCCCTGCACCGGCTCGACCGCGATGTCCTGGCCCAGACGTCCGCACGCACCGTCGTCGTCTTCGAAGGGGTCAACGACGTGCGGTGGGGCGCCTCGGCGGGCGAGGTGATCGCCGGTCTGCGGCAGCTCGCGGACCGCGCCCACGCGCGCGGCCTGCGGGCCGTGGCGGCGACGATCGCGCCCTGCGAGGGCGAGTCGCTCTGCACGGCGGCCGCGAACGGGCAGCGGGAGGCCGTCAACGCGTACCTGCGCGGGAGCGGTGCCTTCGACGCCGTACTCGACTTCGACGCGGTGCTGCGCGATCCCGCGCACCCGGCGCGGATGTCCCCTGCCTACGACAGCGGGGACCACCTGCACCCGGGCGACGCGGGCCTCGCGGCACTGGCCGGGTCGGTGGAGCTGCGACTGCTGGCGCCGTAAGCACTAGAGCCATACAAGTACTGATATGCCCCCTGTACGCCCTATACGTCCAGGTCGACCACGACCGGGGCGTGGTCGGACGCGCCCTTGCCCTTGCGCTCCTCGCGGTCCACGTACGAGTCGGAGACGGCCTTCGCGAACGGCTCGTTGCCGTAGACGAGGTCGATGCGCATCCCGCGGTTCTTGGGGAAGCCCAGCTGGCGGTAGTCCCAGTACGTGAACGGGTGCGCGTACTTCAGGGGGCGCGGCACGACGTCCGTGAGGCCCGTCTCGCGCAGGGCCGCGAGGGCGGCGCGCTCGGCCGGGGAGACGTGCGTGGCGCCGACGAAGAGCGACGGGTCCCAGACGTCGTCGTCGGTCGGCGCGACGTTGAAGTCGCCGAGGACCGCGAAGGGGCGCGGACCCGCCGCGTCCTCGGCGACCGCCGCCCTCAGGGCCTCGAACCACTGGAGCTTGTAGGTGTAGTGGGCGTGGTCGACCTCGCGGCCGTTGGGCACGTACACCGACCAGAGGCGGACCGGACCGCAGGTCGCGGAGATCGCGCGCGGCTCGTCGAGGCCGTCGTACCCGGGGCCGCCCGGCAGGCCCTTGACGACGTCGTCGAGGCCGGCCCTGGAGACCAGCGCCACGCCGTTCCACCGACCCGTCGCGTTCACCGCGGACTCGTAGCCCAGCTCACGGAGCTCGGCGGCGGGGAACTGCTCGGCCGTCGTCTTGGTCTCCTGGATGCACAGCACGTCCGTGCCGCTGCTCTCCAGCCAGGCCAGGAGCCGCGGCAGACGGGCGGTGATCGAGTTCACGTTCCAGGTGGCGATGCGCATGTTCCCCAACCTACCGAACACCACTGACAGTCAGAGCGCGACCGACTCCCCCGGCGTGAGCCGCAGGTGCCGGGTGCCGCCGAGGGAGCCGATCTGGTTGTCGTAGATCGGCCGGGCCAGGTCGGTGAGGAGGGCGTCGTGCACGTCGTAGGCCCGCTGCGGCTTGACCTCACGTACGTAGTCGATCACCTCGGAGATCTTGCTCCAGGGGGCCATGACGGGCAGCATCAGCGTCTCGACGGCCTGGTCAGGGACGGTCAGCGCGTCGCCGGGATGGAACACGGAGCCGTCCACCAGGTATCCGACGTTGGTGATCCGCGGGATGTCCGGGTGGATGACCGCGTGCAGCTCGCCGTGGACCTGCACGTCGAACCCGGCGGCCGTGAAGGTGTCGCCGTGCCCGACGGTGTGCACGCGCCCGGGGAAGGCCGCCGAGATCTTCTCCGCGACGGACTTCAGGGTCCAGATCTCGGCGCCGGGGCGGGCCTCCATGGCGGCCCGCAGCCGGTCCTCGCTGAAGTGGTCCGGGTGCTCGTGCGTGACGAGGATCGCGTCGGCGCCGAGCGCGGCGTCCTCCTCGCTGAAGCCGCCGGGGTCGACGACGAGCGTGCGTCCGTCCTTTTCGAGACGCACGCACGCGTGGGACTTCTTGGTGAACGTCATGCCCTTGGCGCGGACGGAGCGGGTGTCGGCGGAAGTCGTCATGCCTCCCATCCTGCTACTCCTGCGGCGTGGTTTCCTCACGGATCACGGCCTGGGCGACCCGGAAGGCCGAGTTCGCCGCGGGAACACCGCAGTAGACGGCGGCCTGCAACAGGACTTCCTTGATCTCGGCGGGGGTGAGGCCGTTGCGCAGCGCGGCCCTGGTGTGAAAGCCGAGCTCCTCGAGGTGGCCGCCCGCGACGAGCGCGGTGAGCGTGACGCAGCTGCGTGAGCGGCGGTCCAGACCCGGGCGGTTCCAGACCTCGCCCCAGGCGTAGCGCGTGACGAGCTCCTGGAACTCCCCCGAGAAGTCGTCGGCGGCGGCGAGGACCCGGTCGACGTGCGCGTCCCCGAGGACTTCGCGGCGGACCTTCATCCCGGCGTCGTAGAGGTCGGGCCGGACCCCGCCCGCCACGGCCTCGGGCTGCTCCACCGAGGCGATCTCGGCGACGGGCGCGACGGGCGACGGCGGGGCGAGGACGGGCTTGACGGGCGGCGCGCTGATGGCCGACTGCCCCGCGCCCGCTTCGGCGGCGCTCTGCCAGGCCGAGGAGAAGTGGCGTACGAGGAGGTCGGTGACGGCGGCGGGCTGCTCGACCGGCGCGAGATGAGAGGCGCCCGGCACGACGGCGAGCCGCGCGTCGGGGACCCCCGCGACGAGCGTGCGGGCCTCGCCCTGTCCGGTGACCTGGTCCTCGGAGCCCACGAGGACCAGCGTCGGCACGCCGATCCTGCCCAGCTCGGCGCGGATGTCGAAGGCGGCGAGGGCCTCGCAGGCGGCGATGTAGCACCCCGGGTCGGTGGTGCGCACCATCTGCACGGCCCAGTCGGTGATCGCGGGCTGGGCGGCGGCGAAGCCGGGCGTGAACCAGCGGTCGGGTGCCGAGCGCGCGATGGGGTCGAGGCCGTTGCTGCGCACGATGACGCCGCGCTGGCGGAACTCGTCGGCCGTGCCGAACCGCGGCGAGGCGGCGATGAGCGCGAGGGAGGCGACGCGCTGCGGATGCCGGAGCGCGAGCTCGGCCCCTATGGCGCCGCCGAAGGCGCACCCCGCGTACCCGAAGCGCTGCACACCGAGCTCGTCGAGCGTGGCGAGCAGCCGGTCGGCGAGCTCCCCGACGGACCCGCACGGGTGGGCGGGCGCGCCACCGTGCCCGGGCATGTCGAAGCGGAACACCCTCCACTGCCGGATCAGCTCGGGTATCTGCCGGTCCCACATGTGCCAGGTGGTACCGAGTGAGGCACCAAGGATCAGGACCGGAGCGTCTTCTGGCCCGTCGAAGCGGTATTGCAAAGTGTTCATCGGTGTCTCGCTCACCCGCCAGACCCTCTCATCCGTCACGACAGCCCCTATGAGCGGGGTACTGGCTGTAGCTGTTTGACCAGGTGGAAGACCTCCCGGACCGCGTAGCGTTTGAGGCAACGGACGATTTCGCGACGGGTCTTCCCCTCCTTGACCCGGCGCTCGTAGTAGTCCTTGGTACGTGTGTCGACCCGCAGGCGCGTGAGCACAATGCGGTGGAGGGCGGCATTGGCCTGCCGGTCGCCGCCGCGGTTGAGGCGACGGAACTGCCGGCGTCCCGAGGAACGCTCGACGGGACTGACCCCGCACAAAGCGGCGAAGGACGCCTCGCTGTCCAAGCGTTCCGGGTTGTCTCCCACCGTGATCAACAACGCGACCGCCGTGTCCGGACCGATGCCCACCACATCGAGCAGTTGCATCGAGCAGTTGCGGGGCATGGCATTTCGCGAGGCGGGCCAGGCGAGTGTCCACCTCCCGGATCTGCTCGGAGAGCTGGCCGATCCGGTGGGCGAGCAGACCCAGTGTGATCCGCGTGGGCTGCAGCACCGCCGTCCGCTGGGCACTGAGGGCTACCTGACCGGGAGGACCTTGCGCACTCTCCGGGCACACTGCGCCAGTCTCGAACGCGAGCGCCACCACGCCCACCGTCGCGCAAAGCACGAACCGAATTTCAACGATCCCAGGTGCGACTCCCTGATGGTCACTGATCATGAAGCCGATCGGCAGGAAGCGTCATTCCCCGTCCCAGCCGGCGAGTTCAGCGACGGAGGCGGTGGCCATTTTGATCTCGTCACGAACGGGTGCGCAAGAGCCGCGAAGATCTTCCAGGAATGCTCCTGTGAGTCCAGCTTCCACCTGGTCGCTGTTCAAGTTCCGGACGGAGGCCACGAAGGCTTTCTGGGCATCCTGTTCCAGTTGCTGGAGCCGTCCGACCTCTTCTTCCTCTCCTGCCTCAATCATGGCGATTCTGCTGCCGCCGAGCTTGAAGTCGAAGCTACCGAGGATTGTTTCTAGGGTCTGGCCGGACATCTCGGCCCGTGAAGGAGTCGGATTCAGGAAAACGGCGATCGCGTTGGCTGCGAGCATTGCAGACTGGAGGATGGAGAACCCCTTGGTTCCCGGATCATCAGCGTCGAACGACTCTCCTCTCGCCTCGAACTCCTCCAAGATTTCCATGAGCTCGTCCTCTTCCACCTCGCCGAGCGGCGCCTTCCAGGCACTGTCCAGAATGTAGGAGAACCATTCGACATCCGGCTCATCGGCAAGCGCGGAGAAGACGCCACTCCCGCGCTCCGCGCAGGAAAGGCAGAACCCTGCAAGGAAAATACTCGGGATCTCGTGAAGTGCGGAGTAGGTCTCCACGTTGCGAGTCAACTCAGTCTCCCTTGCTCCAGAACAGCGTGTAAGGAGAATTCTGCGGCATGTGGCCGCGAATTCCCTGACCCCCTACTTCCACTCCCCGTGCACTGATCTGCGGCAGACATATGTCGTTGCAGAAGTTACGCGAAGCCGCCCCGTAAACGGCATGCTCGTTGGGGCCCAGAGACTTGAGTATACCCTCCTCGGCATGCCCGGGAGCGCGCACGAACGTCTCACCGTCTCGCAATTTCCACGCGCTAGGCATGGGGCCTTCACCATTAATACCGATGCGTTTCGTGTATTGCTTGGTTTCGGAATTGAATACACCAATCACCGAGGTGGTTCCCTTGACGTCGGCCATCCAGTAGTCATTCCGAATTGCCTGCAGCTCTTCAGCGCGATCCAGGGCCAGGAGCGCATCTTGTTGTGTTCCAGGACTGCAGGGTGTGAGGCCCAGGGGGTCGATCCATACGAATGGATTTCTGACGTAGGTGCACGCGTTTGGTGCCGGTGTCAGCCCCAGAGGGTCGGGGGTGAGATAGCGGGCGGTTTCGGGGTCGTAATGGCGAAAGTAGTTGTAGTGGAGATGTGTCTCTGGGTCAAAGTACTGGCCGGGGAACCGGAGCGGGGTGTACGCGGTGCTGGTCGACTCCCAACTGGTCGCCCCCCAGAGGGTGGTGCGAGTGCGCCAGGCGATGTCCCCTGTTTCATCCACGAGCTCGGTGGGGGTGCCGACGAGGTCGGTGACGATCGCGAAGAAGCGCGAGTCGATCTCGTCCTGGGGGGCATCGGCCGCGGTGAGGCGTTCCGTCTGAGCAATCGGGCGCATGCCCTGGTGATCCCAGGTGAGGGTGACCGGGTTCGGTAGCTCTGCCGAGGTGGTGGTCTGCTCGCAGAGGGTGGTGCCGTCCCAAGTGAAGTCGGTGCGCTCGACGACTGATTCCCCGTCGGCCGCTATCCGGAGTTTGGCTGTGCGTCGGCCGTACGGATCGTGGGTGTAGCGCCAGACGGTGCCGTCCGGGGTGACCACCGACACCAAGTGGTCTTCTGCGTCCCAGGTGTAGCGCCATGTATCCGGTTTGCGGGATAGGCGGCGCTTTTGGCGCAGGGTGATACGTCCGGCGGCATCGTGTTCGTAGCGGATCTGACCGGCGCGGGTGATGCGGGTGCCGGTGTAGGTGCGCGGTCCGGTGGCCTCCTGCTCGAAGTGAGTGGAGGGCCAGGTGGCGTGGGTCTGGTTGCCGGCCTCGTCGTAGGCGTAGGTTTCGGCCCAGTCGGTGGCGTGGACCGCGGTGACACGACCCGCTGCGTCGAGCTCGAAGCGGCTGGAACCGTTGAGCTGGTCGTTGACGGCGGTCGGAGAACCGTCGGCCCGGTAGGTGTAGGTGCGCTGCTGGATCGTGGCGCCGGTGGCATGGGTGACGGTGCGGTCGGTCAGGCGACCGAGGGGGTCGAAGGTGCTGGCCAGAGTGAGGTGGTCGCCGATGCGGCGGGACAGTTCGCGTCCGGCCGCGTCGTGCTCGGAAGTAAGGGTGTGGCCAGCGGTGGTCAGATGGGTGCGGTTGCCGGCAGCGTCGTAGGCGTAGGTGCTGGTCGCGCCGGTGGGAGTGGTGCGGGATGCAGGACGTCCCAGGAGGTCGTACGCGTAGGTGGTGGTGCGGCCGTTGACGGTTTCGGCCAGCAGTCGGCCGGCTGCATCGTAGCGACGGTTCAGCGCGGCGTCGGGGCCATTGGCCTCCGTCAGCCGGCCTGAGGAGTCGTAGGTGTAGACGGTGGTGCCGTCCGCATCCTTGGTGAGCGTCCGGCCCATCGGGTCGCGTTCGTAGCGGATGGTCTGCCCGGCCGGAGTGGTCCTGGTGGTGAGGCGGCCTGCCACGTCGTGGGTGTAGGCGAGGGTGCGATCGTCGAAGTCTGTCTCCCCGACCAGGCGGCCTGCAGGGTCGAACGTGTAGCTCCAGGTGGCGCCGTGCGGGTTGGTGACCTGGGTGAGGCGAAGTTCCGTGTCGTGCGTGAAGGTGTAGCGCACGCCGTCGGGGCCGGTGCGGGCTGCGAGCAGGTCGAAGTGGGTGTATTCGAAGTGTGAGATGCCGCCCAGCACATCGGTGTGCTTGGTGCAGTTGCCCTCACCGTCGTACTCCCATGACTCACGGGCGCCGTCCGGGGCAATGCGGGAGGTGAGTTTGCCCTCCACCGTCCAGGCCAGGCGGGTTACCGCGCCCAGCGGGTCGGTCAGGGCGACGGGCCGGCCGAACTGGTCGCGCTCGTAGGTGATGCGGGCGCCGTGCGGGTCGGTGATCTCGACCGGTAGCCCCGCTGCATCGGCACGGATCTGCAGCGTGTTACCCAAGGCGTCGGTGACGCTGGCGAGATGGCCCGCCGTGGTGAACGAGTAGCGGGTAGTGGCCGCGGCCGGGTCGGTCAGCTGTGTGCGGTTGCCGTGGGCGTCATAGGTGTGATGCCACTGGGCGCCATCAGGCTCGATGACCGTCCTCGGCAGCCCGAACTCGTTGTACTCCGTGCGTGTTTCGCTTCCGTCCGGGTGCCGTACGGAGGTGATCCGGCCCTGCCCGTCGTAGGTGTAGCGGGTGGTATGGCCGAGGGCGTCCGTGATCGCGGTGAACCGGTGCTCGGTGTCCCACTCCTGGAACATGGTGTGCCCGAGTGGGTCGGTCTTGCGAACCAGGCGCAGGGCTTCGTTGTGCTCGTAACGAGTGGTGTGCCCCAGGGAGTTGGTGACTGCGGTGGTGCGCGTGGCGTCGTCGTAGGCAAGAGTTCCGGAGAGGAAGCCGTCACTCCCCTCGGTGCGGACGACCCGGCCCTGCTGGTCGTAGGTGTACGCGTACGTGGTGCCGTTGCGGTCGGTCCACGTGGTGATGCGGCCCTCGGTGTCGTAGGTGAACCGAGTAGGTAGGCCGGAGGAGTTGGTGACTTCGGTGAGGTGGCCCTCCTCGCTGTAGCCGTAGGAGACAAGGACGGTGCCCCGGTCGTCAGGCTGGTCCGGCTCGAGCAGGCGCAGGGCGCTGATGCGGGGCAGGTCGCGGTCGCGGTCAAGGGCAATGCGATAGCCACCGCTGTGGGCGACTTCCACAGGAGTGCCGTCGACGGTGTAGAGGACGGTGATGCGCTGGCCGTTGCGGTCCACGATGGCCTGCAGGGGCAGGTCGACCGCCTGCCCGTCATCGGCGGGGCATGGGGAGTGGAAGACGTAGGTGTGCCCGGTGTCGGGATCGTTGAGGCGCAGAGCGCCGTCGACCTCGTCGTCCCAGGTCAGGGGTATTCGGGGGCCCAACTCGGGGTAGACAGGATCAGTTCTGTCGGGAGCGGGGAGCGGGTAGGCCAGGCGGGCGCCGTCGGGCGCGGCGTAGGTGATCCCGTCCTCGTCGATTTGGAGGCGCTGGTCGAGGGTGGAAGCCCAGCTGGGGCCGAACCAGCCGCCCCACCGGTACGACGAGAGGTGCGTGCGCTCCAGCACGAGGGAGAGCACGCCGGGCAACTGCACGTCGGTCTGCGGCAGCAACATGTCGCCGGTTGCCACGTCGATCGGGTCCAGGTCGCACTTCTTGAGTGCGGCCCGGATGGAGGCGGGCAGCTTCTCCCACTCCGAAGGGCGCAGCTTCAGCCGGGACAGGCCCGAGCCGTCGAGCCCCAACTTCTGTCCGATCTTGGCGAGTTCGCTGGGCTTGAGCTTGCCCAGGCCCTTACCGAGAAGCTTGCCCAGACCGCCGAGGCCCACCCCGAAGGCGGCCCCCATGGCCAGCGTCTCCGCCAGCTTGCCCGGATCCTTGAACGTCCCCGGATCCTTCAACAGGGCCTCGAAGGCGGCGAACTTCATGCCCTCGCCAGCGAGTTTGCCGGCCTTGGCGATCGTCTTGATCTCGCCGAGGGCCTTCAGTGCCCGCTCCAGGCCGCGGATGGCCTCCATGACGGTGCGGATCACCGAGGCCATGCGGGTCCCGGACTTCTCGATCCGGGCGATCAGCGCCACGACCTTCGCAGCCCGTGCACCAGCCGCCAGGTTGCCGGCGATCACGGACAGGCCACCGGTCAGCACCGACAGGGCCAGACTCGCGATCTCGAACTCGGCGATCTCCGCGAGGATCACACCGATCTCGGTCAGCAGCTCGTGGGCCTCGTCGGCGAAGTCGTCCAGCGCCTTGGCACCGTCGCGTAGCGAGTCGGCCATGTTGGTGGCCTGCGTGCGGGCGGTCTTGGCCCGCTTGTGGAGGGCCTTGGCGGAATTTCCCTCCCACTCCAGATCCGTGAGCGCCGTCTCGGCGGCGTGAGCTGCGGCGTCAAGCCCCTTGGCCAGGGCCCGCCACTGCTTGGCTATCTCGCGGATGCCGTCGGGGTCGACGGCGGGGTCGGTGATGCCGAGGAACTCCAGATTGCTGGCGAGGGTGTCACCGAAAGCGTGGTTGGCCTTGTTGATCCAGTGCAGCGGGTTGAGGTCGTCGACGTCGATGCCGGGGATGTCGAAGCCCATGGACGGCTCAGCCCTTCTTGGCGCGGGCCGCAGCCGTCAGCAGGACATCGAGGAGGTCGAAGGCATCCGAGACATCCCCCAGGAACTTCGCCTCTTCCTCCCACTCCTTGTGCAGGCTCTTGGTGAGCTTGGCGATGGTGTCCATGCCGTCCTGGATGTCGTCCTTGGCGCTCATCAGCGAGCCCAGCACGCCGAAGGCGGACATGTCGTGCGAGGCGGAAATGAAGTCGTGCAGCGGCTTGGTGGTGTGGTGATCCACTTTGCCCAGGGCGGAGGCCGCCTTGTGCAGGGATTCCGCATCCTTCTTCAGGTCCGACATGCTGCCCGCCCCCGTTGGTTGACATGGTTCTACGTGCGACGCGCTGACGTGTGCAGACCGGACCGGCCTGCCGCCTCGGTCAGCGGTTGATGGACTGGATCTCTTGGACGTTCATGTCCTGGATGGTCTCGAAGGTGCCATCCGGCAGCTCGCCCTTCGCGCCACCCGTGCCCTCCCAGGAGATCTCCCAGGTGATCGACGCCTTCAACTGATACGGCTCACCGCTCGTGGCGCGGAGGTACTGAACCCCGCACGGCGGCTCCTGCCCGGCGCCGCCCTTCTTGTACGGGGCACCGATGGAGCCATCCTCATTGACCGGGCAGTCGCCGGAAGAGGGGAAGGTCTTCGCATCCTCGGTGCCCGGCTCCAGGTGGAGGGCGACGGGCTTGGCCGTGGTCACCGCCCACAAGCCGGTGCCCGGCAGGTCGGCGCGGACCGTGACGTCCTTGAAGGTGGCCTTGTCCAGCCACGCCCAGGTGGGCAGGTTCACCTTCGACTTGCCCTCGGGCTTCAGCTCCACCTCAGTGTCCGGGACCTTGATCTTGTCGTACGCGAAGGCGGCGAGAGTCTCGGGAGTGGGGGCGTTCTTGCTTGGGGATCGTGCCGGCGTCCTGCCAGAACATGATCCGGCCGCAGTCCCACACCTTGGAGTGGGGTCCACGGACTTCAGCTCACCCACCGACGCCTTCGCCGTCCGGCCGCCGGGATACGTGAGCTTGATCTTCGAGTTGGACACCGAAGCCATCAGGTCCTTACCCGAGGCATCGCCTTCCACGGAGTCATGTGTCCCCCCGCCTACCGGCGACTCCTTCCCGCCGTCGCCGAGGGCGAGTGCTGGTGAAGGAA
Source organism: Streptomyces sp. NPDC058284 (assembly GCF_042881135.1). NCBI lineage: Bacteria > Bacillati > Actinomycetota > Actinomycetes > Kitasatosporales > Streptomycetaceae > Streptomyces > Streptomyces sp. NPDC058284. The sequence goes on from NZ_JBHVYE010000002.1 coordinate 49,791, forward strand.
CCAGGACAGCTGTGGCAGCCAGTAGCACCAAGGTGCCGTCGACGAAACGACGGAGGGATGTCACCGGTCGCAACCTCCCTCGCCCGTCTCCACGGTTGAGGTCTGCCAAACACCCTGGGCATTTCTGTCCAGCCGCGTTCGGTACTGGATCTTGGGATCCTCGCCTTCTGGCGTACCTGCGACCTTGCCCGTCTTGAGATTCCGGGTGTAGCCCTTGGACTCGTCAACGCAGTAGAAGAGGACGCCGAACCCTTCGTTGCTCACATGCACTTGGGGATTGAAGACGTGGACGCTTCCCTTGAGGGTGAGATCCTTGTATGTCTTTACCCACTCGGGTCCGGATTTGCGGGCTGTGCCCGTGGTGTAGAACTTCAGGGCGGTGTCCTGCGGATCGCTCGCGATGATGGCGGCGTATCCGGCGCGCAGTCGCTCTTTCCCGTCGTCCAGGATGGCTTGCAGCTTCGGTTCGCTGTTCGTCCAGCCTTCGAAGTTCGCCTGGAACGTCTTGGGCAGTTTGATCTCCGGCCGTTTGGCCCCATCTGCCGGCGCGGACGGTGACGGCGATGCCGGCTTCTCGCTGCCCGCGTCAGCGCCGGCGATCTTGTCGTGGTCCTTGCTGTCGTCCGATCCTCCGCAGGCGGTCAGCAACAGGGCGGCGGAGGCCGTGAGCGCGGCCGCCACGCGCCGGATCGAGCGAGTCACTGTTGTCTCCGGTGAGGTGAGGGTTAACCCGAGCGAAGCAACGCTATCTGTGACCACCCGGTGACCATGAGAGCGGGTCAGGCTTTGGCTGAGACGTAGCTGCGCAGAGGCATCCCGGTGCAAGTGGCGACCGCGGCGATTCCGCTACGCACGTCTCTTCCCCAGATTCTCCAACACCTGTCCAGCCACCTTGCGCGCCTGGCTGTTGAGGTCCTTCTCGGCTACCACGTGGGCGGGCGAGTACCTCTCGACGTACAGGAACTGCCCCGCTCCGATGTCCACCGTGAGCGACGACCGCCAGGTGTCGCCGTACATGACCTGCCGCGCAGCGTTACGCCCCTTGAGAATCACGGGGACAGCCTTCGTCGGGCTCGAGTCCGTCGCATCGGCGACCTGGAGCAGTGCGGCTTCGTCCTTGAACAGGCTGACGACGTAGCCTGCCGGATTGTCCTCGTCGGACGTCATCAAGAAGTAGCAACTGAACTCGCCCTTGTCCGAGTCGGGCTCGGCGTCCTCGATACCGGCGGCCTGCTGCTGGGCATCCGTGAGCGCGGCTTGGCAGATGGAGCTCTTGTCGACTCCACCTGCCTTGATCGGTACGGCCGCCGCCGCACCTCCGGCGGCGGGCTTGGCAGACGCTGTCGCCGGGGATTCCGAGGAGGAGCATCCCGCCACCAGCAAAGCAGCGAGTGGCACCAGGGGCCACGCGCGCGATGACATACGCACTGCGAATTCTCCTCAATCAGCCTTGGGGCTGCGGCAAACCCTGGTCGCAGAAGGACACCACCCATGAGACGCGTCGCACCCACGAGCGCAGCCACAACCGGATCGCGGCCACGGTCACCGTGCCGTGAAAGACGTATGCCCGCTTGTCGAAGCGCATGGCCACTGCCTGATTGACCTTCAACTTTCGGACCAGCCGCTCGACTTCGTTTCTGCGGGCATACGGTACGGAATCGAAGCAGGTAGGCCGACGCGCCGCGCAAGACAACTCACCGGAGCCCGCCACTCTGTGGCTGTGCCGGGGCGACCACAAATACGCGCGCCTCGGCAATCAGACGACGGGGCTTCCTCGGGTGACGGGGCAGGGATCTGAGGATAGGGCCTGATCCGCAACCAGACCCCTGCCGAAACGAGCCGACGGGGGCAACATCTGTCACGTCCGTGTCACCAACACCGTTGACACGCCTGGACGGCAAGATCCCAACTCGGTCAAACGCTCCCGAGCTGGACCACATAGACGCCAGCAGACGGCTCCTACCACCTGTGCCAGGTGGTACCGAGTGAGGCACCAAGGATCAGGACCGGAGCGTCTTCTGGCCCGTCGAAGCGGTATTGCAAAGTGTTCATCGGTGTCTCGCTCACCCGCCAGACCCTCTCATCCGTCACGAGCTGTCACATCGCCGGGGTGGGCCAAGGTGCCTGTCTTTCGGATCTGTCCGGGGCCAGGACCGGCCTGATCCGAAAGACAGGCCCAGCAGACCTTGCTACGCTCCCGCACCGCCGGGCCTGCCGGCGAGAACCCAGGCAGGCATGGGTTGTCCGCCACGTTCTCGGGGACGACCGCATTCCGACGGTCCGGCCCCCGCGAGACTCACCGCCGCCCCGGAGGGACCATGCGCATCCTGACCGTGTGCCTCGGTAACATCTGCCGCTCGCCGTATGCCGCCTGCGTGCTCGCGCAGGACGGTGGGGCGGCGGTGCAGGTCCGTTCCGCGGGCCTGATCGACATGTGGGTCGGCATGCCCGCGCACTCCGGCATGATCGCTGTCGCGGCCGAGCGCGGGTACGACCTGAGTGCTCACCGCGCCGTTCAGGTGAGCTCCGGCCTGATGGAGTGGGCGGACGTCGTCCTGGCGATGGACCGCGCGGTCCTGACCGAGCTGCGCCGCCTCGCCGACGGGGCGACCGCCCACAAACTCGCCCTGTTCCTCGGTGACCGCGACGTGCTCGATCCGTACGGGGGCGACGACGAGGCGTTCACCGCCTGCGCGACCACCATCGAGGAAGGTGCACCGCAGCACCTCCCCTAGCCATCGCGCAGCTCGGCGACAACCCGCGCGGCCTCGCCCCCGGGCATTGTGCGCGCTTTGCGCCCTTGTCATGATGGCCGTGCCCCTGCGGGCGCCACGCCTGCCGAGCGGTCTCCGACTGATCCAGGACGGTGCGATGACCGGGCACTTCGCCGTGGACGACGAACCGGGCCCCCTTCCCCTCGCGCGGGCGTACGACACCGCGCTGCTCGACCTCGACGGTGTCGTCTACGTGGGGCCGCACGCAGTGGCGCACGCCGCCCTGTCCCTGACGCGCGCCGGGGCGCTGGGCATGCGCCTGACCTACATCACGAACAACGCCTACCGCACGCCCCTCGCGGTGGCCGGACACCTCCGGCGGCTCGGCCTGCCCGCGGCAGAGCACGACGTGGTGACCTCGGCCCAGGCCGCCGCCCGCCTGGCCGCCGAGCTGCGTCCGCCGGTCACCCGGGTCCTGGCCATCGGAGGCGAAGGACTGCTGGCCGCGTTACGGGCGTACGGCCTGGAGCCCGTGCGCTCGGCCGATGAGGATCCCGGCTGCGTCGTCCAGGGCTTCGCGCCGACGGTGAGCTGGCGCGAACTGGCCGAGGCGGCGTACGCGGTGGGACGGGGAGTGCCGTGGATCGTCACCAACGCCGACCCGAGCGCGCCCACGCACCGGGGCACCGCGCCGGGCAACGGTGCTCTCGCGGGCGTGGTGCGGGCCGCCACCGGAGCCGTCCCCACCGTGGCGGGCAAGCCGTCCGCCGCCCTGTTGCGGGAGGGCGCGGCCCGGGCCGGTGCCCGGCGGCCGCTCATGATCGGGGACCGGCTGGACACCGACGTGGAGGGTGCGCGCAGTGCCGGGTTCGACAGCCTTGTGGTCCTCACCGGTGCCACCACCGCGCACGACCTGCTCACCGCCCCGGAGCACCGCCGCCCGACACATCTGGCGGCGGACCTGCGCGGTTTGCTGGCTCCCGCGCGCCGCGTCGAGGAGCAGTCCTGCGGTTACCGGTGCGGGGGCTGGGTGAGCGGTGTGCGGGACCGCGAGCTGGTGCTGACCGGGCGGGGAGATCCCGAGGACGCGTTGTGGGCGGCGTGCCGGGCCGCGTGGTCGGCGGCCGAACCGCCCTCGGTGGCAGCGGCGTTGACGGTACTGGACCGGTGCGCGGGTTCGTGACGCCGACCGGCACCCCGCCTCTCGGCACCCCGCCTCTCAGCACGCTGCCCGGTCACGTGGCGGGGCGGCCGTCGCCGAGCGCCGCCTCGTGACGTACATGCTGGGCGACCTGCGCATGCGTCGCGTACCAGATGTCGGCGCGCCCGCAGACGTGCTCCAGCAGCTCCTCCAGGGCGACGATCCGCGACCGGTGGCCGATGACGTGCGGGTGCAGGGTCATCTCGAACAGGCCGCCTTCGGCGTAGGCGGCGTCGAACTCGTCCCGCCACAGCTCCAGTACGTGCCGCGGCATCGTGTACGGGCGCACGGCGCTGTAGCGGTCCATGTTCAAGTAGACGGCGTCGTCCCGTATCCACTCGGGAGGTATCTCGACCAGTCCCGTCGGCCGCCCGTAGGAGAGGACCTCGTACGGGTCGTCGTCGGCCATCAGGGAGGAGTCGTACGACAGTCCGAGTTCGAGGGTGATGTCCAGCGTGTGTTCGCTGAAGTCCCAGGACGGGGTGCGGATGCCCACGGGCCGCTGTCCGGTGAGCCGTTCGAGGGTCTCCGCGCACCGGAAGGCGAGTTCCCGTTCGTCCTGGCGGCCGAGTTCCGTGTTGCGCTCGTGGATCCAGCCGTGGATGGCGACCTCATGGCCGTGCTCCACGTAGCCCCGGGCCTCCTGCGGGCGCAGGAGCGCGCACACGGCCGGCATGAAGAACGTCGCGGGCAGGGCGTGCCGTTCCAGCAGCCGGAGAATGCGCGGCACCGCCACCCGGGCCCCGTACTCGCCCTGCGAGAGTTTGCCCGGCAGCACCTCCCCGTCCCGCAACGGGATCGTCTCGTGGTCGGGGTCGAAGGAGAACGCGACGGCGGCCCGGGCGCCGTGCGGCCACCGAGCCGGTTTGAGGCTGCGCCCGGCGCGGACCCGCTCGACGTGCCGACGCCACTCCTCCTCCCGCCACTGCCAGGGCGCCCGTGACGCCCTCCCGGCGTCCGCGTCCGACACGGTCATGGCCGTCCCTCACTTCTTCCGCTGACCGGGGGATGGGAGATGGGGCTGAGAGCCTGTGTCATGACGAGCATGCCAGTGCCGTGGGCCGTCGGCAGGAGGGCGAACAGGACAACACCTCTCGTCACCACACTGACCGAAACGCGGCCTTCCGTGGTGCGGCCGTCTGCCCGGCACCCGTGTGCAATCCCTACTGTGGTCGCGGAGAGGAGAGTGCGGATGCCGAGCGGTGACGTAACCCTGGACGAGGCCCGGCGTTTCCTGCCCGACGCGGTGGCACTGCGCCGCTCCCTGCACGCCGATCCGGAGATCGGTCTGCATCTGCCGACGACCCGACGACGCGTCCTGGAGGCGCTGGACGGCCTGGGCCTGAAGGTTCGCACCGGTCGGCGACTGTCCTCGGTGACCGCGACGCTCGACGGCCGGCAGGAGGGCCCGGTGGTCCTGCTGCGCGCGGACATGGACGCGCTGCCCCTGTCGGAGGCCACCGGTCTCCCGTTCGCCTCGCGCGTCCCCGACGCCATGCACGCCTGCGGGCACGACGCCCACATGGCCATGCTGGTCGGCGCGGCCCGGCTGCTGGCCGAGCGGCGCGACGACCTCGCCGGACGTGTGGTGTTCATGTTCCAGCCCGGCGAGGAGGGCCACCACGGCGCCCGCTACATGATCGAGGAGGGAGTGCTCTGCGGGGACGGCCGCGCGGTGGACTCCGCGTTCGCCCTGCACGTCATGCCGGGGTTGCCGAGCGGCACGCTGTGGCTGCGCCCCGGCCCGCAGATGGCCGCCTCCGACAAGCTGCGCATCGTCGTCCGCGGCCGCGGCGGGCACGCGTCGTCGCCGCACACGGCGTGCGACCCCGTGCCGGTGGCCTGCGAGGTCGTCCTGGCCCTGCAGTCCGCGGTGACCAGGACCGTCGACATCGCCGACCCGGCCGTCGTCACGGTGAGTTCCCTCGCCGCGGGCTCAGCGTCGGGCATCATCCCGGAAACGGTCGACCTCGGGGGAACGCTGCGCACCCTGTCGCAGGAGACGCGCGTACGCGTGCATGAGATGGTCGAGCGGGTCGCCACGGGAGTCGCCGCCGCCCACGGGGCGGCGGCCGAGGTGTCGATCCGGCCCGGGTATCCGGTGACCCGCAACGATCCGGCGTTCACCGAGTACGTGCTGCGTACGACGGCGCGGGTGCTCGGCCCCGACCGGGTCCAGGTGCTGCCCGCACCGGCGATGGGCGCCGAGGACTTCTCGTACGTCCTGCGCGCGGTACCGGGCGCCATGGCCTTTCTGGGCGCGTGTCCGCCCGGACTCGAGCCGGAGCGGGCTCCTGCGCTGCATTCCAACCGGGCAGACATCGACGAGGACGCCCTCGCGGCGGGGATCGCCTGTCACGCGGCGGTGGCCCTGCGCCGTAGCCGTTCGCGCACCGGCGGCGAGGAGCGTGCGTCATGAACGACCTGCGGATCCGGCCCGCGCGGCCCGACGAGCTGGACCGTGTGGAAGAACTGTGGGTGGAGGCGAGCCGCTGGCTCGCCTCGAAGGGGCTCGACCAGTGGCAGTACCCGCCCAGGCGCCGGCGCATCCAAGGGGCCGTCGAAGCCGGTGACTGCCATCTCGCCTTCCGGGGCGGCCTGCTGGTGGGGACGGTGACCGTCGAGGAGCACGGTGATCCCGAGTGGTGGGCGGACGACGATCCCGACGCGGCCCTGTACGTCCACGACCTGGTGGTGAGCCGGACGGCCGCCGGACAGTCGGTGGGCGCGCGGTTGCTGGACTGGTCGGGCCGGGTGGCGGCGCGGCGGGAGAAGCCCTGGCTGCGGCTGGAGGCGTGGAAGACCAACGGCCTGCTGCACCGCTACTACCTGAGCCAGGGCTTCGAGCTGTTGCGCATCGTCGACCTGCCGCACCGTCATTCCGGCGCCCTGTTCCAACGGTCCACAGGGATCACCGTCGCGCCGGGACGCGAGGGATGACAGCACGCTCTTCCTACTGTCCCACTTGTTAACCCGTACTGATTCAACCGCGAGTTGACCGGGCAAAGGGGGACAGACTGGAGGCAACAAGGCTTGTTCGCAGTAGCAATGCGCCGCTGGGCGCGGAGGGTTGCCTCCGGTCGGCGGACGCGGTGCTTCGTACCGGAAGGAGCCGTCTCATGAGGCGTGCGCATCCCACCGGCCGCCCGGCGCCGGGACCGTGGTGTCAGACGGCCGTGGTGACTTTGCGGACCCGATGGCGATCGGTCTCGGCGATGACGAGGTCCCCGCCCGGCGTGATCCGCACCGCCCGCGGATAGCGCAGCAGCACTCCGGCGGCCGGGCCGCTCTCCCGCTCCTCACCGGGGGGCCCGCCGGCCACCGTCGTGATACCGCCGTCCGGACGGACGACGCGGACGCACTCGTTGAGGGAATCGGCCACGTAGAGGTTGCCCTCGCGGTCCAGGTCGACGCCGCGCGGCTGGTGGAGCGGGCTGGCGGCAGCGGCGGCGCGGTCGTCGTAGCCGGGTTCGCCGGTGCCAGCCACGGTCGTGACCAGCCCGTCGGGCGACACCATACGCACCCGGTGGGACCAGCAGTCGGCGATGTACAGACGGCCCGCGGCGTCCGTGACGATGTCTATCGGGTGGTGCAGGTCGCTCTCGACGGCCGGGACGCCGTCCGGTCCACCACCGGGTTCGCCGGTGCCCGCGACGGTGGTGATGCGGCCGTCGGCGTCGATGGCACGGACCCGGTGCCCCTTCCACTCGGCGACATAGAGCGTGCCCGCGCCGTCCAGGGCCAGCCCCCTGGGCTCGTTGAGCAGTGCTCGGGCGGCCGGGCCCCCGTCACCGCCGTGGCCGGCCTCGCCGGTGCCCGCGACGGTGGTGATGGTGCCGTCCGGCGCGATCCGCCGCACCCGGTGGTTCCAGTAGTCGGCGATGTACAGATGTCCCGCGGCGTCACAGACCAGGCCGCCCGGTTCGTTGAGCAGCGCTCGGGCGGCCGGGCCCCCGTCACCGCCGTAGCCGGCCTCACCGGTGCCCGCGACGGTGGTGATGGTGCCGTCCGGCGCGATCCGCCGCACCCGGTGGCCCTTCCACTCGGCGATGAAGAGGGCGCCCGACGCGTCGGCCGCCAAGGCCCGCGGCTGGTTGAGCGTCGCCAGGGCGGCCGGCCCGCCGTCTCCTCGTGAGCCGGCCTCACCGGTGCCGGCGATGGTGAGGATGGTGCGGCCCGCGATGTGCGCGGAACCGGTGCCCGTACCCGTACCCCTACCCGTACTGCCCGTCATATCCGCCTCCTGGCGAAAGGGGGAAACACAAATTCCGCCGTGCGTTTCGAGTGGTATCGCCGATCGTCGACTCACCGTAGAGACCCTTCGCGGACATCGGTAGGGAGCCCCCGAGCCGGATCGGGTGTTTTCCGGCCACCGTCCGCGCGATTCCGCCGTCCGGATCCGAGTTCAGCCGAGGGGCTGACGTGAGGACTGGTGACACCGTGCAGATTCCGCCCCGGGGACCGTTGCTGTCGCCACAGGAAATATGACCGACCGCTTTCCTCGCAGACGAAGGCGTCGGGGCGTGGCAGTGAGGCGGATGTGATCCCGCTGCCTGTCCTGGGTCGCTCACAACCACTCGGCCCGGATTACCACTCGGTGGGGGGCCACTCTCGGGAACTGGCATGAAAACGCTTCGCGCATACCGTAGCTTTCCCCTCGCGGTACGGCTGCTGCTCATCAATCAATTCGGGGTGGATGTCGGCTTCTACCTCCTCATCCCCTTCCTGGTGACCTATCTCGGTCAGGATCTGGGGCTCTCGGCCGCGCTGGTCGGGCTGGTTCTGGGGGTACGGAACCTCAGCCAGCAGGGGTTGTTCGTGCTCGGCGGCTCCGCGGCCGACAGGCTCGGCCCCCGCGGTGTGATCATCTTCGGCTGCCTGCTGCGTACCGTGGGATTCGCGCTGTTCGCGGTGGGGTCGAGCCTGCCGCTCCTGCTCGCCGCCTCGGCGCTGAGCGGGCTGGCCGGGGCCCTGTTCTACCCGGCGGTGCGGACCTATCTCGCCCAGGAGGCCGGGCACCGCAGGGCCGAGGCCTTCGCACTGCTCAACGTCTTCGCAACCGGTGGATCACTGCTGGGGCTGACCCTGGGCGGAGTGCTGCTCCTGGTCGACTTCCGCATCTGCGCCCTCGTCGCCTCCGGCGTCTTCGCGGTCCTGACCCTGGCCCAGATGTACGCGCTGCCCGCCCGCGAGGCCCCGCACTGCGGGACCACGGTCCGCGGGGACTGGAGAGAGGTCCTCGGCAACCGCCCCTTCATCGCCTTCGCCGTGGCCATGGCAGGCATGAGCACCCTGGAGAACCAGGTGTACCTGTTGCTGCCCGAGGGGGCGCGCCAGGTGACCGGGCGCCAGGAGGCGGCGAGCACGGTGCTGGTGATCGGGGCGCTGGCCAACATGGTCTGGCAACTGCGCGTCACCCGGGCGCTGGCCCGGCGCGGTGGCGGCCCGGTGTGGATCGCGCGCGGCATCGTCCTGACAGCGGCCGGTTTCGTACCGCCTCTCCTGGTGTGCGGTTCCGGTGCGCCGGACGACTGGGGCACGGCGGTCCGCAACGCCTGTCCGGTGGTCGCCGGAGCGCTGCTGGTCTATTTCGGCATCATGATCGTGCATCCCCTGGCGATGGAGCTGGTCCCGCTCTTCGGCCCGACGCGGCTGACCGGTACACACTTCGGCATCTTCTACGTCTTCTCCGGTCTCGCCGCCGCCGGAGGCAACGCGCTCGTGGGGTGGACCCTGGACCTCGGCCGGCGCACGGGCCTGACCGCGCTGCCGTGGCTGTGCTGTCTGGTGCTTGGGGCGCTCTCGGCGCTGGCCGTCGTCCGGCTGAACCGCACGGGCGCGCTTCCCGCGGCGGGCGCGGCACCGCGGTCGACCGGGCGCGACGGCTCGGCGGCGACGGCGCTCCCCCGGCCGCGCGGCACACGGCGTCGCACGCCCCCTTGCCCGGCGGCGCAGGGACGGGCGCCGGTGGTGCGCCGGTACCGGGTGGCCGCGCGCCGGCAGGTCCGGACGGTGCCGTATGCGTCGCGCCACTGGGGGGCTCGCCAGGTCGTCCACTGCGGGAGGTGCTGTTGCGGCAGTTGCTGTTGCCGTCAGAGATTCCGGGACGCTTCCTGGTGGCGGTCGATGCCCTGGCGGCTCGGCCTGCGTGCGGGGTGCGGGTGCTGTCGTGCGCACGCGCCGGCTCACCGTCGCGCGTAGCGGCCGCGCGACGCCCTGACGCCCGGACACCACTCCCTCGCAGCGAATACTCCGGAGTGCACCGAAAGAACAGGAAGAACAGATACCAACAGGTACCCCAAAGGCGCATCATTGGCATATGCCGACAATGGATGGCCGCCGCATCAATATGGCGCATTCCATTCCTTGTGGCACCCCCAAACGGGGCCATAGGCTGGGAATAGCGACGGCGCTGTCCCCATATCCGGTTTTGGCGAGACCACGCCACGGAGGTGCCTTGGAGATTTTTCCGGGCCGGTTTCCCGACAACTCGGAACCGGCGAGCGTTTCCTGGTCTCCCAGTCCGGTCGTACCTCTGGGAATCGAATTCGACCATACACCCAGGACTCTCTGGCTGAAACTCGAATCGCATAATCCGTACGGCTCCATCAAAGGGCGCACCGCCTTCGCGCTCTGGCACGACGTCAGGGACCGCATCGATCCCCGTATCGGTCTGATCGAGTCGACGTCGGGAAATCTCGGCCTGGCACTGGCCGCCGTGAGCGCGTCTCTGCAGGTGCCTTTCACCGCCGTCGTGGACCCGCGGGTCAGCCCGTCGGTGCGCAGCGCCCTGAGCACCATGGGGGCGAGGGTCATCGTGGTCGAGAAGCCGGACGGCGCCGGCGGGTTCCTGCTCAACCGCCTCGCCCGCGTCGCGCAGCAGGTGCGCCGCGAGCCGGGGCTCGTGTGGCCGAACCAGTACACGAACCCGGCCAACCCCGCGGTGCACGCCCGGTGGACGGCGCCGGAGCTACGCGCGCAGCTGCCCGCAAGGCGGGTGAGCGTGCTGGTGGCGGTGTCCACCGGGGGCACGCTGGCGGGCTTCCACAGTTATGTCCGCACGCATGAACCGGAGTGGGAACTGATCGGAGTGGATGTCGTCGGCTCGATGGCTCTGGGCGACGCACACGGCGAACGTGTGCTTTCGGGAATCGGCGCGAGCCGGAAGTCGACGTTCCTGCCGCACGGTTACCGGCCGGCCGTCCACGTCGATCCGCCGTCGGCGGTCAGCGCCTGCCTGTGGCTGAAGGAGACGACCGGCATCGCGGTGGGCTCCAGTTCCGGTGCGCTCGTCGCGTCGGCACTGCGGCTGTTCCGGGAGAGCCCCGAACGTACCGACATCGCCTGCCTGTGCCCCGACGGCGGAGACCGCTACCTCGACACCGTCTACTCACCGCGGTGGCGCGCCCAACGGGCTCTGGCCCCGGTCGGCATCGCCGACGGATTCACGGTCACGGCCCCCGTGCCCCCTGAAGACCCCGCCCTGAACGAGGTGAGGCCGCGGTGAGCACGCAGGAACGCGACTGGTACCAGCGCGCCGGGGTACGCAGCGGTCCCCGGCGCCGCCTGGCGGAGGAACTGGAGACAAGACGGGCCTTCTTCCCCCCGGCCCTGGTGCCCTACCTGAACCACCCGCGGGTGGTGGCGCTCGGCGAGGCGCGCCGGAGGGAGCTCCTCGCCAGGCACCTCTTCCAGTACCTGGACTTCACGGCCCAGTTCGAGACGCGGGTGGTCAACCGCGCCACGGAACGCATCGCCGGGAACCGGTGCGGGGTCGACACGGATGGTGCCGTCCGCCTGGACGCGTACCGCATCTACTGCGACGAGGGGTACCACTCCCTCTACAGCCTCGACGTCATCCAGCAGGTCGCCGCCGCGTCGGGGGTCGCGCCGCTCGCCTACGACTTCGGTCCGTTCCTGCGACGGCTCGACGCGATCGGGACGGAGGCCCTGCCGTACGAGCCGGCCCTGGCCCAGCTGTTGCAGGTCGTGGTCTTCGAAACGCTGATCACCGCGGTGCTCAACGACATACCGAAGGATCCCGATGTGCTGACCGTGGTCCGGGACATCGTCAGGGACCACGCCAAGGACGAGGGCTGGCACCACGTCTTCTTCGCGCGGTTCTTCCGCGAGTTGTGGGCACAGGAGTCCACCGGGTCGCGCGGCCGCATCGCGCGCTGCCTGCCCGAGCTGATCCGCTGCAGCCTGCTGCCCGACCTGCGGCCCGTCCGCGCGTCGCTGGCCGCCGCGGGGCTCGCGCCGTCGACCGTCGAGGAGGTCGTGCACGACTCCTACCCATCGGCCTCGGTCGACCAGGGCATCCGCAGGGCGTCCCGGCACGCCGTACGGCTCTTCCAGGAGGTCGGGGCCATGGCCGTACCGGGCGGCGCCGAGGCGTTCGATGCCGCCGGCCTGCTGCCGCGAACATCCTGACCGACCGCGCCAACCGAAAGGCGACGATGCCGGAGCAACTGCTCTTTCTCGACAGGGAGGCGGTGCGCGCCTGCCTCGCGCACGTGGATGTCTGCGCGGAGACCGCACGGGTGCTGCGCCGGCACGCCGCGGGCCGGGTGGCGCTGCCTCCCGAGGGCTACCTGCCCTGGACCAACGGCGAAGGCGCGTACTGCCGTTCCCTGGCCATGCTCGGCGCGGTGGAGGACGACGACGGCCCCCCGCTGCGGGGGATCAAGCTCATCAACGCCGCGACCAGCAATCCGTCCCACGGCAGGGAGCGGGCCGCGGGGCTGGCCATGCTCTTCGACCCGGACACCGCCCGACCGCGCGTGCTGGCCGAGGCCGGCTGGCTGAGCGCGACCCGGACGGCCGCGTACACAATGGTCAGCCTGCGGCATCTGGGCCCCGGGCAGTGGGACGCGGCGACGTTCCTCGGCTGCGGCATGCTCGCCCGCGTCCATGCCGGGCTGCTGGTCGCGACGTTCCCGAGTACGACGCGCCTGCATCTCTACGACACCGATCCTCGGCGTGCCGAGGACCTGGCGGGCTGGATCCGCGAGCGGCACCCCCACGTCACCGTCCGGGTGGAGCCGGGTGCCCGGCAGGCGGTGGCCGCCGCGCCGGTGGTGGTGACGACGACCACCGCCGACCGCGGGTACCTGCCGGCCGCCTGGCTCACCCCCGGCACCTTCGTCGCGCATGTGTCCCTGGCCGACCTGCTGCCCGACGCGTTCCTCACCGCGCAGGCCGTGTTCGTGGACGACGTCGCCCTGGTGGCCGACAACCCGCGCAGGGTCCTGGGACGCATGATGCGGGAGGGGCAGATCACGGGCAGTGCGCCGAAGGACCGCGCGCACGGTCAGGACTCCACCCGCAAGGCCCTGGACGGCACCCTCGGCCAGGTCCTCATCGGTGAGCGGCCCGCCGTCCGGCCCACCGGATCCCACGTCATCAGCAACCCCTTCGGCATGGCCGTCCTCGACGTCGGACTGCTCGGGGCGGTGTACGAGGCCGCCGTCCGCCGGGGCCTCGGCCGGACCCTGACCCTCTACTGACACTCCACCGAAAGGGACCGATGGACAACGACGACTTCTCGCGGCCCGGACCGGCCCCCGCCCGCGGTCTGTTCTCCCTGGCCGAGGTGGAACCGGCCGTGATCAGGGAACTGGCCGCGCGTTCGGTGGAGTTGCACCGCGACCGGCACGCACACGACCGGCCGTTGGAGGGCAGCGTCGCCGGTGTGCTGTTCACCAGGACCTCGACCCGTACGCGTACGGCCTTCACCGTCGGCGCCGTGCGGCTGGGCGCCGTTCCCGTCGCGTACGGCCCGCAGGACCTGCAGTTGAACACCGGTGAGTCGGTGGCCGACACGGGTCGCGTCCTGGGGCGCATGCTCGACCTCCTGGTCGCGCGTACCGCCGGCCCCCTGGCAGAGCTGCGTGAGCTGTCCGTCGAGGGCGGCCTGCCGGTGGTCAACGCGATGGCGTCCGAGGAGCACCCCACCCAGGGGATCACCGATCTCGCCACCCTGCGCCTGGCGGTGGGCGATCCGACCGGTGTGAGCGTGCTGTACCTGGGCGAGGGCAACAACACGGCCGTGGCCCTCGCCCACGCGCTGGCGGCCGTGCCGGGGGCCCGGGTCACCTTCAGCACTCCGGACGGGTACGGGCTGCCGGAGGAGGAGTTGACGAAGGCGTCGCGTCGAGCCGCGGTCACGGGCGCCACCCTGGAGGAGGTGCACGATCCGGCGCACCTGCCCGATCACGTGGACATCGTGTACACCACCCGTTGGCAGACGACGGGCACCGCGAAACCCGACCCCGACTGGCGTGAGGCGTTCCGGCCGTTCCATGTGGACGCGACCCTGCTGGCCCGCTGGCCGCAGGCCCTGTTCATGCACGATCTGCCCGCCCACCGCGGGGACGAGGTATCCGGTGAGGTCCTGGACGGGGCCCGGTCCCTGGCCTGGACGCAGGCGGCCATGAAACTCACCGGTGCGATGGCCGTCCTGGAGTGGGTGGGCGGGCAGGGCCCCGGACCGAAGTGACGCGCTCCGCACCACATCGTCCGACTCGCCCCCGCATCGTCCCCCGCGCCCTTCCCCGCCGCCCCTCCACCCCGGATCGAGGTCCTGCCATGAAACCGGCCCGCGTCACCACGTACCGGCATCTGACACCGCGTGACCTGGACCCGCCCTCGTCCCCGCAGGTCTTCTTCGAACCGGCCGACACCGAGATCGGGGTCTGGGTGGCGCAGGACCTGATCGACGCGGGCGGCTGTGCGGTCCTGGACCTCGGTTCCGGCAGCGGCGCCGCGGCGGCCGCCATGGCCCGCGCGGGAGCGGACCGGGTCCACGGCATCGATTCGGGAGAGCACACCGTGGCCTGGGCCCGCGAGCACTACGCCTCGTCGGACAACGGCAGCCGCGTCACCTTCTCCCGCGGCGACTTCACCGCGCTGTCCTCCGCCGAACTGCTGGCCACGGCCCCCGCCCCGCTGGGCCGCCCCCTGGTCGTCACCAGCAATCCGCCCTACGTCCCGCTGTCTCCCGAGGCCGACGCCTTGCGCCGCTCCGTCGGCGGGGGGACGGACGGCCTGAAGCTGATACCCGCGGTCATCGCGCACGGCCGTGCGCTGGGGGAAGGCCTGGGGATCACCATCGGCAGCTACTCCAGTCCCCGCAAGGCCGTCGGGATGCTGGCGGCGGCCGGGTTCGCCGTACGCGCCGTCACGCTGTGCCCGCTGCCTTTCGGGGACTTCACCCAGGACCATCCTGATCAGGTGCTCCTCCTTGAGGAGCGGGACGAGGCCGTGATCTGGCGCTCGGGCCCCTGGCCCGCGGCCTACTTCATCGTGGGCCTCGCCTGTCGCAGGGTGGCGGAGGAGGACGGCGTCCGGCCGGGTCACACGGGTGCGGGGCGAGGCACGGACCCGTACACGAGCCGTTTGACCGGCGACGGACTGATGGAGCTGCTGCGTACGGCCGCCCGCTCGCGCACGACGCGGCTTGAGGCCCTGGACGAGTCGGCCGCACCCCACTGGACCGGCCCCCTGCGCGTCGTGGACCTGCCGCGGTCCGCGGTCCGCCGGCACTGGTGACCCCTGCGCCCGCCCTCGGTAGCAGAGGGCACCACGCCCCATCCAGCAGAGAGGACGTCCATGGAGCCCGCCGACACCACCGACAGCAACCGCCTCCCCGGCACCCACTCCACCAGCACCTCCTCCGACACCCCTCGGACCGTGCCCGTCTCGCCCGTCAGCGTGACCACCGGCGCCGTCGGACACAGCGTCGACTTCATCCGCCCGCGGCTGCTGACGACCGGGCACCGCCGCGTGTCCTTCTACGCCGGTGTCCAGATCAACGGCGCCCCGCACCTGGGCACCAGCGTCATGCAAGCCGCCACGTTCCTGCTCGCCCGGGCGGCACGGGAGCGGTTCGGTGTCGAGGTGACGCTGCGCTTCGGCGCGCTGGACAACGCCGCCTGCGAGACGCGCCGGTGCCCGCGCACGGGAACGCGGTACGAACGCTCCTTCCGCCACACCTTGGGCGGCGCGCGCATAGCGGAGCTGATCCGGACGTACTACGGGGGCTTCTTCGACGCGCTGTCCGCGGCCACCGGCGTCGCCTACGAGATCGAGACGTACACGCGGCAGCAGAGCCGACGCGACTTCCGGCAGGAGTTCCTCGACTCACTGGTCCGCATGGACACCCTGCGGTGGGTGCTCGCGCCCTCGCACGGCGAGGTGTCCCTGAGCCCTCCGTGCCCGCGGTGCGGCTGGGCGCAGAAGCGGGGCGAGCACACCGAACTACTGACGGCGGGGCCGGAGCGCGCGGAACTGTCGGCCGTCTGCCTCGACCACGGCCGCTATGTGGTGGAGGTCCGGGCGGACGGGTCGGACGACGGGGCGTACCTCAGCTCGGGCACGCTCCACCGCAACCTCCTCAAGGAGCGGGTGGCCGCGCGGGAGGACGCGCTCGCCGTGGTGGTCAAGGGGGCCGACTGGGCGGCGGGTTGCCGCCTCCTCGACGAGGCGTTCCTGTGCTGGCCGGGGGCGGTGCTCCCGGCGCGCCTGTTCACGCCGGTGGTGCTTTCGACGTCCGGGGCCAAGCTGTCCAAGTCGCTCATCAGGGCGGGAGTGACGGAGGCGACGGCGGACAGCGAGCCCTGGATGCTCGACGCCGGTGCCTGGCCGGGAACGGCCGAGGAGCACGCGCGGCTGGTGCTGGCCCTGGTCTCTCTGATGCTGTCCGAACCGCGGCACTTCGAGCGCGGCTACACCACGCTCGAAGTGTCACGGCTCATCGGCTCGGCCGGTCCGCTGATCGGGGCACCGGTGTGAGGTCCCGGTCGGCGAGGTAGCGCGGTCGTGTTTCCGCAGCCGCGTAGGGCGTGGTCAGCGGGTTGTCGACGCTGTTGTACACGACGAAGAGGTTCGTCCTGGAGAACGGTGAAACGTTTCCTCCGGAGGCGTGCAGACAGTTGCAGTCGAACATGACGGCGGAACCGGCCGGTCCGGTGAACTGCCGCATGCCGTGCCGCAGGGCCAGTGCCGTCACGGCACTGCGGTCGGCCGGCCCCGCCGGCAGGTTCTTCCCCAGCAGCGACAACTTGTGATAGCCGACAGGGGTGCGCCCGACCGAGGGCACGAAGGTCCGCTGGGAACCAGGAATGATCATGAGTGGGCCGTTGTACGGCAGGTTGTCGGTGAGGGCGACGGAGAAGCTCAGCGCACGGGGTGCGGGCATGCCGTCCTCGGAGTGCCAGGTCTCGAAGTCGGAGTGCCAGCCGAACTTCGAGCCGTCGAAGGCCGCCTTGCAGTTGACCCTGCTCTGGTGGATGTAGACGTCCGATCCGAGGACCTGCCGGGCGCGGTCGGCGAGGCGGCCGGACTGGACCACCCGCCTGAAGACGTCGCCGAACCGGTGGACCTCGAAGACGGAGCGGATCTCCTCGGAGTCCGGTTCCACCACCACCCGCCCGGAAGACCGCAGCGCGCCGTCGGCGGCCATACGCTGGATTTCCTCATGGCACTCGCGCGCTTCGGCGGGTTCGATGAGCGCGCCGAAGGCGAGGAATCCATCCCGGTCGTAGGCCGCCACCTCGTCGGTGGACAGCGGGCCGGGTGAAGTGTCGTCCCACACCACCGGATGGCGCCGCGCAAAGGGCACCGATTCGGTCTCGACGCGAGTGGGGTAAAGGTCGTCCACACATTCCACAGGTTCGGCCATGCCGATTCTCTCCGTCTACGGGGTGAATGTGCCACGGCCGCCATGAAGCGGCAGCATTGGATACGCCTTTACTTCCCTCGGCCCTCTTCGAGGAAACTCTCACGGGACCGCACCCGCCGATTCCGCACCATTCCGGTCATGGTCACCAGATAGCTCTGCCGATGGCCGGAAGGAATGGTGTACGAATGGCGTGACGCAAGGCGGCGGGCCACCGCGGAAAGCAGAGTGCACGTGACGATGTACAACGAACCGACGACGCACAGGACGGGGAGGTAGGGATAGCCGTAAGGAGTCGCCGTGTTCTGTGCCAGGAGTTTTCCCGCATAGAGAAGCTCCTCGTACATGATGAAGAAGCCGAGCGAAGTGTCCTTCAGTGTCACTACCATTTGGCTGATAATGCTCGGCAACATGGTCCGTACCGCCTGAGGCATGGCCACCACGGTCATCACCTGTGCCTTGCGCATCCCCAACGCATACCCCGCCTCGATCTGCCCCTGCGGTACGGCGCCGACGCCGGCGCGCAGGATCTCCGCCTGGGCCGCGCCGTTGTACAGCGCGATCCCGATGACCAGGGCCCACAGCGTGGGGCTCGCGAAGTTCGCCGCCAGCCATTCACCCGGGCCCGCGAGGTTGTTCCGCAGCAGGTCGGCGACCGCGGTCACGCAGGAGCGCAGCAGGTCGGTGGCGTACAGGGCGAAGACCGTGATGATCACCGGTACCGCGCGGAAGAACTCCACCAGTGCCCCGGCCGGGCCGCGCAGGACGCGGTGCGCCGAGAGCCGGCCCGCCGCGAACAGGAAGCCCAGCAGCAGGGAGAGCACCACGGCGAGGACGAACGCCTTCACGGTGTCCACCACGCCGGTGAGGATGCGCAGCTGGACCCCGCGGTAGGTGAACGCCTCCCACATCCGCGCGTCGAACTGCCCGGCGTCCGCGAAGCGGAGGAGGACCCAGCAGAGCACGCCACCGGTGACCGCCGCGACCAGCGCCGTGTACCAGCCCTGACGGCGGCGGGCTCGCGGGCCCGGGGCCTCGAACAGCTCGGTCCTCATCGCGGCACCGCCAGTCGGCGTTCGAGGAACCGGAAGCCGGTGCTGATCACCGAGATCAGCAGCAGATAGGCGGCGGTCACCCACAGGAAGACGACCGCCACCGTGTAGCCGCGCTCCACCAGGGTCTTCTCGGTGCTGAACAGCTCGTAGACGCTGAAGCCGCCGGCGAGGGCGGAGTTCTTGACCAGGGTGATCACGACGTTGCTCAGGGGAGGGATCGCCGCCCGGCCGGACTGCGGAAACACGATCAGCACCGCCGTCTGCAGCGTGGACATGCCGAGGCTGCGGGCAGCCTCCACCTGGCCGGTCTCCACCGTGTTGACGCCCGAGCGCAGCGCCTCGCAGACGAACGCCGACGCGTAGCCCCCCATCACCAGGACGGCCAGCGTGAAGTAGCTCGCCCCGGTGAGACCCAGCATGGGCAGGCCGAGCGTCACGCCGAAGAAGAGGACGGTGAGCGGGGTGTTGCAGAGCACCGTCACCACTGTCGCGCCGAGCGCGCGGCACAGGGGCACCGGACTGATGCGGAGGGAGACGAGCACGACCCCGAGCACGAATGCGAGAAGCGTGCTGAGGAACATCAGCCTGACCGTGCCCATGAAGCCCTGCCAGAAGAGACCGGCGTTGTCGGTCAGTACCTCCATGGGCGCCTCCAAGCTGCGGTGCAGTACCGCTGTGACGTGGTTCGATACCGCTGGTTCAGTACCTCTGCAACGGCGGCGGTGTCGGCGCGGGAACACCGGAGCGGCCGAGCGTGGCGCGATAGGCCCGGAGCCAGTCGCCGTTGCGGACGTGGTGTTCCAGCGCGTCGTTGACGGCGTCGCGGAGGACGGCGTCCTGCCGGGCCAGGCCCACGCCGTAGAACTCCTTGGAGAAGGGTTTGCCGACCACTCGCAGGCGTCCCTCGTTCTGAGCCGCGTACCCCTGCAATATGGTGTCGTCGGCGGTCACGGCGTCGACCACGTTCATGATCAGATCCTGTACGCAGTGCGCGTAGCTGTCATGAGACACGACGGTCACCCCGAATTTCGGTTGCCGGATCCGTTCGAAAGGGGTGGATCCGGTCACCGTGCAGACTTTCTTGCCGCGCAGTTCCTTCGGCCCGTGAATGCTCCGGTTCCCCTTCTCGACCAGCAGATCCTGGCCTCCCTGGTAATAGGGCCCGGCAAAGGAGACCTGCTTCTTCCGCTCGTCGTTGATCGTGTAGGCACCCACGTACAGGTCGACGTCCCCCTTGGCGATGGAGAGCTCCCGCACCTGCGGGGCGACCGTCCGCCACGCGATCTCGCGCGGACGGAAACCGAGATATGCCGCGACCATCTTCGCGATCTCGACGTCGAACCCGGAGCGTTCCCCGGTCACCGGATCCTCGAATCCCATGAACGGGTGGTCGGACTTCACTCCTATGGTTATCGACTTCTTGGCCAGGGCGCGGGAAACAGTCTGCGAACCAATTCCGTGGACGCCGCTTCCGACGGAATATTCGAGGCTCGGCATGCTACGGGTCAGCGCTCCGACGCTTCCCGGTACACTTCCCTCCCTGCCGCACCCTCCCAGAACAAGAGTCAACAGCAGCACCAGGGCCACCGGGCGAGGAATTCGTGCGCGCACCTTTCCTCCTCCGGAGTCATCGGACGCGTCTGCACGAGGGCCCGAAAAGGCGTGCATCGGAAATGGAAGTGGTGTCCCGACCAGTTTAGCGGCATGCCCGTGCGGCGCTACCGGACGTTTTCGGCAACGGCCGGTTCCCCAGGGGGCGGCCGGAGGCATTCGGCTCCGGCCGCCGCGCGCGGTCTCTCGAGGTCAGGCAATCTTGCGCCAGGTGTCTCCCTTCTCCAGGACATAGGTCCCGGTGTGCCGACGCTGTTCCGCGGCGGGTCGCGGCTTGACGCTTCGGTCCCCGCCGTTGTCGTCGGGCTGCTTCGCGGTGGCACCGGACGGGCGCACACTCTGGCACTTGTCCGGGTTGGTGTAGGTCTGCGCCACGACGGTGGAGGAGTTCGTGGTCGAGGGGCCGTCCACCGTGACGCCCTTGACCAGCTTGCCGGTGCCGTCCACGTGCAGGTCACCGACGACGCGGGACATGGAGTTGAGCGCGCCGAACTGGATCTCGTCGTTGGGCTTCAAGGTGAACGAGACCTCGGTCTCCTCGGAGTTGGTCATGCTCCAGGTGTGCTCCCACGTCCCCTTGAACGCGGCGGTGAACGCGCCGCGCAGGGCGAGGTGGATGAGGCTCTTGAACGCCGCGGTCGTGCTGCCCTTCTCGGTCATCTGGGCCGTGCCGGTCAGCGTGTTCTCCACGGTGGCGCTCGTGGAGGCCGTGCTCTCCGAAGTGGAGTCCTGGTTGGGCCCCTTGTCCTTGGGCGCCGAGTGGTTGGTCTCACTGCTCTTGCTGGTGTTCGACGTGGTGGCGCTGCCCTTGGAGGCGTCCTGAAGGGTCTGCTGCGCCTGGACCTCGCCGGTGCCCGAGCCGCTGACCTCGTTGTCGGTCCAGGCCGTGCCCTCGATGGTGGCGCTGCCGGAGATCTCACCGCCGATGTTGTCGGAGCTCGTGCTCTCCAGCTTGACCGTTCGCTTGATGGACATGTCCGCGGTGCAGTTGATGGCGCCGTTGGACACCGAGTACACGGCGCTGGTGAATTCGCGCTTGCGCTCGGGATCGAGCTTGAACGAGCAGGTGTAGCGCTTGACGTGACCGCACAGGGAGGTCACTTCCTGCACCGACTTCAAGGACTTCTTCCCGTCGAATGCCCGCGCCTCGGGCTTCTCCTCGATGCCGTAGTTGCCGATCCGGTCGGCTCCCGGTGCCGCCGCGGAGGGCAGGGCGGCGGTCAGGGTGAGGGCGGACAGAGCCGGTACCACGACGAGCATGCGGCGGGTCGCCGCTCGTCGGCGCCGGGAGGAACGCGCGGTGTGAACCATGGCTGTTTCCTTTCGTTGTGGGTTCCTGCGAGATCAGGGGGTGACATGCGGCGCTCTCAGTCCCGGGCGCGGGACTCGTCGGCGGCGAGCGGAACGGTGCGGGTCGTGACGCCCTTCGGCGCCTCACCGATCGGCACCAGGCGGGGAACGTTGCGCAGGGTGGGCGCGCCGATGGAGTTGTCCGGAGTGCGGGCGTTGTCACGGGCGTCGCCGCAACGGGACAGCTCGACCTTGCTCATCGGGCCGGTGCGCTGGTAGAAGCGGTCACCGAAGGAGCCGGAGGGCAGGTCGGCGAAGACGTCCATCCGCTCGTGCTTGGTGTCGTGGATCAGCGTGCCGGCGAGCCGCTCCCTGGCCCCCTGGACCTCGATCCAGCTCACCTCACCCGGCTGCACGGTGACGGACATCGTCCGCTGCTCCTTGCGCCCGTAGAGCAGCGGGTTGTTCGTCGCCATCTCCAGCGGGTTGCCGTCGGCACGGGTGAAGCCGGCCGCGATCTGGGCGGCGATGTTCTTGTACCCCTGCCGCACGTCTGTCTGGTGCTCCTTGTTCGGTTCGGCCTGCTGCTGCAACCCCTGCGGACCGGGCACCTGCTGCTGCGGTTTCTGTGTGTCGTTCTCGTGCCGCGAGAAGTACTGCGTGATGTTGTCGTACGGCAACTCCTCCCAGGCGACGGGGCGTTGGTCGGTGACGGCGTTGCGAGTGCAGTTGATGTACGCCTGTCCGACCATCCGCGGCCGGTCGTAGTACCGGTAGGAATAGCGCTCGTCCTTCTCGAAGTGACACGTCCTGGGCCCCGCCAGGCAGTCCTGCACGACCAGCCGGGCTTCGACCGGCGCCCGTCCCTGGTACGCCTGGGGCATGGGCAGCCGCGCCTTCTTGAGGTCGTACGGCACCGGCGCCGGGTCCTGCGTCGCCCGGAAGTGCGTGACCAGCGGGGCACAGGCGGACGCCTTCCGGTACGTCCAGCTGATCCGCGGGTTGTTCTCGCCGGCCGTGAAGGAGTACGAGCGCCCCTCGTGCCAGCTGGGCTTGGAGCGAGTGGTGCCCTCCGTGGTGACGGTCTGCGCGGAATCGGCCGCACCGGTGACGGAGACCCCGTACTCCTGGCCCTTGGTGGGGTCGTCCGTCCCGCAATTGGTGAGAGGGCTGGGGCTGTCGTCCCAGGTGACGGTGACGGTGGAGCCCTTCTGGACGCGCCACAGACGGGTGCTGAGCGTGCCGGCGGAACCGTCGCCGAGCGAGGCCGCCTGCAGTTTGCCGTCGTGGCCTGCCCGGTCCGCGGAGAACAGTTGGGTGTGCTCGCCGTCCCAACCGGTCGGCGCCGCCTTCTGGATGGTCCCGGCGGCCACCTGCGGGCTCGCGAGGTCCGGGTTCTCGATCGGCGCGTCGACCGCGTCCGCGGCGAAGGCGCCACCGGGCAGGGTGGCCAGCACGAGGGAGCTGCCGAGCAGCGCCGACAAGCAGTAGGTCATGGTGCGGTGTGGCATGGAAGTCTCCTGGGTGAAGTACGGGGGCGGGTCCTGGCTGCCTGCGGGCTCAACAGGCCCACCAGGAGGAATGCGGAACGATGACCTGATCGTCGGAGAGCCGGTCGCGCATGCCGGAGGTGGCGCCGCACTGCTGCGCCGCTCCGTCCTCGCCGGACTCGGACCGCGAGACGTTCTCGAAGGCCGTCTGGTCCTCGACGTAGGCGTCCTGGTCCTTCTTCTGGGCGTCCTGGGCGTCACCCGTGATGGGGCGACTGCACGAATGGAAGTTCTCCACCTGACACTTGTCGTTCGCCGCCTGGTTCTTGCCGACTCCCTTGCAGGACTCGCTCGACGGAATGCCGTTGATGCCCTCGGACGAGCAGGGATCGGTGCCCGGCGGGGACGGGACGGGTGACTTCTTGTCGACCTCCGGCGGCTTCGGCTTCGGGGCGTCCGGCGGCGGGGGCGCGGTCTGGGTGTCGGGCTCGGGGGCGGCGCTGAACTTCGCCGGCGGCGGATCGTCCGCCTTGACCACCACGGCCGTGGGGGCGGCGACGACCGGCGCCGGGCTCAGGCCCAGGGCGGAGACACCCGCCACTGTGACGATTCCGGCCGCGAGCAGGGCGCGGCAGACAACGGGAGCACGCATGGCTCTCCTTAGGGGAGTTCGGGGGGGGTCGGCGGACTCTGAGCCACACCTCGGTGGGGGCCGCCGTTCTCAGATTCCGCCAGCTCGACGATCCGCGCCATTCGAACCGGCGCGCCCTGGAGGGCCACTTGGCGCAAGATGCGGCCGACTGGCCGTAGAGGCACGGAATTTGGCGTAGCCAGATTTTCCGGCCAGCACCCAAAGGCGTGAACTGCGGGTGTCGCCGGTCGAAAAGCGGTTCGGGTGCGGCAAACATGTTGCTGGACGCCACGATTCGCGTGGTTCGTCCCCATCTGCGGCGCCACCTCTACGTCGTGGCGCCCGAGAGAGAACGGAAATCCCATGACCGCGAACACTCGTGGGCTGCGCCTGCGCGCTGCCCTGACCCTCATAGCCACCGCGACCACTCTGGGAGCGGCGGCGTCCCCCGCCCTCCCCGCCGAAGGCAACGACCCGCTGGTCTACGCCTGGGGCGCCAACTCCGGTGGTCAGATGGGGAATTCCACTGTCGCCGACCGCTACTCGCCTGCCCCCATCCCGTCACTGCCCAAGCAGGACGTGTGGGAGATCTCGGCCGGCGGCGGCGTCAGCGACGGCTGGGGCTTCGGTGTGGCCCTGCGCAATGACGGGTCCGTCTGGACCTGGGGCCAGAACGACAAGGGCCAGCTCGGCACCGGCCCCACCGACCCCGACCACAACGCCGCGCTGGGCAAGGTGCCGAAGCTCAACGGCATCGTCGACGTCGCCGCGGGCGGCCGGCACGCGCTCGCTCTGCGCGTGAACTCCGGTAAGGCGGACGGGGTTTACGCATGGGGGCTCAACGACAAGGGCCAGGTCGGCGACCACACGAACGAAGACCGCTCGGTTCCCCAGCTGGTCCAGAGCATGCACGGCGGCAAGCAGGTCGCGGCCGGGTGCAACCACAGCATGCTCCTCACCGACAAGAACACCGTGCAGACGTGGGGCCTCAACGACAAGGGCCAGCTCGGCACCGGCCCTGTCGGCAAGACCGAGAAGCCCGACGAGAAGACCGACGAAGCGGGCGAGGACCACAACACCCCGGT